>JBKPOZ010000144.1:0-11623 GCA_046733355.1 Pseudomonadota bacterium | reverse complement strand
GGGGAGAGGGGGCCCGCAGGCGTTCGCCGCAGGATAGGAGAGTCCTCGTGCAGCTGGGAATGATCGGGCTGGGGCGCATGGGCGCCAACATGGTGCGGCGGTTGCTGCGCGGCGGTCACGAATGCGTCGTGTTCGACATGTCGCCCAAGGCGATGCAGGAGCTTGTGAAAGAGAAGGTGGTCGGCAGCGCGTCGCTCGCAGAGTTTGTGGGCGCGCTGCGCAAGCCGCGCGCCGTCTGGCTGATGGTGCCGGCGGACGTGGTGGACAGCACCATTGTGGATCTGGTGCCGCATCTCGAGCGCGGCGACATCGTCATCGACGGCGGCAACTCCTATTACATCGATGACATCCGCCGCGCCAAGGAACTTTCCGCGAAGGGCATTCATTACGTCGACGTGGGGACGAGCGGCGGCGTCTGGGGGCTCGAGCGCGGCTATTGCATGATGATCGGTGGCGAGGCGGACGTGGTGAAGCATCTCGATACGATCTTCGCGACGCTCGCGCCGGGGCGCGGCAACATCCCGCGCACGCCGGGGCGCAAGGCCGACAGCGGCACCGCCGAGGAGGGCTATCTCCATTGCGGGCAGAACGGCGCCGGGCATTTCGTCAAGATGGTGCACAACGGCATCGAATACGGGGTGATGGCCGCCTACGCGGAAGGCCTCGCTGTGCTCAAGGCCGCGAATATCGGCAAGGCCGGGCATGCCGCCGATGCGGAGACCACGCCGCTGCGCAACCCCGAGCACTATCGCTACGATTTCAACATCGCCGAGATCACGGAGGTGTGGCGGCGCGGCAGCGTGATCGCATCATGGCTCCTCGACCTTTCCGCGGCCGCGTTCATCAAGGACGCGGAGCTTGCGGGTTTCGAGGGAAGGGTCTCGGACTCGGGCGAAGGGCGTTGGACCATCAAGGCTGCGATTGACGAAGGTGTGCCGGCGCACGTTCTTTCGTCGGCGCTGTACGAGCGTTTCAGCTCGCGCGGCGAAGCCGATTTCGCCGACAAGGTCCTTTCGGCGATGCGCTACGAGTTCGGCGGGCACGTGGAGAAAAAGCCAGACGAAGGGCGGCAGGCATGATCACCGGTCAGGCCGCTTGTAGGGGCGGGTTTGAAACCCGCCCTTTCTCCACCGCGAGGAGAATCATGTTGGCTCGCCTGCGTGGGCCGATGATCCCGCGAATATCTGGCGATCGAACATTGTCGCAACAGGGCGGGTTTGAAACCCGCCCCTACACGCGTCACGACCGTCGTGGTCCGCACCGGCCGCGCATTAATAAAAAGAAAGAGGCAGGAAATGCTTGAGCAGGCAAAAGCGAGGCGCATGCGCGGCGAGCAGCTCGACCAGCTCGCCATCAATACTATTCGCACGCTGTCGATCGATGCGGTTCAGCAGGCGAACTCGGGCCATCCCGGCACGCCCATGGCGCTCGCGCCGCTCGTCTACACGATCTGGAACCGGGTCATGCGCTTCGACCCGAAAGATCCGATCTGGCCGAACCGCGACCGTTTCGTGCTGTCGAACGGTCACGCGTCCATGCTGCTCTGGTCGGTGCTGTACCTGACCGGCACGCAAGCCGTGAATGCCGAGTATGAGCTCGTTGGCAAGCCGGCAGTCACACTCGATGACATCCGCCGTTTCCGGCAGCTCGACAGCAAAGCGCCGGGTCATCCGGAATATCATTGGACCTCGGGCGTGGAGGCGACAACGGGTCCGCTCGGCCAGGGCATCGCGACCAGCGTCGGCATGGCGATCGCGCGAAAATGGCTGGGCAGCCGCTACAACCAAGAAGGCTTCGATGTGTTCAATTACAACATCTACGCCATATGCGGAGACGGCTGCCTGATGGAAGGCGTCGGCTCGGAAGCCGCTTCGCTCGCCGGCCATCTCGAGCTCGACGACCTGTGCTGGATCTATGACAACAATCACATCAGCATCGAAGGCAGCACGCGCCTTGCCTTCACCGAGGACGTGGCGGCGCGCTTCCTCGCCTACGGCTGGAACGTGCTGCGCGTCGGCGATGCGAACGACACCGGCGAGATCGAGCGCGCGCTCGCCGTCTTTCGCGAGACCAGGGGCCGGCCCACGCTGATCATCCTGCACAGCCACATCGGTTACGGCGCGCCGCACCTGGTCGACACGGCGGCCGCGCACGGCGAGCCGCTCGGCGAGGAGGAGGTCCGGCTCGCAAAGCATGCCTATGGGTGGCCGGAGGATGCCAAGTTCTTCGTGCCCGAAGGCGTGCGCGAGCATTTCGATGCGGGCATCGGCGCGCGCAGCAAGGCCGCGCGCGAAGCCTGGCAGGCGCTGTTCTCCAGCTACCGGAAAGATTTCCCGCAGCTCGCAACCGAGATCGAGCAGATGCAGCGCCGGGAGCTTCCGGCCGGATGGGATCGCGACCTGCCCAGCTTTGCGCCCGACCGCAAGGGCATTGCGGGCCGCGACGCCTCCGGCAAAGTGCTCAACGCGCTCGCCGAAAAAATTCCATGGCTCGTCGGCGGCGCCGCCGATCTCGCGCCCTCGACGCGCACGGCGCTGAAATTTCCCGGCGCCGGCGATTTCGGCGCGGCCACCCCCGACGGACGCAACCTGCATTTTGGCGTGCGCGAGCACGCGATGGCGGCGATATCCAATGGCCTCTCGATATCGAAGCTGCGGCCGTTCGCGTCGACATTCTTCATCTTCAGCGACTATGCGCGGCCGGCGATCCGGTTGTCCGCCCTGATGGAGCTGCCGGTCATCTGGGTATTTTCCCACGACGCCATGGGTGACGGCGAGGACGGGCCAACGCACCAGCCGGTCGAGCAGCTCATCTCCATGCGCGCCATCCCGGGACTCGTGCTGCTTCGACCTGCGGATGCCAACGAGGTGGTGGAAGCCTATCGCACCATCATGCAGCTGCGTCACAAACCGGCCGCCATCGTGCTGTCGAGGCAGGCGCTCCCGATCCTGGATCGGAGGCGCTACGCCTCTGCCGAAGGTGTTGCACGCGGCGCCTATGTGCTTGCAGACCCGAAGGACGGTGCACCCGAGATCATTGTCATTGCCACCGGCAGCGAGGTTTCGCTTGCCGTCGACGCGCACGAAAAACTGACATCCGAGGGAGTTCGCTCGCGCGTTGTCTCGATGCCATCGTGGGATATTTTCGAGGATCAGCCGCAAGCGTATCGCGAGGCCGTGCTGCCGCCGCAAGTGACGGCGCGCATCGCCATCGAGCAGGGATCGACACTTGGCTGGGACCGATATGTCGGAGCGAGGGGCAAAGTAGTCGGCATGAAAACGTTCGGCGCCTCCGCTCCGCTCAAGGAGCTGCAACGCAAGTTCGGCTTCGAACCTGAGCGCATTGTTGATCTCGCGCGGGAGATGCTCGCATGCAGGAACTGACTCGCGCGCAGGACAGCACAACGACTGCCGAGAACGGCGCGGATCCCGCGCCGCCCTGCGCCATGGTGATCTTCGGGGCGGCGGGGGACCTGACCAAGCGCCTGCTCGTGCCGGCGCTCTATGAGCTGGTGCGCGCGCAGCGTCTGTCGCAGAAGTTTCAGCTTGTCGGTGTCGCCACGACGTCGCAAACGACCGCGCAGTGGCGCGAGAACCTCGCGAACATGATGAATGAGTTCGTGGCGCGCGGCGGCGGCGAATTTCAGGCAGACCGTCTGGATGCCGAGGCGTGGGGCTGGCTCACGGAGCGCATGAGCTATCTGCCGGGAGACCTGAACGATCCGGAGACTTACCGCAGAGTTGGCGCGCATCTTGCCGAGCTCGATGCGAAAGCGGGCACGGCGGGGAATTATCTGTTCTATCTCGCCATACCGGACCGGCTCTTTGCCACAGCGGTCGCGGGCCTCGGCACCGCGGGGCTGACAGAGGAAAAGGAGGGGCATTGGCGGCGGGTGGTGATCGAGAAGCCCTTTGGGCACGATCTCCCTTCGGCCAAGGCGCTCAATGCGGATATCCTCAAGACGCTCGCCGAGCATCAGATCTACCGAATAGATCATTTCCTCGGCAAGGAAACGGTGCAGAACCTCATTGCCCTGCGCTTTGCCAATGGATTGTTCGAGCCGATCTGGAATCGAGGACACATCGATCATGTGCAGATCACGGCGTCTGAAACCGTGGGGGTCGAGCGCCGGGGTAAGTTCTATGAAAAAACCGGCGCGCTGCGCGACATGGTGCCGAACCATCTGTTTCAGCTGCTCGCGATGACCGCCATGGAGCCGCCGACCTCCTTCGATGCCGATGCCGTGCGCACGAAAAAAGCCGAAGCGATCAAGGCGATGCGGCCGATGAGCGAGGCCGAGGCGCTGCGCAACGCCGTGCGCGGCCAGTACGGCGCCGGCAGCGTCATGGGCCGGCCGGTGAATGCGTACCGCCACGAGCCCGACGTGGCGAAGGATTCCGCGACCGAGACTTTCGTCGCCTGCAGGCTGTTTATCGACAACTGGCGCTGGGCCGGCGTGCCGTTCTATCTGCGCACCGGCAAATGCATGTCACGCCGGCGCACCGAGATCGCCATCCTGTTTCATCAGGCGCCCTATTCACTCTTCCGTGGCACGGATGTCGAGCGGATGCATCCGAACTGGATGCTGCTGCGCATCCAGCCGGATGAGGGCATTGCGCTCGAGTTCGCCGCCAAGCGGCCGGGCCCCGCGGTGGTGCTCGACAGCGTGAGCATGGACTTCTGCTATCAGACTTACTTCAAGACGCTGCCCAACACCGGCTACGAGACACTGCTCTACGACTGCATGATCGGCGATGCGACGCTGTTCCAGCGCGCGGACAACATCGAGGCAGGATGGGCGGTGGTGCAGCCGATTCTCGACGCCTGGGCGCATTACGCACCGAGCGATTTTCCGAACTATGCGGCGGGGACGAACGGTCCCGATGCAGCGGACCAGCTTCTGGCGCGCGATCGCCGCGCCTGGCGGTTACTGCATCTGTCGAATCGGTGCGCCGGCGATGCCGCCTGACGCGCGCGAGCCCGCCTTCATCATCGTGATGGGCGTGTCGGGCTCGGGCAAGAGCACCATCGGGGCCAAGCTCGCGGTGGCGCTGCACTGGGACTACGAGGATGCCGACTGGTTTCATCCCAAGGCCAATGTGGAAAAGATGCATGCCGGCCACCCGCTCACCGATGACGACCGCTGGCCGTGGCTCAACGCCATCGCGGCATGGATGGATGAGGCGCGGCGGAAAGGCGAGCATGCGGTGATCGGCTGCTCGGCGCTCAAGCGCGCCTACCGGAAAATCCTGCTTGGCAATCATGCCGACGTGCGGCTGGTTTATCTGCAAGGCACCCGCGAGCTGATCGCCTCGCGCCTCGCGCTGCGCCATGGGCATTTCATGCCGGCGGATTTGCTGGACAGTCAGTTTGCTGCGTTGGAGGAGCCTGGCGAAGAGGAGATGCCAATTTTCATTTCGATCGATGCAGGCCCCCAGGAGGTCGTGCGTCGCATTCTTGCGAGCCTCGCCATGAAAAGCCGAGAAGGCGTTGCCGCCTCATGAAGCTCATGCGCAGACGATTTCTGCAGGCGGCAATCGTTTCCGCTACGATGCCTGCGCTCTCGCGCATTTCGTCTGCGCAGGCGTATCCGAACCGGCCCGTGCGCCTGATCTCGGGTTTTCCGGCGGGCGGCGCGAACGACATCCTCGCGCGCGTGATCGGCCAGTGGCTTTCCGATCGGCTGGGGCAGCAATTCGTGGTCGAGAACCGGCCGGGCGCTGCCGGCAATATCGCCACCGAAATGGCGGTGCGAGCGCCCGCGGACGGCTACACGCTCGCCATGCTCACGGTGACCCATGCAATCAATGCGACGCTCTACGAGAAGCTCAATTATGACCTCATCCGCGACATCGCGCCGGTGGCGAGCATGATCCGCGCGCCGTTGGTCATGGACGTCAACGACTCGTTTCCCGCCAAGACAGTTGGCGAGTTCATCGCCTATGCCAAAGCTAATCCGGGCAAGATCAATATGGCGTCTGCAGGGATCGGCACACCGCCGCATGTGGCGGGTGAGCTTTTCAAAATGATGACCGGGATCGACATGGTGCATGTTCCGTACCGCGGCGGCGCGCCTGCGTTGACGGATCTGCTTGGCGGGCAGGTTCAGGTCATGTTTGCGGTGCTGCCGGAGGTGATCGAGCAGATCCGGGCCGGCAAGCTGCGCGCGCTGGCGGTGACCACGGCAGCGCCGTCCGATGCATTGCCAGGCGTGCCGACCGTCGGCGAGTTCGTGCCCGGCTTCGAGGCGAGCTATTGGGGCGGCGTGGGCGCGCCGAAAAATACGCCGCAGGAGATCGTCACGCTGCTGAACAAGGAGATCAACGCCGGCCTCGCCGATCCCAGCATCAAGGCGCGCCTCGCCGAGCTCGGCGGCTCGCCGCTCGTAGGCTCGCCAGCCGATTTCGGCAAGCTGGTCGCGGACGAGATCGACAAATGGGGCAAGGTCGTGAAATTTTCGGGCGCCCGCCCGGGCTGACGCCGCTCATCCCTGCCGACAGCGCCGACCCTGCCCCGTCATCCTGAGGTGCTCGGCGCAACGCGCCGAGCCTCGAAGGATGGCGGCCCGAGCGGTGGCCGTGCATCCTTCGAGGCTCGCTCGCTATGCTCGCTGGCGCCTCAGGATGACGGCGCGAGATATTTGTTGGTGGCATGGAATGACTCAGCTCCGGTCAGCCACCGTCACCTGCGTCTTGATGGAGTTTGCGATGAAGCAGTTCTCGTGCGCGGCATGGTGCATCTGCTCGAGATCTTTCGCACTCGGCTTGCGATCGCCGCTCCAGGCGAGTTTCGGGCGCAGCTCGATGCGCGTGATTGCGAGCCGTCCTTCCGCGTTCTTTTCCATGAAACCGACCGCCTCGTCCTCGTAGGAATCGAGCACGAACTTCTGCTTGCAGGCGATGGCGAGGAACGTGAGCATGTGGCAGCTCGCAACGGAGGCGACAAACGCCTCCTCCGGATCCACATGCGCCGGATTGCCGAGATACGCCGGGGCGGCGGTTCCGGTCATGCTATGGCCGCCGTCGAAGCTCCAGGTGTGATCGCGCGGATATTTCTGATAGGAGAACTCGGCGCCTCCGCGCTGCCACGTCAATGTAACCTTGTGCTCGGACATGTGCGGTAAATGGGGAGCGGCGGAGCATGCCGCAACCGCGGCACGCTCAGCCCGCTTTGTCAGCAGAAGCCTCGCGCGGCATGCATAAGAAACAGATTCAATCGGACGGATCGCGCTCTGCATGAAACGCGTCCTTCTGGGCATGCTCACGCCCTCGTCGAACACGGTGCTCGAGCCTGTAACCCAGGCGATGCTCGCAGCATTGCCCGAGGTTTCCGTGCACTTCTCGCGTTTTCGCGTCACCGAGATCGCGCTCTCATCTTCCGCACTGGCGCAGTTTGACGAGCGCGAGATCTTCCGCGCCGCAGAGCTGCTGGCGCACGCCAGGGTAAATGTCATCGCCTGGAACGGCACGTCCTCCGGCTGGCTCGGCTTTGAAGCCGACCGCCAGCTCTGCGGCAAGATCACCGCGGAAACCGGCATTCGGGCGACCACCTCCATGCTGGCGCTCAACGGCATTCTGGAGCAAACGGGCGCACGTCGATTGGGCCTGGTCACACCCTATGTTGACGAGGTGCAGGCGAGGATCGCGGGCAACTACTCGGCCCTCGGGATCGAGTGCGCGGCCGAGCGGCATCTCGGCCTGAGCGACAACTTCTCGTTTTCCGAAGTCTCTGAGGATCAAATCCGCGACATGACGCGGCAGGTGGCGGCCACGCGTCCTGACGCCATCGCAATCATCTGCACCAACTTGCGCGGCGCTCCGTTGGTGGAGGAGCTCGAGCGTGAACTCGACGTGCCAATCTATGACACGGTTTCGACTGGTGTGTGGAAAAGCCTTCTGCTTGCCGGGATCGACCCGACGCGAGTGAGACGTTGGGGGCGCCTCTTTCGCGAGCTTGGATTGCGAGGCTAGGCCACCCGCAATCGCGATTCGGCGGCCGCATCCCTCCACGCGGCGCGTTCCGATTGCCGGGCCTTTTTTCGCAGCATCATATCGACATCTGCCCGCGACATTGCCTTGATCGGCGTATCCTCGGGCCGAATGATCGTTATGCCGGCAGACGCGGTGACCGAGAGCGTGTGATCGGAAAAGGGCACGCGCAGACACGAGATTGCAGTCTCAAGCGCGGCCGCTTTCGCCGCAGCGCTGGCCTCGCTCACTTGCGAAAGAAATTAAAGGACTGCGGTTAAATCCTGTTAACCGTGGGCGCTTAGTTGGTTTTTGCGAAAGGCAAAAAGCACAGCGCCCGCTGTGCCTTCAGCCGAGCGGCGTCCGCCCACCTCACTTGCGATACTGATTTAGCCCTCGCTTAGCCGTGACTAGGCGCTAGAATCGGCAAAGACTTATGAACAGGCCCCATAAATGCAGCGCCGACAACTCGATGACCTCCTTGCATTCATTGCCGTAGGTCAGGAACGCAGCTTCACGAAGGCCGCGGCGAAGCTGGGCGTCTCCCAATCAGCGCTGAGCCACACCATCAGAGAACTCGAAGCGCGGCTCGGAGTTCGCCTTTTGACTCGGACTACCCGCAGCGTTTCTCCAACTGAAGCGGGCGAACGTCTGCTCCACAACATCGCGCCGCGATTGGAGGAGATAGCAGCCGAACTTCAGGCCGTGAAGGAACTTCGGCAGAAGCGGCGGGCAGGATCAGGATTACCGCCACTGAATTCGCGATCGACACGGTATTATTGCCAAAGCTCGCGAAGCTCTTGCGCGAGTACCCCGAAATTAAAGTGGAGATGATCGTTGATTACGGGCTAACCGATATCGTTGCTCAGCAGTATGACGCTGGTGTCCGCAGTGGCGAACAGGTCGCGAAGGACATGATCGCAGTACGAATCGGGCCTGACATGCGCATGGCTGTGGTGGGCGCGCCCGGTTACTTCAAGACACATCCAGAGCCGAACAAACCGCAGGACTTGCTGAGCCACAACTGCATAAATCTGCGCTTGCCAAGGCACGGCAACGTATACGCGTGGGAATTCGAGAGGGGTAGCCGCGAGCTCCGCGTTCGCGTGGAGGGGCAGCTTACGTTTAACGGTACTGCCCAACTGCTCAAGGCGGCGGTTACGGGCTGCGGCCTTGCGTACGTGCCGGAAGGCATGGTCGCAGGCCTTCTACAGAAGGGTCGCTTGAGGCGGGTGCTTGCCGATTGGTGTCCGGCTTATTCGGGTTACCACCTCTTCTACCCGAGCCGCCGGCAATCTTCCGCGGCTTTCGCCCTGGTGCTCGATGCGCTTCGCTACCGCTCCTGATCGAAGCGTCAGCCCTTTTTACTGCGCTCTCGTTCGACGAATAAGATCGCCCGCATTATGCCATGCAGGAGAGCCGTCATTTGTGTCGCTTCTCGAATACCTCCTTTGCGACCGGGAGTGCCGAGAACGCGTTCGGCCAACCGACATAGAAAGCCAAATGCGCAATCACCTCCGCAGCCTGCGCCTGAGTAAGGCCGTTATCCATTGCTCTGTTTAGATGATACGGGATCTGCGCGACCTGACCGGAAGCAATCAGCGAGCTCACGGTAATCAGGCTGCGATCGCGCGGCGCAAGATCGGGCCGCAACCACAGATCGCGGAAGAGAACGTCGGTTGTGTACTGCACCAGGCCGGGCGCGACACTGCCGAATTGACCGGCGACACGTGCAGCACGATCTGCCTCAGCAGCTTCATTTAATGGAAGCGCAGAAACCGCCGCGGCAGCAAGCTGATCGGCGCCGATATTCCGCTGCGCAAACACGTCTTTCGCAGCCCGGACAGCCGTCATTGCGTTCGGCCAGCCGGAATAGAATGCCAAATGTGTGATGATCTCCGAAATCTCGCGTGGCGCGACGCCATTATCGAGCGCCAAGATCAAATGCGACGGCAATTCAACAGCGTCATTGCGCGCGATCAGCGCGGCCACTGTCACGATGCTGCGGTCCCTTGCATTGAGTTCAGGTCGCTTCCACAAGTCGCTCAGCGGCCCTCGAGCATACTTTTCGAGTGCGGGCGCAGCGGATCGGACGCTTTCCTGAACCGTGATCGAATTGGACGGCGACATTGGTCTGGACTCCTGCGCTTGAGCCGAAGTCATGAGAGCGAGCGCGGCTGAGATTGCAATCAGCATGTCATCCTCTTTTGAACACGCATGCCTTGCGGGCGCGCGAGCACACCGCCGGCGCGAGTGCGAGGCTCAAAGAGAAGTGCCGCGGCAAGTGCGGCGGCGCCGAGCGCAGCCAGCATGCTGGCGACGAAGGCCGCGCCGAGACCTGCGACATCGGCGAGGAGGCCAAGAGCCGGCGTGCCAAAGCCGAGCGCCACATCGAGAAAGGCGGTGTAGGCGCCCATTGCGAGTCCGCGACTCTGCGCAGGCACCTTGCCAACGGCTTCGACGCCGAACCCGGGATAAACGAGCGAGTACCCAACGCCGGTTAGCGCAGCCCCAACCAGCGCGAGCGCAGACCAGGGCGAAAGCCAGATCAGCGCCAAACCCGCTGCTTCGATTGCTGCGCAAATGAGCGCGACCCGTGCACCGCCGAACCGGTCGGCCACGTGGCCAAGGAAAAGACGCGTTACGATGAAGGCGGCTGCGAAAGCGGTAAATGCAGGCCACGCATCCCATCCGCGCGCAACAAACAGCAGCGGGCTGAAGGCTGTAATCGCGCCAAAGCCGATGCTGCTCAACGCCGACGCCACTCCTGGGACCCACACGACCGCCATCACCTTCGTCAGGTCCGTCTGCGCGCGGCGCACGGTCGGAACGCGTGCGAGGGGCGCAACGAACAGCACGGTCAAAAGCGGAAGCAACGTCGTCGCGAAGGCAATCGCTACAAAGCCATATGTGCCATAAAGGGCGCTGCCCGCCGGTGCGCCCAGCGCGAAGGCAGCGAACATCGCGCTGCCTACCCACGCCAGCACCTTGCTGGTGTTTTCAACGCCAAGGAGCGCCAAGCCCCAGGTTTGCGCTCCCGTAATGATGAAGCTTTCACCAACGCCGAGGAGTGCGCGGCCGAGCAGCAGAATGACCACCGACATAGCGGGTGTGGCGACGAAACTCAGAGACAGAAAATAGAGAAGCCCGGCTGCGGCTGCGATGAACAGCCCTGCGATAACGGCGTGCTTGGCGCCTCGGATGTCCGCATCCCGACCTGCCCAAACCCGCGACAGAATTGCAGCGGCAAATTGGCTGCCCGCCACGAGCCCCACCAGAAATGTGCCGAGGCCAAGACCCTGATGCACATGCAGCGGCAGCACCGGTATCGCCACGCCGATGACGAGGAACGCGCTAAAAACTACTGCCATGATCGGCAGCAGTACCGCACTCGACGCTGCCTGCTCTCGCCTGACGTGCGGCTCGGCTCGGTTTTGGCTTCTTCGATCGTTCATGGCTCTGACGTGCAATGTTTTCCTGCCGCTCCGGTTGCCTCGAACTATTGTATGAGCCCGCAGCGTTATCGATTAGCTGCGTGAACGTGCATGGAGCTATGAGCGCAGCTCATGAAACAACATGCGCCGACACCACCTGTCCCAAGCTCAAGCGCTCGACCTGCTCCGGTCGGTGTAGACGCTCTTCCGACCTCTTCGTCC
>JBKPOZ010000143.1:0-26438 GCA_046733355.1 Pseudomonadota bacterium | reverse complement strand
CTCCGTTCGTAAGGGGACGCTGCGGGGTATGCACTATCAGCGGGAGCCGCACAGCGAAGTGAAGCTCGTGCGCTGTCTGAAGGGCGCCATCTGGGACGTAATCATCGACATCAGAAAGGATTCTCCGACCTACCGCCGCTGGCAGGCCTTCGAGCTGTCAGGCTCCAATAATCGCCAGATTTACATTCCGAAGGGATTCGCGCACGGCTTCCAGACACTAAGCGACGCTACCGAAGTCAGCTACCTCATTTCGGAACTCTACGTACCGGAGTCGGCCAGCGGTATTCGCCATGACGATCCGAGTTTTGACATTACATGGCCCCTGCCCGTTACGGCAATTTCGGAAAAGGACCTACGATGGCCCAATTTCGCTGATTGATGTGATCGACGCGCAGTTAATTAATCTGTGCCTTAAGCGTCTGATGACAGGCTACAAATCATTGGGTTTAAATGGTAGAGATGCTGCTGTGAGCTACCGGCACTGGCATACTTTGAACCAGCCCGAGGTGCGGGCCAAGCTCCAGCGGGCACTAGGCGGTAAGCTGGCGAGGAAGACGCGTCCATGAATAACACGGTGTTCTATGACTCAGAGCTCTCCGATGATGTGCGGCGTCAGCGGCTTTACGATGGGCAGCTGTTCGTCTACTCACCGCGGCCAAGCATCCTAGCTTTCACCGACTTTGCGAAGTGCATGATCGAGGACGCGTTCAGCGAGGTCGATCCAAGAACGGCGCAAAATAGTATGGATGTTGAGCGTTACGCTGAGCTGCTTGGCAAGCTGAAGCCAGCATTCATACATCATCCTGAGTCAAAGCGTCACGTTAAGGCCATTTTGGAAGATCTGGGCTGCGACCTCGAGCGGACCTATTTTGACGTACCGCGAATGCGCAGTTCGACGAGCGACAACTATCTAACGACCGGCATCGCCTTCGCTTGGCACCCTCATCGCGATACCTGGTACTCAGCCCCCAGCTGTCAGATCAATTGGTGGCTGCCCATCTACGAGATCGAATCGGACAACGCGATGGCGTTCCATCCGAGCTATTGGACCCAGCCGGTCAGAAATAGCTCCGAGGGATATAACTATTATACCTGGAATAAGCTGCATCGCGGGGAGAACGTTGCGAAGCTCGTCAAGGAAGACCCGCGACCTTTGCCGCGAGCAATCGAACCAATGGAACTCGATCCGCAGATTCGCCTAATTTGTCCCGTGGGTGGCGTCATCCTGTTCTCCGGTGCGCAAATGCACTCGAGCGTGCCCAACACATCCGGCATGACGCGCTTCAGCATCGATTTCCGGACCGTTCACTTAGATGATGCTGTTGCAAAGCGCGGCGCGCCGAATATCGATTCGGCGTGCACCGGAACGGTCATGCGGGACTATCTCCGCGGCACGGATTTGTCGCGGATCCCCCAGGAAGTCGTTGCGCTCTATGACGACGGTACCGAGGGCGGCGGCGAGCTGCTCTACGAGCCGGAGAACCTCAGCGCTGCGAAAGCACGTGCATCATAATCCATGACGCGGGGGGTATCGCTCACACTGAAGGGCCTAAGCTTCATCTGGGTGATGATGGCAGCAAGGTTCACGCTGGCCGCTAAAAAAGAGAGAGTAGCGATTGTCCTCCGAACTGCTTTGTCCACGGATAGATACGACCAGCTTCTGAAGTGAGTTTTTGGCTGTTTCTTAGAAGATCGGAATGGCAAGCGAATTGAACGCGGTAATTACCGGCGCGAGCTCGGGGATTGGCAGAGCGATAGCGACTGCGATTGCTTCAACCGGGGGCTCCGTATGTCTGGTTGGACGAGATCCGGGACGCTTGGAGACTGTCGCCAAGCTCGTCCGTGCGACCGCTCGCTCAGTATTAATCCACGAAGCGGATTTGAATGTCGACGCCGCCATTGATGGCCTCGCGCAACGCCTTAAGCGGGAGTTCACGGCGCTCGACACACTGGTGAACTGCGCTGGAACCTTCTCAACCGGAACTCTTGAGAAAACGCCGGTTCAGCAACTTGATATACTGTATCAAACAAATCTTCGCCTGCCATTTGCGTTGACTCAAGCGTTATTGCCTTTGTTGAAATCCCGGCAAGGTCAGATCGTGTTCATCAACTCCTCTCAAGGCCTTCAGGCCAGGGGCAATACCGGGCCTTTCGCCGCGACCCAACATGCGCTCAAGGCGATGACCGACAGCCTGCGCCAAGAAGTCAATGCCGATGGCATAAGGGTCCTCAGCATATATCCGGGGCGCACCGCGACGCCCCGAACGAAAACTTTGTATGAAATCGAAGAGCGGGCGTATCAGCCTCAACTTCTCCTTCAGCCTGAAGATATTGCCCAGGTCGCATTGAATGCGCTGCTAATGCCGCGAACGGCTGAAGTCACAAACGTCGAGATCCGTCCCCTCATCAAATCGTATTAGCTCAAAAGACCGTGTTGTTGCAGTTGCTGTGCTGCACTGCGAACCACGGTGAATGGCAAGTCCGCGCACTCCGCAATATCGAGTAATGAATTCTTTCCGTCAGAGAGATTGAGAATCCATAGCATGGCCATGTTTGCCCCTGCAGCATCCTTGTTTCCCCCAACTGCGGCGTAAAGCCCTCGCTTTCCAAGCTGCGGCTCGCATTTCGGCATGGTATTGATGTAAACCTTGTCGTTTTCGATCAGGTCAAGCGTATCAGCGATCACGCGGTAGGACTGGGCCAGATGGACCGGCCCTATGAAATCGAGATCGTCTCCCGAGGTGTGATATTGGGGAATCTCGCCGAACCGGCTTCGTTGAAAAAGTCCCACTGGCAAGTTGAATCCCGGCGAACAATACTGACGCTCATCGTAGCCATAGGGGAAGAAATCAAGAATTACCGGGGTCAATCCCGAATGGCGCAAAACGTGGACCATGGCCCGATCGATCTTGGCATTGCCGTGTCGGCTCTTCTTATAGGTGGGGCCGCCGCCATCTCCAACCATTGAGATAACGAGCCCGTGCTTGATGCATTGGCTATGCTCCTCATTGCGTGCGAGCCACGTGATTGCGCCGATAGTGCCGGGCGCAAACAGGAATCTGTAGCTATAGTGCGTCCGCAAATCGGCCAGTCGTTTGGCAAGATGCGTGAGCAACGCGACACCTGAGCAGTTGTCATTGGCGAGCGAAGGGTGACAGACGTGGGCCGACAGTAGAAACTCGTCCGTGGTCTCGCCCCTGTGCAGGTACTCGCCGTAGGTGAGATGTCCGTCTTCAAGGCTTGCGTCGATCAGCACTTCATAAATCTGATCTTCGAGATTTTCGAACTGACGGTGGGGCAAGCAGAATCCCCAATCCTCGGCATAGTAAGAGGTGCGATAAGGGATAAGATCCGGTTGTTCTGGCAGCGTGTGGATGTGCTGCTTGAGCTCTGCGAGAGGCACCTGCTTTCGCACAGGCACACTGTAGCTCATAACGTGCAGATTAGACTTGTTGAAATCGACGATTTTTTGGCCATGGCGATCCTTGATGTAAGCGTCTCGGATATTCCACTCGCGAGGGATTGTCCAATCGAAGACTGCAGTGCCGGTCGGCACCTCGTGTACCTCAAGGTCTATGTGAGCGGCCAACAACCCCAAAGTGTCCCGCACGCCGTTACCAGTGATGCTGCGGCACATAGGATAGATCTTGGCGGCAAGATCATAGATCTCTTCGCCTATGTCCTTCGTCACCAGCTGTTCGCCAAGGCTTCGCCGCGCATCCATCTGGTCGCTGAGCGTCGCACTCACTCCTTGCTTCGGTCTCCGCGGACTACACGGATGCCATCAATGGCCCGGCACCGTCGCGAAATCCGGGCTGGGTGTGACGCAAATCAGGATCGAGTATGCCTTCACCAATCAGCGCCCTGATGTGACCGATGCGCTGGTAGCGCGGCCCCTCGAATTCCTCGAGCGTCAGCCCAGACGATCGATAGGCTTTGTAGAGCTGCTCGGCGCCGGTGCGGGCATCCCAACGCGGTTTGAACTCTGGCAAATCGCGACGGATTTTCTCGAAGCTAACCCGGTATGAGCGTTTGTCTGACCCGGCATCAGGTGCCAGTTCAAGCCTGCATCCGGGTACGACTTGGGCGACGATCTCGGCCAGTTCACGGATGCGATAGTTGTGGGCCGTCTGGCCGACATTATAGGCCTGATTGAACACGCGATCATTAGGCGCTTGCAGAACGGCGATGAAAGCCCGCGCAATGTCCTCGATATGGACAATTGGCCGCCATGGCGTGCCATCCGATTTCAGGTAGATCTTTCCGGTGGTGAGGCCCCACGCAACAAGGTTGTTAAGGACGATGTCGAAGCGCATGCGCGGAGAAACTCCGTAAGCTGTCGCGGGCCGCAAAAAGACCGGGCAGAACCCATCTCCGGCAAGACGAGAAATATCGCGCTCGGACATCACCTTAGACGTGCCATAAGCCGTCACGGGATTGACAGCGCCCGTCTCGTCAATCATCGCTTCGCCAGCTTGGCCATAATTGCTGCATGAGGACGCAAACACAAACCGAGGCACACCAACCTTCTTTGCAAGCTCTGCCATCCGCACGCTCGCGCGATGATTGATGTCGTCGGTAAGTTTCGGCCTCAGATTGCCTAGCGGATCGTTGGAGAGAGCGGCGAGATGAAGTACCGCGTCGAAGCCGATGAGGTCGCTAGCCTCCACATCCCTGGTATCCTTCCGAATGATTGGCACCTCGAGGATTTCCCCTCCGGCCGAATATGTACAGCGTGAATAGAGGTCGCTGTCCAAGCCGACCACCGCGTGCCCAGCCCGAACCAGCATCGGCGTCAAAACGGTGCCGATGTAACCCAAATGTCCCGTTACCAAAACGCGCATTCATTCACTCCTGGCTGTTTGCTATCCGTCAACTAGTCTAAAAATGCAGCCATGCAGGGCCTTTATTTGGCAACAGGGTTCGACCTGGCTGCTGCGCCGCGGGTCACTCCCCGACGATCGGCACCGTGCTGCTGGACACCTCCAAGAAAGTCACTCCTGGTAGCATTTAACGTGCTAAATCGCAAAAACGTTAAAATTAAATCGAACGTTAGTACCAGCCCTTAAAGACGTTGACGCATCCGCTCGCGCATGAAGCTAGCTGCGGACGAGCGATCCTGTAATTCCCATGGACAAATAGGCCCCGCACTTGTGACTCCGAGCGTTTTTGCCGTGGAACGATAAGCCAAGGCGTAATGTGAGACGCAGTCGCAAACATGCGTGCGGAAGATGACAGACGCATTGAGCTCCCCAAGCAACAGGGTTCTATCAAGGCGCTGACCGGCTCGAGCTCCGTGTCGCTCATCAGAAAACCAAGTAGCGAAATTTTATTTTCGGGCTCTCCGCTTAACCTCAACGGCCAGGCGCCGCTGTTCGGCGTTCTCCAACTGGTTCACACGGCTTGTCAGATCGGCTAGTTGCTTATCGAAAGTCATTCTCCGTCTACGCGCAATGACGCTCTCCAACGCCACTAAGAAAGAGCCGAGCCCGCTCACGATAGCGAGGCCGCTGATTGCAGAAGCAGGAGCAATAAAAAGCATCAACGAGGTAAAGGAAAGCAAGCCGGCGGCCAATGCCAAAGCAACGTTGCGCGCCAATGCTGCGATCAAAACTGGAAGAAAGAGAAGGGCGAGCGCGGTAACACCGAAATTTTGCAAAAACTGACTCAAGTCTTCGATATGCTTATCCATCACTCGATCCCAGACGCTCCATTCTGGGCTGGAGGCCGCGCGGGGCAGCCCCGCGAAGGGTAACATGATCATCCCCTAGACATTGAAGCTACGGCTGTTCTCCTCCTTGAGCAACCTCATTTTATTTTTCTTTTTTGGTGCACGCGGAATTCCCAGAACGACAGCCATCATGCTGATTGCGGAAGGAAACGCTACGCATACGGAACGAGGCAACGGCAAGGCTTCCTTTGCGGTTGCATGAGCATACTCTCCTCCTAAGCGAGATCTGCTGCACTTTGAGTGCCCGAGCTGCTCTTATTTGTGCACTGGAAAAGCGAACCCATTAACTTTGCACCCCGTATGGGTAGTTCACCCCATATGGGGCTGACTTCCCAGGGTGAATTCATCAGCCTGCGCGAAAGTAGAAAATCGGATGTGACAAGGTCTTACGAAAATCGTCGTGATCACCGGCGTGAGGGGCCGCACCTTCATTCAACCGGAAAGCCACCGCATACCGCATCTGCCAATCGTGTCTGTTGCGATTAAGTGGCTCGAGGCCCCACCACGTCCAGGGCCAGTCAACTCGCACGGAAGGATCGCCATCGTGAATTTGCTCGATCAGCTCCGGAATCGGCCGCCAGCCAAGCTCACGCGCGATCTTTGCTCGAACTTCAAGATCAACGCCCGAAACAAAGAGGTATCCTCCTGGTTTCACCAAGCCGGCGATGTTCCTCAAACAATTTTCAGCAGCCGGCGGCTCCATGTGACACAGAAAGTTGGTCGCTACCACCATGTCCTGGGCCCCAAGGAGACGGATCAGTTCCGGAGCTGAGGCATCCCCAACCTCCCACGTTATCCCGTCCCGGAGCCAGGGTTTGACTCTGGCCTGATCACCTTCCCAATCAAACATCTCCGTCATTTCATGCGCGGTCAAGCGCTCAAAAATCGAGGAGCCGACCAACCCGCAGGTGTTGGGACCGTAAATTCCCTTTTCGGCGAAGTTCAACATTTCCTTTGAAATATCCACCGCGCACACGAAGACTTTAAGGTCCGGTCGCGCCGAACGGATGGTCCAGAGGATTGAGTAGACTTCGGCGCCGATGCTGCAGGCGAGCACGGCAATTCTCAAAGTCGAGCCGTTGGCCTTCTCCGCCGCCAGACGGCGCATTAGTTCGAGCGCTGGACGGTTCCGGAGAAAGAACGTGCCGAAAAATTGCCGGCGGGTGGCGTGGAGGCAAACCAAGCTGTGCAACCACGCTCCGTATGCGCAGAGCACGCGAGAAAGAATCTGCCAGATCCGCCTATTCACCCGCAAATAAAGCCCAGCAGGGGACTTTCCGAACAATTTCAGTCTCGCCGTTTTCGCCGCGATGGGATGAAACACTTCTCCGATGACGAGGCCGGTGTTGCGCCACGATCTGGGCCTGCTGCGCCGGGAAAATTGCGGAGTACTCCTGGGCAAAACTGTCACGATACTGCTCCACCTTCAATTTGATCTACGGCTTAGTCCTCGGCGTTTTTCTCCAGTTTTACAAAGTCCTTGATCAAAATGTCCACGCCTAGATTGCGCAGAACGACGCGCACCGCTATGCTGACTATGGCTCGGCCAGACGTGATAGCCGTCACAAAATGGTCAGCGGGAGGGCCTGCGTATTTGGCTGGGGAGGGCCGCCCAGCACCACTCCGGACCCGCTGATCGTTGACGTGTAGAGATCGGCGTGCGTGGTCAGCAGCTTTTCCCGCAGCGCGGCCGCCCCTCTTCGACACAAACCACGTTCTTGTTATACCAAAACTAAAGAAATTCACGATGGAATGCCTCAAGCGAGATAAGAGTATTCTTTTTCGTGCGGACAATTCCCACAATTGTGTGGCCGCATAGCAGATAATGCAATTTATTAAGTTCGTCACTTCGTTTTCTGAGTAGGGGCTTAAATGTTAAGGTAAACCTATCTGATTTAATCATCCGATACTTGAAGCTGCGCTCCGGCGCGGGAATGCTCCGATCTGTGGACCGCTGCTCAAAGACCTGCCGCCGAAGAGCACGGTGTGGGCCTATTTCGATGACCTATGGACCTGGATGACAGGTGGAGTGCCGGACGGGGGAGGCCGACCATCGCAATCATTACAGCCAGAGCCAAGGGCACGCAAAAAAAAAGGCCTTGCTCGACCCGCCGGGCTTCGATGCAGGCAAGAAGATCAGGGGTCGGAAGCGCCATATTCTCGTCGAGCCGTACTCTAGTCGATCGCTCGGGTGTTGTTGAGCGTAGCGGTCCATCCCCCAATATTTAGGATCCCGATGGAGTGGCACTGGTGCTGACCGCCGCACGAGTCGTTACCGATTATTGAGCGCATCTATAGTGACGGCGACTATCAAGGCCCGAAAACCGCAAGGCTGCGGTCACCACCGGTTGCTGGACAATCGAGATCGTCCAATGCTCGTCCACCTACGTCGGATTCGAGGTCCAACCTAAGCGCTGGATTGTCGAACGCACCTTTGCCTGGCTCAACCGGTTCCGTCGCCTTCTAGGTGAGTTCGAGCTCGAGCGAGGGAAGAAGTCCGTGACGCATTAATTGCCGGCGGCCATCATCGCAGAGCTCGTCGGCATGGCAGCTGAGCAACCTCGAAACCTCACTCCCTTGCTGGAGAAGTGGAAGCGTCGAACACCCCACGATACGCCGCCCTACCCCTTTCACGGTGCCACCAATTTTCCCCCATGGCTCAGACGGGCTGAGCACGCTCCGTTCATGACTACAAACCCTATTTCCTAGCGCCGGCCGCAATAGCATCGGCGCGTAGGCTCCCGCGCCCAGGTTGAGAAAGTGTCTATCCCACAAAAGACACAAGAATATTCGAAGATAAAGAGCAGCACCTCATTCGGGGGCGGGGCTGTTGCTCATACTCACAGTTATCACCTTACTCGGTGGCGCGCTGCTTGGCCTGCGATATAAGGTCTTTATCCTTTTTCCGGCGACCACCTTGGTGTTGGTGGTTGTGATCGGGGTCGGCGTTGCGCGCGAAGCCGGCACCTGGAGGATCGCCCTGGATGTGATGGTCGCCACGACGGCCCTACAACTGGGCTACGCCGGAGGCAGCGCATTCGCTGCGGCCCGGAAGCGCCGTAAGCTCCGCAGTGGAGAGCACATCGTTGAGGCGGATGTAAATTCTGATCCTTGATCTCTCGGACAGTTTTGAAAAAAAGCATCGTGGCACATAGCATGATCACTTGGGCGGCGCCGTCGCCGTTGAACCCCGCGCCTTAGAGGCGCCGCTATGCAACATTGGCCCTTGATCCACCAGATCCGGCCCTCGGCTCGTCGGTGAGTGATACGCGGCGGAAACTCGTTGAACGCTGTTCGTCCGCGGACTCTTGGTCTTGGTGCGCGAGTGACGGCAGAAGCTGAGCAATGTCGGCGTCAAGGTCTTGCGCATGCTGACTGACCGCGGCAGCGAGTTCTGCGGCCATTTCGAACGGCACGACGCCGAGCTCTATCTCGCCGTCGAAGCGATTGATCACTCACACATCAAGACTAGCAGGCTCGCCGACGGGCCGGCACGATAATCAGTTTTTTTCGGCCTCGAGATCACACTTGGCAATCGGCTTCTTCAGCCGCGCATTCTCGGCCTCGAGCTGCTTCAGGCGCACAGATGTCCTTCGCCTGAAAGGCACCGAAACGCCTGCGCCATGTGTAGACTGATCCCGTGCCGCTTGGCTAGCACCGACACTGGCTCGCCATCCGCCTCGCGGATGACCGCCACCATCTGAAGCCGGGTCGCGAACTGAATGTTTTGTGTTTTGGCCTTACGCAACATTTTTTGACGTTAATCAACTGCATTACCACGATATTTGCTTGACAGGGTCACAAGAATAAACGGTAAATGAATAGTGGGTTAAGGGAACCCATGGGTACGCGCTTGCGGAGAAGGCGCGCAGGGCTGGAAAATGTTCGATTTCCGAAAACCTATTCGGCGCCACTACTCGATGCATGTGCCTTTTTGTAACGAGTTTAACGGCGATCGTGATCTTTATTTGCTCCGTGACAACGACATTCTGGTGACTAGCGCCGGGGTCCGGATTGCAGGCTTAAATCACTCCTCAAGGTCCCGGCAACCAGTTCAAAGATTTCTGGTCTCCGCTTTTGATGTGACCGCTGCCCAGCGCATTTATGCAGACTATCCGCCTCTTAATGAAGGCTTCGCTGAACGCGATGACGCTAGAGGCATAAGGCGATGATAGCACTGCCCTGATAAGGATAAACAAATGTTGCAGACCGAGGCCTTTACGACGCAGCTCTCGACTCGTGGAAGGTTGATAAAGTTTACCCCGGAAAGAGTCCAGCAAATCAGGAATCTCATCGAGCGAGGAAAAAACCGAGAGGAGATCGCCGAGTTGATTGGCCTGACCGTTGATTGCCTGCAAGTCACGTGCTCGAGGTTGGGAATTAGTTTGCGGCGACCTGTTTCTAACACCCAGGCCGGTTTGCTGCGGAGAGCGGGATCGCATTTTAATAATGGGCTTTCTGACAGCGATGGGGGTTTTTCGATTCCGACAAAAGAACAATCGGGTCCGGGAGAGCAAGCCCAACCCACAACGTCCAGTCAAGAGCGGCCGCATAAGGTGGACCCAGCAAGCTTGGCTCTCAGAATGCAGTACAGGGGCAGCGAGCGAATAACTGAATTGCCGCTCACTCAGGACATGATATCGTGTCTAGCGTTCGAGGCGCAGTTCCGGAGTATGAGCATGGGTAAGCTCGTCGGTGAACTCATTATAGCGATGATAAAAGAGGATCTTTTTCAACAGGTGCTCGAGCAGAACTCCAAGCACCTAGATGCTTGCTGCAAATAGTCCGCGCGCAATGTACGGGATGCCCCAGATTTTGCTGAAGTAGGCGAAGCAGGCGTCGCCGCTTGGCCGCTAGTCTTCGGTATCCAAATATTTGACTGATGCCGAATGGGGAGGTCAAGAGCTTATTATTGCATCGGCCAACTCGGATAGACGCAATCGAAGATAGTCGTGCGGGGGATTCTGAGCGGAATTTTCTACGTGCTGTGCACCGGCTGCCCATGGCAGGCGCTGCCAAAGATCTATAGTCGCAAAGTACAGTAGGGGAGTAAGGGGGCTTTGCTCGACCGCGTTGGTGGAGGCAATTCACGGGTCGCAAGCGCCATATCCTCGCGATACGCTCGCCCGTTGCTTAATTCCGCCTGCTGTTTTCGTGAAGGCAAAGGATACATTGGCGATTAACATGTTCGCTGTTAGGCGGAACAATCAAAATAATCCAATGATATTTAATAATTTTGAGAGCCGCGCAATAGTTCATATAGTCAGCGTCGAAAGCTTGATGGGCAATTTGCAAGATGAACATTGCGATTGGTACCGCGCGGAGCAACCATCTCGCATCAACGGACGGCAAGGACATTTTGATAGGCCGGGTTGGGCCCGACCTTGTGGCTCAGACGCAGGATCCGGTCAGCCATGTAGCCGCCAACGCACATTGCGCCAATACTTTCGAAACGGGTTGCAGCAATTCGCTGACTTTCGAAAATCGTTGGCAATGGCCGGTTTCCTACCGGTCCATCGAAGTCGTTGCCGTCATCGTCGACATCTTGATTATCCTCTCTGCTGGCGTGCTTGCCGAAATAATCTATCGTCTGGCAACGACCGGATTCGCCGGCGAAATCACAGACTATACGGCTGCGGCAGCGGTGGTCGCCGCACTGTTCACATCCTTGTTGAAAGGCCGTGGCCTCTACAAGCCGATGGCGCTATTAGCCTGGATCTCCCAAATCCGGGCCGTTACGCTCACCTGGATCGGCGTCTTTATGTTCCTGGCTGGCTGCGTTTTCGCCCTGAAGATCGGGAGCACATTTTCTCGTGGCACCATCGTATCTTTCGCCGCGATCGGTCTTTTTGGCTTGGTAGCTCACCGGACGTTTTGGCGTAGCGCCCTCGAAAGTGGGCTGGCGAGCGGAAAATGGTCTGGCCGCACGATTGTCCTCATCAGTGAAAATTCGCCAGGTTCAGACGTTCAGCAACAGCTCTTGCGACACGGCTTCCGAATACAACGTCATTTTGTGCCGGCTGGGGACAATTTGCATGCCTCGCATTGGGACGATCTCGTATCGCAGGCCATCTCTTACACGCGCCACTCGAATGTCGACGAGGTATTTATTGCGGCTGAGCTGCAAAGTTGGACCAAAATTCAAAAATCGGCGGAGCGTCTCCGTTTGCTGCCGGTGCCCATCAACCTGATTGCGGTTGGATCAACTTCGAAGTTGCTCATGCAGCCCGTGAGCGCAATTGGCAACGCGACCGTCATTGAGCTGCAGCGCGCCCCGCTCAATTTCTTTGAACGCTCAGTCAAGCGCGCGATCGACATTGTCTTTGCCGGTACGGCTTTGATTGCACTGATGCCGCTCTTGATGCTAGTTGCGATTGCAATAAGACTTGACTCGCCTGGCCGTGTAATTTTTCGGCAGACGCGTCATGGCTTTAATGGCAAGCCTTTCGATATATTGAAATTCCGTACCATGACCGTCGTGGAGGACGGCGACTCAGTCAAACAAGTCACTCGTCTCGACAAACGTGTGACGCGCGTGGGCTTCTGGTTGCGCCGAACAAGCATCGACGAGTTACCTCAGTTGATCAACGTGCTCAACGGCGAAATGTCCCTCGTCGGTCCACGGCCGCACGCAGCGGCCCATGACAATTATTTTGATCAGGTCATTGCCAATTATGCGTTCCGGCAGCGCGTGAAACCGGGCATTACCGGTTGCGCGCAGGTGAATGGTTCTCGCGGAGAGACGCCGACTATAGACGCCATGCAGCGGCGCGTACAGCTGGACCTTTGGTACATCGAGAACTGGAGCTTCCAACTTGATTTGTTGATCATGTTCCGCTCGATCATCGAGATTGTGCGCGGTCGCAACGCTTTCTAAGCGTGCGGTGCACGCCCAACGCGAGCAAGAAAGCGCAGCACAAAAGCGTGTGAGAGGCCCGCGACATAAAATTGACTCGTTAGCCATCCTGGCCGCTAGACCTGCACGGGCACTCGTCAAGATAGCACCCTCTCGTAATCAGAATGATATTGGGTGCAGAACCACTTCGAGCATGAGCTTCTGGAGCTCAATGATTTCTGTGCGGACGCCGCTGCGAGTTTTCCACCATCGGTCCGGGTCAAAACTTGAGTAGCGCGCGGGTTGAACCGTGACACGTGTCGAATGACCTTTCATGACTCTATCGAGCACTCGCCGCAATCGTCGCGAGTGGTCCCTAGCGGCCACGAACACAATGGATCGGAACCGATGCTGGTCGCACCATGGCGGAAGCGCCTGGCCTGCAGCTTCGGTTCCACCGTCCGTTCTGGGGATTTGCACCACATCCGTCACGCCAAGCCATCTCAGTTGACGAATCTGCCTTGCAGCCGCATCCTCGTAAGGGAGCCCCCGGCGGATGAACTCGTGGTCTTCTCCACTCGGAGGGTCGGTAAAGACCGCAACTCGCGTCGCGATGCCGCTTTGCACGAGGTCCGCCGCTTCGAGCGCCCCCGCACCGCCGGAATCAAGCGATACGACGATGATGTCGGCGGCCGCGACCGGTCCGTTGACGACAAGCGCCCATCCTGCGGCTCGCAGAACCGGCTCCCGAACGGAGGGAACAAGAACGATGGTAGCCGCAGCCAATGCAACCACCACTAGGATCGGGCCCCAGCTCGGCCACCGGGAGCTCATGCTCTGGTTTCCTCTGTTCGCTTCGTTGCGCTGGTTTAAAACTTCGTGAGAGGTGCTATGACTTTCACATATCACTGATTTCGTACCGTCTTATAACTAAAATGGGAGATCTTGAGTCAAGCTAACCGCGCCACCACAGAGACACTCATTGCAAAAACGTCTGACGGTCCACTGGATGTCGCAATCTTGCTTTGGCACGGAATGTGCGCGCAAGAGAAAAGCTTGGTCAAGGCCGCACCGATCGCTGCCCCGATTGCAAACAAAAGCTGTCCCTGGCGTTACGCGCAGCGGCCGCCAACGCTGAGGATGGTGTACGGTTTGCAACACATATTTGTTTGGCGAGAGCTTCGAAAGCAACTTGCTTGTCGGTTATCGCAAGCTTGAATGCAAGCGAGGCGAGGGCCTTTACCCGACACGTTAAATAATGCTGGATCTATGCGCGGGAGTGAAAATTGTCCGAAAAATTTAATTCACGCTTTTGGTTAGCCGGTGTTTAGTTGGGCGGCTACGTGAGCCCCATAGGCCGGGAAACACAAGTCATGAATAGCGAAGCTGAGCACATGCAAGCCGCCGAGGTTCCCTCGGCAACCAACGGTGCAGCCGTGACGATAACGAATGCCAGCCATCCCGTTCGGGGCAGACGCATCAAATTTACCCCGCAAGTTGTCGAAAAGATCAAGGAGTTGGTCGGAGAAGGGATCAGCCGCGACGAGATTGCTAATCGAGTTGGCGTGACTGTAGGATCGCTCCAAGTCACATGCTCAAGGCTGGGTATTAGCTTGCGACGAATTATTTTGCCCAACCGCTTAGGGCGCCACACGGCCGATGTCAGGGGAAGGAGTATCCCTAGCCCATGCTCAGTCGGCATTGCGCATGTGCGAGAACAGAGGGAAGTGTCGCAACCGGCAGCCCGCGCCGCGCCTTCGGCCAAGTTCGCCATCACGGTGCGACACCGAGGGAAAGAACAAACCACTGATGTTCCGCTCCCTTCACCCGCAATCGAGATCCTGGCCCTTGAAACCATGTTGCGAGATTTAAATATCGCTGGATTTATCGGGCAAATTCTGGTTGCAGCGATAAACAAAGATATGATCCACAAGATATTGCGCTGACGAGGTTCTCGTCCCTCTGAGAGCCCTTTCCGATCGTCGCTGTTTTATCAGACGCCGAGGAACACGTCGCCGGCATCTCGAACCACGCGGCTGTCAGTACAACAAGTGAAACACCACAGCGACAGTTAGGCCGAGCCCACGCAATTGCCAACGCTGCGAATGCAATGCCGACTCATTATTCGTGAAGATCAGACGCCGAGAGGGCGATCATGCGCAAATTAATTTCAGCGATTTAATAAATGGCGCAGTGAAATTTAAGGTGGTAACCAGCGAGTGGCACTTGTTCGTCTCCTGCTTGCACCAGGAGGCTGATCACAACGGCGGGCACGGGGCTTAAGCCAATGTCTCGTAGCTGGTATTGGACCCTTGCGAGTAACGGCACATGAAAAGCTTTCAACACGTCCGTACACGTCGGCAACTGCTTAGGGTAATGACTGTAAGTGCCGCAAGCATTTCCTTACTTGCGTTAGCTAGAAAGCCGGCGTCGGCACAAAGAATAGACCCAACACCAAGACCAGCACCAACACCAACACCACGACCAGGGAGCTGCTTTTTAAAGGGTACGAAGATTTCGACTCCTTCGGGTGATCGTCTAGTGCAGGACCTGCAAATCGGAGATGAAGTTCAGGCGCTTGCCGGTGGTAAAACGGTCAAGTGGATTGGCTACAATAAATTTACAAAGGAAGAAGGCAGGGCTTGGCATGATAACGTAATGCCGATCCGTGTCGCACGCTGTGCGATCAATGACCACACACCTCACCGTGATCTCTATCTCTCGCCGCTACATTGCGTCTTTGTCAATGAAGCGCTGATTCCAGTGATGTATCTGATCAACGAGGCCACCATCGCACAGGGCATGCCATCAGATATGTCTGCAATTGAGTACTATCACATCGAACTTGATACGCACGAAGTGATCTACGCGGAAGGAGCTTTGGTCGAAAGTTACGATGGTTCGAATCGCGACAATTTCTCAAATTTCATCGAATACGAGCGACTTTATGAAGCCGAGCGTCAATCCAAGATGGCACCGTTGGGGCCGGTTCTTAGATACCATGGTCGGCGCCAGGAGTTGAACGGGCTTGTAAGGTCTCTAATTTCCAACGTTGTCGATGTGCGCGATCCGATCCAAGTTGCGTACGACCAGCTTGCCAAGCGAGCGGAGGTGATGCTCGTCTAGCATTCGCGCTACGGCACGCTATGGACTAGACTCCGCGCGACCCGCAGGTCAGCGAGGCAAATCAAAACATCCGCCCCTCGGTTCTCACCCCATTTGCGCAGGCTCCGCCTCGGGCACGTTGAATTGGACACGGCGACTGGGCTTCGGCCATCGAAGGCTGTAGTCGGCAGGAGACCGACGAAACGAGAGGCTGACCGGGACCGAGCCGAGGGCTCCAGTTCGCCCGCTCATAGTCTCCTGTACGCTTGGTTGCATATTGTTGGGAATGAATTTTGCATTCATCCCGTTAATTACGTTTGCATGTATCCTGAGCGATAGCTTCTAACTGCGTCCATCTATTCCGAAACTCATCCGGCCGTCCAGTTGGCGCGGTTGCTCTCTTTCCAGCTAACAAACCGAACAGAACATCTAGGAGTATGTTTGGCGTTACGGGCTCAATAAAGACTTTCGCTTTCACAGTCTGAATTTAATGGAAAGAGGTCCCAAATTCTGTACAGCTGAGGAGCGGGCTGCGGGACCTTGCCTAATGCACGTTCCGAGGCCGTAGGGTCCCGGCCCTATATTTGGCCTGGGCCGGGGCCCGCCCAATTGCGGTCCGACGATCTAAAGCCGAACAGTGTCGGTTGCCGCAGCAAATTCATGCAAGTGGTGTTAGCCGATTTACGCTCAATAAGGAAACCTGCAAGAGGTGATCCGCCGCAAATTATGACGCCTGCGGGGACGCGAGATGATCGACTGGTGCAAGCTACCTTCCGCGTGGCGATCCACAAGGCCTGCCGAGCGATTGCGGCGCCGCGCGACGTATCACTATGGTTACCGCCGGCCCAGCAGGCGGCGCTCAGAAAGCGAATTCGAGATCGCTGAGACACGGGTGGCGTGCATCGGCTGTATTGGCAGAAGAAGGCCGCAAATGCGGCTTAAACCGCCACGCCGGCGCGTCATGGCCGATCTGGTAATGATCGCAGTGATGCGACGAGACCTGATCAGGTGCGTGCGATGGATTGAACGCACGATGAGCTGTTCGATGGATGCCGTCTCTGGGGTTCTAACCGTCGTGGACACCTGGAGTGGGGTATGCCCCGTCATGCGCGTATGTCGATCGGCGACTGCCATGGAAATCATCGATCCGCTAGATCGACGGCATATTGTTTGCCAACGATGATGCGCGACGAGCAAGCGATCAGTTCACCTGGAAGGAGCTCCATCTACGGGCGTATGCGAACGGCATCACGTTGGACTTCAGCCGCTCGGGTAAACCGACCGACAATGCCTATGTGGCAACCTTCAACGCCACGGTTCGGCTCCTCGGCCGCCATTGGTTCCTAGATCCGGGCGGTGACCGCGAAAAGGTTGAAGAGTGGCATACCGAGTACAATGAAGTGAACCCATGGCGCAATTGCTGACAGGACGCCGTTGTCGAGGCTCACACCCAGGCCGGAGATTCTCAGCTGAACCAATCTAATTTTTGGGGTGCGCCCATCACAGCATCAGTCAATTGAAGGCGCAACCTCACACGTCCTAACTTAGTCATTATGTCTTTGAGTCGCCGCCAATGGGCGAGACTGGTGTCCCACCAGACCTTCCAGCCTTCAGCCTCCAGCATCGCAGCAAGCTTAATGCCAAGGGCGGATCTATTTTGGCGTAGCTGACGAAAACATCTGCCATGGTCGAGCACAGGAGCCAAAAACTAGTTTGGCAAGTGCCTTTTCGAGAAGATAAGATAGCTTGATTTCCTCCCTAAGGACTCTCAAACTATACCGTTTTCGCGCCGGAGAGCACTATGGCAAACGTAAATCTATCGCGGATGTCCATTGAAGCGCTCATGGAACTCCGAAAGCGAGTCGATGAAAGGCTTTTAAAGCATCGTGCCGAGCTTCAACAGCAGTTGCAGAGCATGGATAGGGCGATTGCCGTGGTTGGTGGTGCAAGTGTTGTTCGAGACGGAAGAAGTGTTTTGAAGGGAAAGAAGGTCCCGCCGAAATATAGTGGTCCGTCAGGCGAAACTTGGGCGGGGCGTGGCGTAAAACCTCGTTGGCTTGTTGCTGCGATCAAAAACGGAAAGAAACTCGATGATTTCCTAATCGACCAACCAAGACGAAAGCGACGAAAAAAGGGCACGTCGAAGCGATGACCATTCTTTGACTATTAGTGCTGCCCAGCGCAGTAGACGGAGCCGGATGTCCCCGTCGCCTTTTTGTGTTCTGCAAAAGGCTCATCGAAGGATTAAAATCTATACAGATTACGCTACCCCACCCACACCTGACCCCCAAGCCAAATACGGTTTCAATGTCCACACTGCGGGCCAAAAGATGAGACCGAGGAGGGAGCGGCTTGCGTTCATCCGACCAAGCTAGCCGAACAACGGTGGCGACTAGCGCAATCTGAGCGCTGGTCTGCTAGCTCGAGATAGTTTCAACAGCTGCTCGGCCACGCTCCGATTTAGTACACGTCTCTAGGGCATTGTGAGGTCTGAATTGCCGGGGATCGTCTTTTGTCTTGGCTGGTTTTTGACTCAGCGGTACCGTGGGAAGCGCGCAGCCCCTCCTGTGTGGCAGCTAAGCCTCCAGGCTCGACCAAGATAGAGCCAGTCCAGACTTACTTCGGGGAAACGTCAGGACGACCCGCTGCTCGGTGCAAGTCCGCACTTCATTGTCAGTTCGTCGTGAGAGATGCAGCTTTCAGAATGGGAGACCAGCGCGTAATTTCGGCCTTCACCAGGCGAGCAAAACTCGCGGGCGTTCTTTCCTGCTTGGCTGGGATCGATCCGCCCAGCTCGGCCAGTCGGTTTCTGAGTAAAGGGTCATCAAGCGACTTGTCCAGCGCAGCGGCAAGCTTGGCGATGATTTCTTTAGGCGTGCCCTTAGGGGCGAAAATGCCGGCCCAAATGCTCATCTGATAGTTGATTCCGGCCTCTTTCGCAGACGGGATATTGGGCAGCATAGCCAAGCGCTGGTTGGCAGAAACTACATAGGCTTTCACCGCGCCCGCCTTAATCTGCTCCGCTACGCTAACCGATTGTTCGCACAGAAAATCGACATGGCCGCCGACTAGATCGTTCATCGCAGGAGCAGTCCCGCGATAAGCGACAGGTGTCGGCCTGATGCCTAAGGCCTGGTTGAATAGCAGGCAGGCCATATGCGACGAGGCACCAATTCCGCCGTGTGCTTGTTTTAATTTGTCGCCATTCTCTTTGAGGTAGGCCACGAACTCACTCAGGTTCTCTGCCGGAAAATCCTTTCGCGCCACGATCACGGCAGGCGCATGCGCGGTGAGGCCGACCGGTTCAAAGTCGCGCGCCGAGTCATACTTTACATTCGGGGTAAGCACCGGCGCAGCGACATGCGATCCCATACTCCCAGCCAGCAACGTATAACCATCCGGCTGCGCGGCGGCGACGCGTGCGCTTCCCAGCGTGCCGCCGGCGCCGCCAATGTTCTCAATGACCAGCTGTTGGCCTAGCGACCGGCCCATGCGCTCTGTCACAATTCGCGCGACAACATCACTCGGGCCGCCGGCTGGAAATGGAACAACTACCGTAATGGATCGAACTGGATAGCTCTGCGCTTGCGCAACGAGTGGCATGGCGCTGAGGCCCGCGAGGGCCACCAGACAGGTCAACTTCATCATAACACCCAACAGCTCCTTCTGGAGTCACACTTGCCGACTTGATCGTAGTTGTTGGCTCGGTATGGGAAAGCGGTTCCGCAAGCAGTCGTTAACACGCAACGGAAACTTCAGCGTCTTCGCCTACTCTGTTGCTCGCGCCATTGTACGAATTGGCGGAACAAAGCCTCGCGATCGGCTTGGCTTACTGGTGCACCAGTTCCGATGCCATTCAGGAAGGCTTGAAAATCGCCGCTGATGTTTTCTTGTGCTAATCCTGAAGGACCGTAGAAACGCTCGAGCATCTGCTCGGCGATGGCATGCCGTGTCCAGCCCGGAACCGTGGCACCCAGGTTGACATCCCGCCATTTTGGATGACGGGGCTTCACCAAGAACTGGTTCCAGTTTGCAAAGAGCCGTTCCGTGAAGCGTTCAATGCGCCGGTATCGGTCGCTACCCCTTGCCCAGTTGAACACGGAAAGAACTGCTGGTACTGCGATGGTTTCGATCTTTTCTCCCTCTGCAATGAGCGATGGGTAGTCCTTAGCCTCGAACTCACCTATCGTGTAGTAATCGGCAAAGGTTTTTGTGTACGGAATCGGGATGAGGTGAAGACCAGAGTTCGGTGGGATCCTGGTGAAGAAGTCAACGGGCTTTCCGACGACGCGCACCAATGCCGCGACTTCGCCGCTCTGCAACTTCTGCAGTGCGCTTTGCTGATCGATCAAAACCTGATCCACTTGAACGCCGAGACGTTGGAATACGATCGTTCCTGTCAAACTTGATCCGCTTCCCGCCGGCCCGAAGTTGACCTTCTTGCCACGCAGATCTTCGAGCGTGCGAATGTCGGTCTTTGCCAGGATGTGCAGCTCCGCGATCGGGAGACGCAGAATATAGTGAACCCGGTTCTGCAGGTTCGGTGTCTTGCGCTCGGTCCTGAAGTATTCGAACACATCGGACTGCGTGACGGCGAGATCGACGCCTCGCAGATACAACAGATCGTCTAGGTTGGAAGCCGCGCCGTATGACACCATCGGCAGGATGCGAAGACTGTCGCCATCGTCGAGCACCTTGGCCAGTTCATCGGCAAAGCGCATGTAGGTGCCGTCGATAAGCCCGCCGGCAATGCCCACCGTCCAGGCATTCTTGCGTTCCTTGATGGCCCTTTCGCTACCACCTTGCTGGATCAATTTTGGTATCGCCTGTGCATTCGCAGCATCGATCCCAAACAATGGGATCAGCGCAATGATAAGTAAAATGCGACTTAGAATAAGGTACATTGGCCCATCCTCCGATGCTCAAGTGTCGGTCGTCAGCTCAGCGCGCCCCAGTGGTCAACATTTCAAGGCGTCGCAACGCTGCTGACGAGCCAAGCTGCCTGGCTTTTTCGTACCAAGTACGCGCCATCCCGGCATCTCCCGCAAAACTGTAGACCTTGAGCTCTCGCAGCACGTAAGGGTCGTAGGTCGCAGCCAACGCAAGTGTCGCCTCGACGTCGTTCGCGTCGGCAGCTCGTTGCAGCACAAGGCGTGCTGCGGCGAGATCGCCAGCGGCAATGAGGTCTTTCCCGCGCTTGAGAAGGACCGCGATCTCCTCCCCATCGAGTTGGCGCGGCGCGGAGACCGTTGAGATCGGGGGCTTCGGCTCTTCCCGATGAGATGGAGCTTGGGTCGGCTCCGGGGAGATTGGTGGCGCCGCGACGATCTGCTGCTGATCGAACTGGAGCGGCGTCGACGCGGGTGAAATCGGTGTCTCCGGCCCTTCCCGACCAGATGGAGCTTGTGTCGGTTCCGGGGAGATTGGTGGCGCCGCGACGATCTGTTGACCGAGCTGGAGCGGTGCTGCCGCGGGTGAAATCCGTGTCCCCGGCTCCTCCCGACCAGATGGAGCTTGTGTCGGCTCCGGGGAGATCGGTGGCACCGCGACGATCTGTTGCTGATCGAGCTGGAGCGGTGCCGACGCGGGTGAAATCGGTGGCCCCGGCTCTTCCCGACCAGATGGAGCTTGTGTCGGCTCCGGGGAGATTGGTGGCGCCGCGACGATCTGTTGCTGATCGAGCTGGAGCGGTGCCGACGCGGGTGAAATCGGTGGCCCCGGCTCTTCCCGACCAGATGAACCTTGTCTCTGCTCCGGTGAAATCGATGGCGCCCATTCCAACTGTATTGCGAGCCGATCAGCAATCCTGCTATCGGGCAAGTGCAGCTCGGCTATGAGATCAGCCGAACCGATAAAACTGTCCGGTGGAGCGATCCAAGTTTTGCCGAGCGCGGTCGCAGCGACCTGCGAGGCGTCGGCGGCAACCGCATCACCGTTTGACAATTCCATACCAGGCAGTAAGCCCCTAATGATAACAGCGCCCTCAGCCCCCCCCTGCACCGCCAGACCGAGGGCTGCAGGTTCTCCTGACACGACGCGTCGATGAATAATCAGCCGCGGAGTTGTTAGCTCGGCTTGCATCGGCGGTGCCGCCGGCGCCGAACGCGCCCATGATGAGGCGAGGTCGATCGCGCGCTCGACTGTCAGCCGGCGCCAGATATCGGCGAGCGGGAGCTCTCCAATAGCAATGAACGCGGTGAGGCTGATTGCCAATATGAGCCCGACCAGACCGCCGACCATAGCGAGTCTCGACCTGCTCTGGGCGGGCCGCTTGGACAAGCATTTTTCCGCAGGAATAACGATACTGGTTGATCCAATCGCGTCCGTCGAGGGTGTTGTGCTGGGCAGCAGGTCACCCAATCTGGAAATTGGTATGGGCTGTTCATGCGCCTCCCTAGCTGCGTGCGCGCTCGCGGCTTCCGATACTTCTACGGGCGAAAAGATCCTCGCTCCAACGCTTGGATCATCCGGGCGACCAGTTGGAACTTTCAATACATCCTCCCCCTACGTTTCGGCTTTCATTGGTCGCGCCATAACACTTCTTATCAGCGCCTTCGCTCGGTTGGCTCAGTGCAAAATTCTCCAAATATGATGGTCCAATTGAAATCTTCTGCTATCTATTTTCGTTCTCTGTCAAGCAACGTAATTGCGCGTTAATTAAATAGGTTTTTCCTGGGTTAATTAATGCAGCAACCATTTTGAAGCCCTGCGCTAGGCTCCTACTACAAGGACCGTGAGCGCTTCAGCTGATGCCGCGAACCGAGTTTCAACGCGATTTGCCCCGCACACCGTGTCTTTTGCTGAACTGCTTTTAAGGGCGCGACGCGCCGCCCGACCGGCAGAATGGCCTACTGAAGATCTGATTCTCGGAGAATAGTTTGAGCCCACCGAACCTAACCAAAGGTCCCAGGAAGCTGCTGACTCATTCTACAGGCGCCAAACCAGTCAGCCCCGGACGGGCTCTTACCGCGGCCGCGATAAGTTCATGCCCGAGCAAAAATCTGGAAACTCTAATGTCCCCCAAATCCCGCGGGGCCTAGGTCGAGTAGCATGTCACGCGACATCACCATTTCGCCAAGGCTGCGGTCGGCACGAGTTCCACATCCTTTTCTGCTTCCCGGACGCGCCGACCGGCTTAGCGACCTGCGCACGGCTCATTCCGCGCTCGACCAAATTCCTGATCTGCTCGAAGCGTTCCGTGCGACGGCGGTGCGCCTCTGCGGGTGCATTCCGCAGTCCCTTCGCCGTAGCAGCCAGCCGCAACCGCTCGGCCAGGATGTGCACTTGCCAATTCACCCATCCGACAGCTCGACACAGCAACGGGCGCGTGAGTTTATGGCAACATGACTATCCTCGAACTTGTAAATTTACAAGTGCATTTTGGGCGGTTCGATGGACTTGGACTACGCTGCGCTCGCGGAATTGCCACCCTCCAAAATATTCTGTACCCGTGGGAGATGATGAAAAATCTTAATGAATGAAATTGCATGCAAGATTTAATTCTCAACTACATGCACAAAAGGTAGAATGCCAGATGATGAGCAGAACCGGAGCAGTTCCGGCAGTTCGTCCCAAAGGTCGCTCGGCTCGTGCTCCCGGGCGGCCTTTGGCTAAGTGAACGCCATCGTGCGCAAATTATTCAAGCGATTTAATAAATGGCGCGGCGAGGGCGCGGCGAGTATTTAAGGTGGCAAGGGAGGAGTGTCACTTGGACTAGGAGCCTCGTCACAACGGCAGCCCCCCCTTTTTTAGCCCTGGCGTTCGATCTCCGCCTTTGTGCTTGAATGACAGTGCGCGCGCGCCGGCCGATCTTCCCCTGCAAGCGCCGACTAAGTATGAGCTGGTGATCAACCTCAAGACCGCCAAGGCGCGCGGCCGATTTTTCGTTCTTTCTTTTTCTGAGTTGGGTCCGGTGCATGCCCCTCACCCCTGCTGGCGGAGGGGGTGAGAGGAGCGCCGCGCCGCTAGCAAGCAGGCCCTACATCTGCTCGGTAAGTAGCAGCGCCGGGCGAAATCTATGGTTGCTGGCAATTTGGCTCGAGCACGTATTGAAAAATATCCCTTTTCATGATCGCTAGAAGCACTTCACCGACGAGCGCGCCAATGCGCATGTTCCGGAACTGTGCCTCGAACACTAATTGCATGATCATGTCTTGCGTGAGTGGCAATTCAGTTGTTCGCTCGTGGCCTCTGTACTTCATCGTGAGGCCCAAGGTTGCCAACTCCATTTCATCCGCTCTCGCCCGCTCTTCGTGTGGCGTTGTCGCTTCAGGTTGCTTCACAGGATCCGACTGTTGTCCGCTTATCGGTGGCGACGGAACACCCCCGCGGCGAGTAGCGGCATACGTGGTGGTCCTATTATGAGATCCGTCTCGCCGCAGCAAACGCATTCCGTTGTCAAAAGGAACTCGCCGCAGGCTGATCCCTAATTTTGAACAGCTGACTTGCAGGGAACCAAGGGTCACGCCGATCAACTCGGCGATCTCCCCTCGGCTCTTTCCTCGCTCAACGAGATTCCTGATCTGCTGGACTCGCTCCGGCGTAAACTTTATCCGTCTTTCATAAGTTGGGAGCTGCGTTGCAAGCTCTTCGGTCTGCATCATTTTTGTATTCCTCTGGAACAGCTCCTTCGTCTTTTCGGAGATCAGAGCTTTTTAGGATTGGTTGCGCGGGCCGCGATTTAAGCCTCCTATGTGAACCGGTGTGAGCTGCGCGGCACTGATGGTCGCCGCATCCGCCGGTGCTGGGGGCAGATGTTAAGGTCGTCGTGGACAGGAAGATCGGCGCGAGTCCTGTGTCGTCCATCCGACTCGCGCGTTAGCCAGCCCCTGTGTCGTTAAATCCGAACTAAGAATAAATTTTAGAATACCTCCGTCAAGCAAAAATTGTGGCAAGAATGTGTTTAATCCTGAACGTTATTTAAATTAACATCTGGGCATTGCTAATCCAGTCGAATTGACGCGAGCGCAATGCTAATAGTCACCTGTAAGGGGATCGAACCGGTGCAACGAAATCGCGGATGCGTCTGGCCCAACGGCAGGCCGCGTGATTTTTGCAACAGTCAGAAAGTCTTTTTTTCATCGCCGGAACTGCCGCGTATTCTTTTGATTTTCCCTGTCACCTGCTTACGACAACGGGGGGTCACCAATGAGCAACACGCAAGTCGATCAAAATTTATCCGCTGCGCTCTACCTGCTCGGCTTCAATTTCTTGGGTGGCGATCTCATCGGCGGAGAAATTGCCGAGATCAAGGGCGATATGACCATCAAGCTAGTGCATCCGCCCGGCGAGGAGTTGAAATTCATCGTCGAGTTGCCGGGTGACAAGCAAATGACCTTCAGTGTCGACCGATCTCAAATCATCACCTTGGCCGAGTGTTAGCAAGACGCGCAACTGTCTTGGGATCAAGCTCAAGGCCCTCAATGAGCTCTAAACCAGCAGCTTCACACGCTTCGTTCGAGCCGTACGGCATCTAACAATGGTTGGGCTGTTGAGCGTACCCGATTCCATTCCTGGGGCTAGTTGTAGGGTCTGGATTTCCCGGCCTGATATTAGAAGCGGTAAACGACATGTTTGAGAGTTATTTTTGAGCGGATGGCGCGACGGATAAGTTCTTCCAGATCATGCCGACCGGACTCGTCGTCGTATGCGAGTTCCTAGCTCGTTCCGGCAATTTGGGGGCTCGAATCCTCGCCTGCCGAAGATTCCGTGTGAACAGCAAAGCCGGGGAATGCAACCAGCCTTCAAAATACGATTGCGCGAAATTTGATGAAATGCAGTTCGGGTGTGCTTAGCGGCGTCGTAGCCCGCCACCATTCGTCGATAGCCCGTTGTACTCGTGCCGAGAACCCTCCGTCCCGCATCCGTGATCCGCAGGCGTCGCGCTCGCCAGCCCCGCATTGTGGTGATTTATTCCGCTGGCAATCAAGAAGGAGCCGTATATGACGAGTTACCGATGAGCGCGACATGGCTCGAATTTTGCCGATGTCGAGGGCGAAACTCACATGGAGGACGTAACAGCCAGTCCTCCACTGCGACTTTCGGACAACCTCGCGGCTTCGTGGTGCAATATCTGCCATATACCCGCAGGCATGTGTGAGGGGGATTGGCACAATCCACCGCAGCGTTGCTTGTACTCTGGCTAACCGGCGAGGTCGAATTTGAGACAAGCGATGGCAATGTCCGCCGACTCGCTGCAGGTAGCGTCGTTCTGGCACATATTTCCAGCTAGTGCTACACGTGGCCCTTGCCTTAGCGGACATCAGCCCGCGAGTTGCACTGTTCCGATCTATCAGTACACGCCCTGGCCCTGGCGGCCGCTGCGCAACAGTAGCTCCCGCTCGCAGCCATCCCAAGGGCAAGTACTGTTTGATGGCTTGGCGATCGCGTCTGGCTGCGCGCCCGACGGCAGGCAGTACGAGCCGACGACGTGTAGCTGACCGGGCAGCTTCCCCCGGCCCCGGCGGCTTCGGCACTGGCAGCAGCTCCGCGAGCGCCGTCGTCGTGACGAGCGCGAGCATGAGGGAAGGGTCGCTTTCATTGGGTCAATCTCTGTTTGGGACACTATTGGGACACTGGCTGCGATTGCCCTTGAAAGCATTAAGTTATTTCCGCCAGTAGTTCGCCGCGTCATGGGACGCAAGGCGCCTCGCTAGGCGTCTGGCCTGCGCGTCATCTGCAGGCCGCACGGGTGCCGCTGCACCCGAACGCTTCTCGGCGCTCCGCCACCCCTCGATTGGGTTTGGCGAAGCAAGGATGCAAAAGCCT
>JBKPOZ010000142.1:0-32805 GCA_046733355.1 Pseudomonadota bacterium | reverse complement strand
CACCGGCAGGGACGGCACCGCCTTTTCCGCTGGGGGCCCAAGTGAGCGGCCTGCGGGAGTCTGGAAGCTACAATCCGCGCAACGAGAGAACGTACAAAGGCCCAATAGGTTTCCAGCCTAATCGGGAACCGGCGCACGGGTTGGGCGGATCTAGTCTCAAGGGCTGCAATGCCCCATGCACCGGGCCCTTTTGCGGGGTCGCTGCCGCACCGTTTCGAAGTGTTCGGATCTCGGGCGAATCGTAGTATTTAGAATCCGCGCCACCGAACATGGGTGGTGTTTTCTCCTGACTTGGGCAACTTAGCCGCTCGGCCTTACCACCGGGCGGCTTTTGTTTGCGTTCCCCGGGAACGGCAGCTGATCCGGCCGAGTTAGCGCTCAGTGTCGCGTCCCCTCCCAGCCCCCTGCGATACGCGACATGAAGGAGCCCCGGCAGCGTAAAGTTCGCCGGGGCTTTGATTAAGATTGTCAATTGCCGGCAGATAGTCTGAGAGATAGCAAAGCCCCGGCACTAAGTGCCGAGGCTTCGTTGCCGCACTGCCCTCATCCCCTGCGTGCTAAGGCTAATCATCGAACGGCTTGACGACGCAATTGCGGCCTGCATCGTGCTTCTTTACGGCAGTCCCCCCAACACAAGCCGAGGTGGCTGACGGTGGCCTACACAGGCGCACAGGAGTAAGCGCGGCCCAGGCCGAGTACGACCCCCCGCCCACTTCCCACTAATGCCATGGGCATCCAGTGGGCTCAGAACAAGCGCGCATACAGGCGCTTCGTTCCTGTGTTCGGCTGACGCGCGCAAAAAAGCAGCCCCGGTTGTGCCGTTACCGGAGCTGCTTGGAGAAGTAGTCATGAAGTCGGAGTGCCGTCCGACCCGCCAAGGCTATCAGGGCGTAGCTGACGGTCTACCGGCGGGAGCGCGGCGGCTGTGCTCCTCCCCGAGTGCGGAAAGGGGACGCGTTCAACGTGCCCGCAAGAGTGGGTGTACGGCGCGGTGCCACGGAACGCCATGAGCGAGAAATCGTTGCTCTGCTCAAATCACTGTGGAGAAAGGAATGCTAGCGCTGGTCATCGATAGCGCTGACTCTGTTGAGCAACCAGGGTCGCCCATCATTGAGACCAACATTCCGGCGCGACGACCTTTCAGGCTCCATTCTGATGCTGGCGGCGGCTTTCATTGCGGCGCGCTGGGCGGTCGCAGCAGAACGCAAGCCACTCGAAACCGTGAGCCGGCCGCTCGCGGCCTGCGATTGACAGTTGTCTTTCCCGAAAAATCATATGCGCGCTTAGCGTCCAGATAGGACTGGCGTACCGATGATGCTCCCAAATCGGTGAACGGCTCGTCCTAGCGGCGTGTCCTTTTTCTTGCGCGGTTTCAAAGCGAGAAGCCTCTGAACGATAATCATCTCAAAGGTGAGATTCTCCCTGAACGACGATCCATCAATGCATTCGCACTCGCGCTGTGCGAGGGTACACAGGCTGTGGTGCTTCCCGGGTGTTTCCCCGTGGCTGAGTGAAAACATCTAGACTAAAGCTCTCAGGGAAAATAACGCTAGATCAAGGGCATAAATGGTGGAGCCAAGGGGAGTCGAACCCCTGACCTCTTGAATGCCATTCAAGCGCTCTCCCAACTGAGCTATGGCCCCACAGGCAACGGGCAATGCCCGGTCCTGAAATCTATGCGTTGAGCGCGGCGATGGCCAGAACGTGCCGACGCCTGCGCCCTCCTCAGCCTTCCTCCTCGTCCTCGACATCGCCGATGATGTCGGTGACGTCCTCGTCTTCCTCCTCCTGCTCCTCGATGAAGGGCGCATCGTCGAGGCCCTCGTCTTCGAGCTCGACTTCCTCCTCGACGCCTTCGACCGCTTCGCCCTCGGTCTTCTTGCCCTCGGTCTCGGCGTCCGCTTCCTCGAGGCTGACGAATTCCGCCTCCGCGGTCTCGGGCACCGCCACTTCCTCCGGGGCGGGAGCAGGCGCGCGCGCCGGCTCCGGCCGGCTGCGTGGCGCGACCGCGGCAAGCTCCATGACCGTATCGCACTTCGGGCAGACGATCGGGTTCTTGTTCAGGTCATAGAATTTCGCGCCGCAATGGCCGCACAGACGCTTCGTTCCAAGCTCCGGTTTCATAATGATCGCCGTCCTTGAAGAATATGCGCTTTAGTCTCGAGTCCCGCTATCTCGGCCTTCCGAGGCGGGTTCACTTGGAGGCTGCCGCTGCCGGAGTCAATACCGCAACGCGGGTCTTCCGGGTGGCTGTTTGCGTGCAGGAGTTGCCTCGCCGTGCTAGGAGACAGATGTCTCTAATAACAGGGGGAGAGGTGCCTTGAGCGATGCCGCTCCCCGGCCGCTGACTGCCCGCCCATCGCAGCGGCTTAAAGGCACGCTGCGCGTGCCCGGCGATAAATCGATCTCCCACCGCGCACTCATTTTCGGCGCCCTTACGGTCGGCCAAACGGCAATTGCCGGCCTGCTTGAAGGCGAGGATGTCCTTCACACCGCAGACGCGATGCGCGCGCTGGGAGCGAAGGTCGAGCGTACGGGGCCGGGCGGCTGGAGTGTTCACGGCGTCGGCGTGTCGGGGTTCCGTCAACCGGCCGATGTCCTCGACTTCGGCAATTCCGGCACGGGTTGCCGTCTCGTTATGGGCGCGGTCGCCGGCTGTCCTGTAACTGCGACGTTCGACGGTGACGCCTCTTTGCGCAAGCGCCCGATGCGCCGCATCCTCGAGCCGCTGGAGCTCATTGGCGCGCGTTCGGTCGAAGTGACGGACAGCGCGCGCCTGCCCCTTAAGCTCATGGGCGCGCGCGATCCGATCCCGGTGATCTATCGCACGCCGGTGCCCTCCGCGCAGATCAAGTCCGCGGTGCTGCTCGCGGGTTTGGCGGCGCCGGGCCAGACCATCGTCATCGAAAGCGAGGCAAGCCGCGATCATACCGAGCGCCTGCTTGCCCATTTTGGCGCCGATGTGCGCAGCGAGGCGGAAGGGCAGGGCTGCAAGATCACGCTGCGCGGTCAGCCCGAGCTTGTGCCCGCCCCCATCGTGGTGCCGGCCGATCCGTCTTCGGCCGCTTTTCCGCTCGTTGCCGCATTGCTCGTGCCCGGATCGGACCTGATCCTCAAAGATGTGATGACCAATCCATTGCGGACCGGCCTCATCACGACGTTGCAGGAAATGGGCGCCGATATCGAAATCCTCGATCGGCGCAGCGAGGGCGGCGAGGAACTCGCCGATTTGCGCGTGCGTAGCTCGCGACTGCGTGGTGTCGAGGTGCCGGCCGGACGGGCGCCGACCATGATCGACGAGTATCCGATCCTTGCGGTTGCGGCGAGCTTCGCCAAAAGCACCACGGTGATGCGCGGGCTTGGCGAGCTGCGGGTGAAGGAATCCGATCGTCTCGCCGCCATAGCGCATGGCCTGCGTGCGAATGGGGTCGAAGCGGAAATTTCCGGCGATGACCTCTTGGTGCATGGGAGCGAGCAGCCACTGGGCGGCGGCGAGGTCCCCACCCACATGGATCACCGCATTGCCATGGCTTTCCTGATAATGGGGCTGGCGACGAAAAATCCGGTTCGCGTGGACGACAGCTCTTTCATCGCCACGAGCTTCCCGGGCTTCGTCGAGCACATGGCCGGGCTGGGTGCCGAATTTGCATGAAGATTAATTAGCAACGCTTCTATCGCTGTAACAAAAAACGGCTGGTCGAATATTGCGCGAGCCGCTTTTGGAATAAATGAGTTCATTAAGTCCATACACATGGATCACATTTGCAAATAAGAAAATCTTTTCGTCTGTAACCGCAAGATGATACGTTAATTCATCACAGAGGTGATTTGATGCCAAATGACAGAGGAATGTTGAGCGAAGAAGAAAAAAAAGAGATTGCTCAAAAACTTGAGAAGCTGTGGACCGGAAGCGCGAAAAATTGCCCATTTGCGGTAGCAATAAATGGGTAATTGCGGATCATGTTATATCATCGCCTATTGTTACGGCCGGAGCTGGCGCGATTCTGGGAGGGCCTACGTATCCCTCCGTATTACTCGTCTCGGAGCCGTGTGGCTATACAATCCATTTTAATGCTGTAATTCTCGGTGTTCTCAAGCCATCGGGAGGAAAGCTGACATGATCGATCAGCCCTCCAACGCTGTTGCGCCGGAAATAAAAGCGGGTGCCGCTGAATTAAACATATCAGGAGCAACGGTTAGGCTTCTATATGCACAAAGACAAGTAACGGTCTATGCTATTCATGAGCATGAGATACAATCGATTTCGAGGTTAAACACGACCGCTAGCGTCTATTTTGCCTTAGCGTCCTTCATTGCAACTGCCGCAATAAGTATTTGGGCAAACCGGATTTTTTATACAGCGCTGACGCCAGAGGTCTTGTAGCATCCTATTACGTCGCGCCGATTTTTATTGTGCTTGCGCTGGTGTTCTTGTTTTTGGGCACTCTCTCGATTTGGCGACGTCGGTCAATTTGGAAATCTATCAAGCAGGAATCTCGTTCTTCCTAGCCGTTTCGTAACGCGCTCAGGACATGGCTCTGCACATTCGTTCGCCTGTTCATGAATGGGCACCGATTCAATTTAGATATATAGCTTCCCGAGTAGACGTAACTATTTGCAATCCAGACGAAGCGCCGATCACGATCGGACCTTGCTCCTTCGTTCCAGTGGCGCCTATCGATCCCGTATATGGGCCAGTGTATGGCTTTGTAGTCGGCGCCTTTAATTGAAGCAGTACGAGATGGCAGATCCTTTGCCCACCGGAGAAGATCTTAATTGCACCGGCGAAATTATGCAGTGCAATCGTCAGGCTACCGTTATATCCTGGATCAACGTAACCTTGGGACCACGGAATATAACCAGCCCGACCTAGTGAAGATTTCAAAAATAGGAGTCCACCTATATCGCCGGGCAAATGTACCTCTTCAAGCGTTCCGATAAGGACACTTGCGCCAGGCTTGATCACAAATTGCTCGTCAGGTTTGAGCACAGTTGCAGCGCCGCCTTCGATGGACCGGATACTGCCGACCCGCAATTCGTAGCTCGCGGGGCCGAGGCATTCTCCAATATGCGCATTTGTGATGATATTGTCCGCTTTGATGCGCTCTTGAATTTCCTGATATGGCAAAATAGCCATGAGCTCTTCTCCTCCGGTCGTTTGATGACCATATGATAATCGCTATCGATGGGCCAGCCGCCTCGGGTAAGGGGACGCTCGGGAAAATGCTCGCGCTCCATTACGGGATGGGGCATCTCGATACTGGCCTGATTTATCGGGCTGTCGCAAAGGCTTTGCTAGATGCGGGCTATCATCCGAATGAGCGAGCGCACGCGATAGCGGCGGCCAAGGCTCTGGACCCCGCAAAGCTAAACGACCGTGCGTTAAAGAGCCAAGCAGTAGAAGAAGCGGTTGCGATTGTGTCCGCTATTCCCGAAGTGCGAGCTGGACTTTTGGATTTCCAGCGCTGTTTCGGCCGGGCACAGCCCGGTGCCGTGCTCGATGGGCGCGACATCGGGACGGTGATTTTTCCGGACGCGGACGTGAAAATCTTCGTTACCGCAACTCCGGAGGCACGTGCCCGCCGACGCCTAGCCGAGCTCAGGCAGGCCCGTAAAGGTGGTGATTTCTCGGCGGTACTTGAGGATATCTTGCGCCGTGATGAGCGCGACAGAAGCCGCGCCGTGGCCCCGCTCAAGCCTGCGCCCGATGCGCACTTGCTCGACACCACCCATTTGGATATAGACGCCGCGTTCCGGGCCGCCGTCGATATTGTCGAAGCCGTCCGAGCAGGCCGGAAGCGCGGCTGATCGCGTTTCCGTCATGGAGGATCGCCTGCTGCGCCCGCTTCGCATGACGCCGGATGAACCAATCATCTCAGACGCCGATCTGACGTCTTCCGCTCATTCCCGCGCAAGCGGGAATCCAGATGGGCTGGGTCCCCGCTTTCGCGGGGACGAGCGGGATGGCAAGAAACCGATTTAAGGAGTGCTCATGGCTACTAGTGCTGCCCCTGCTGCTGCCTCTGGCGCCGCCAGTCGGGAAGATTTTGCAAAAATGCTGGAAGAGTCCTTCACCCAGGGAAGCCCGCAGGAAGGCTCGGTGGTGAAGGGCAAGGTCGTCGCGGTCGAGAAAGATGTCGCGGTGATCGATGTCGGAGCCAAGACCGAAGGGCGCGTCGCGTTGCGCGAGTTCGCCTCCCCCGGCCGCACGCCGGACATCAAGGTAGGCGATACGGTAGAGGTCTATCTCGAGCGGGTCGAGAACGCGCTCGGCGAGGCCGTGCTCTCCCGCGACAAGGCGCGGCGCGAGGAAAGCTGGGGCAAGCTCGAGAAGGCCTTCAATAGCAACGAGAAGGTGCAGGGCATCATATTCAATCAGGTGAAGGGCGGCTTTACGGTCGATCTCGACGGCGCCGTCGCCTTCCTGCCGCGCAGCCAGGTCGACATCCGGCCCATCCGCGACGTGGGGCCGTTGATGAACCACCCGCAGCCTTTCCAGATCCTCAAGATGGACCGTCGCCGCGGCAATATCGTCGTCTCCCGCCGCACCGTTCTCGAGGAGACGCGCGCCGAGCAGCGCCAGGAGCTCGTGCAGAATCTGGAAGAGGGCCAGGTGATCGACGGTGTGGTCAAGAACATCACCGACTACGGCGCGTTCGTCGATCTGGGCGGCATCGACGGGCTCCTGCACGTCACCGACATTGCCTGGCGGCGCGTCAATCATCCCACCGAGGTCCTCAATATCGGCCAGCAGGTGCGCGTGAAGATCATCAAGATCAATCACGAGACGCACCGCATCTCGCTCGGCATGAAGCAGCTGCAGGACGACCCCTGGCACGATATCGAGGCGAAATATCCGGTCGGCGCGCGGTTCACCGGCCGCGTCACCAACATCACCGATTATGGCGCGTTCGTGGAGCTCGAGCCCGGCATCGAGGGCCTCATCCACGTCTCGGAGATGTCCTGGACCAAGAAGAACGTCCACCCCGGAAAGATCGTCTCCACCTCACAGGAAGTGGAAGTTCAGGTTCTCGAAGTCGATCCGGTCAAGCGCCGCATCTCGCTCGGCCTCAAACAGACCATGCGCAATCCATGGGAGGCGTTCGTCGAGAAACATCCGCCCGGCAGCGTCATCGAGGGCGAGGTGAAGAACAAGACCGAGTTCGGGCTCTTTCTCGGACTCGACGGCGACATCGACGGCATGGTGCACCTCTCCGATCTCGACTGGAAGCGCCCCGGCGAGCAGGTGATCGAGGAGTACAAGAAGGGCGACAAGGTCAAGGCCAAGGTGCTCGACGTCGATGTGGAGAAGGAGCGCATCTCGCTGGGGATCAAGCAGCTCGAAGGCGATCCCATGGAGAGCAAGGGCGAAATCAAGAAAGGCTCCGTGGTGACCTGCGAAGTGCTCGAAGTGAAGGAGAACGGGATCGAGGCCAAGATCGCCGGCACCGACCTGACCACCTTCATCAAGCGCTCCGAGCTCGCGCGCGATCGCGGCGAGCAGCGGCCCGAGCGCTTCGCCGTGGGCCAGAAGGTTGATGCGCGCGTCACCCAGTTCGATCGCCGCACGCACAAGGTGACGGTCTCGATCAAGGCGCTAGAAGTGGCCGAGGAGAAGGAGGCAATCGCCCAATACGGCTCGACCGACTCCGGTGCCACGCTCGGCGACATCCTCGGCACCGCGCTCAAGCGCGCCTCCGACAAGCCGGGGGAGAAAGCCGAGACGAAGGACGAAGACCAGGAAGAAGACAAGGAAGAAGACAAGGAAGAAAACAAGGAAAAGGAAGAGGAGTGAGCGCGAATGTCGCTCGACGCTGACAGCATGGTCGATCGCCGCCGCATGCGGCGCAAGCTTACCTTCTGGCGCGTTCTCGCCGTGCTTATCGTTATCGGAGCGATCGTGGCCATCAGCGCCGTCCTGCGCGTGCCCGGCACCGGCATTCTCACCGGCCAGGCCGGGCCGGCGATCGCCCGGGTGAACATCAACGGCCTCATTAGAACCGACCAGGAGCGCGTCGAGGCGCTCGAGCGTCTCGCCAAGTCGCGCGCGCCGGCGGTGATCGTGCACCTCAACAGTCCCGGCGGCACTACCGCGGGATCGGAGCAGCTCCACGACGCGCTGATGCGCGTGCGCGAGCACAAGCCCCTCGTGGTCGTCGTGGACGGCCTGGCCGCTTCGGGAGGCTACATCGCGGCGCTCGCCGGCGAGCACATCGTGGCGCAGGAAACTTCGCTCATCGGCTCGATCGGCGTGCTGTTTCAGTATCCGAACGTCGCCGATCTGCTCAAGACCCTGGGCATCAAGGTCGAAGAGATCAAGTCGACGCCGCTCAAGGCAGCGCCCAACGGGTTTGAGCCCACCTCGCCCGAGGCGCGCGCCGCCATCGAATCCATTGTCTCCGATTCCTATGGCTGGTTTCGCGATCTGGTGAAGCAGCGGCGCCGGCTCGATGATGCCCAACTGGAAAAGGTGGCGGACGGACGCGTGTTCACCGGCCGACAGGGCATTTCGCTCAACCTCGTGGATGAGCTCGGCGACGAGCGCGCCGCGCTCGCCTGGCTGGAGAAGGAGAAAAAAATCGATCCCAAGACGCCGGTGCGCGATTATCGACTGCGCGACCGGCTGAGCGATCTGCCGTTCCTGCATGTGGCGGCAATCGCCACGCTGGATGCGCTCGGGCTCTCCTCATTTGCCCGGCGGGTCGAGGACTGGGGCGCGGTACAGGCGATCGAGCGTCTCAACCTTGACGGCCTATTGGCGCTTTGGCACCCTCTCGGCGCACGGTAACGTGCCGACCTCCTCCTGTCGTAGCCCGGATGAGCCATAGCGATATCCGGGACTTCCCGCATATCGCTTCGCTCATGCGGGCTACAGCGGAAGCCACTCGGTCATGATCAAGTCGGAGCTCGTCCAGCGCATCGCGCTGCAGAATCCGCACCTCTACCAGCGCGACGTGGAGAACATCGTCAATGCCATGCTGGGCGAGATCACTGCCGCCATGGCGCGCGGCGATCGCGTCGAGCTGCGCGGTTTCGGCGCATTCTCGGTGAAGAACCGCCCCGCAAGGACGGGGCGCAATCCGCGCACCGGCGCGCACGTCTCGGTGGGAAAGAAATCGGTGCCTTTCTTCAAGACCGGAAAGGAAATGCGCGAGCGCCTCAACCGGACTGCACCGATACCGCTTGAGCCGCAGGCTCAGTGAGCAGAATCCGCCAAATAGTGGCCGCGCTGGTGCTGGTGCCGCTTGCGCTCGTTTGCGTTGCTTTCGCCGTGGCCAATCGGCAGCCAGTGGTCGTGTCCTTCGATCCGTTCGATCAGGCACATCCGGCTTACACCCTTTCGGTTCCGCTGTTTGCTCTGCTGCTTTGCATCCTCCTTGCCGGGGTTTTGATCGGCGGCATCGCCGCGTGGCTGGGCCAGCGCAAATGGCGGCGCGCCGCGCGCGTCGCGCAAGGACACGCGCGCGAGCTGCGCGACGAGCTCACCCGCGCACGGCCGCGCCCGGTCGAGGTCGCGCCTGCGCCGACTGGCCGCGGCAGCACCGCGCTGATCATTCCTCCTCCGGCGGCCTGACTCCGCAATACCTCCCCTGAAAGGGGAGGTCGCCGAGCGAAGCGAGGCGGGTGGGGTCAACATCAGCTAATAACCCCCACCCGACTGCCCTGGTTCGCTGCGCTCGCCAGAGCAGTCGACGTCCCCCTTTCAGGGGGAGGTATTCAGGAGACGACGTTCACTCGGTAAGATAAGCCGATGGCGGTGGTGGTGAAAATCTGCGGCCTGGGCACGCCCGAGGCGCTCGATGTGGCGATCGAGGCGGGCGCCGACATGCTCGGCTTCGTGTTTTTTCCTCCTTCTCCGCGCCATCTCTCGTACGCAGTGGCGCGCAGCCTGGCTGAGCGGGTGCGCGGTCGCGCGCTCAAGGTTGCGCTCTCGGTCGATGCGACCGATGACGAGCTTGCGGCAATGGTCGAGGCATTGCGCCCCGACTACCTGCAGCTGCACGGAAGCGAGACGCCGCAGCGCGTGCGCAGCACGCGCAGCCGTTTCGGGATTCCCGTCATGAAGGCGCTTCCCATCGCGTCGCCTGCCGATCTCGCGCGCATGGAGGAGTATGCAACCTCGGCGGATAGGCTCATCTTCGATGCGCGGCCGCCGCGCGAGGCCACGCGCCCCGGCGGGCTCGGCAATCGGTTTGATTGGCATCTGCTCGAAAACATAGAGCGCGAGAATCCGTTCATGCTCTCGGGCGGTCTCGATGCCACAAACGTCGCCGAGGCGCTGCGCATAACCCGCGCGGGTGGTGTCGACGTGTCCTCGGGCGTCGAGCGTGCACCGGGCGAGAAGGATTCGCAAAAGATCCGCGCCTTCATTGCCGCCGTCCGTGCCGCCACCGCTGCGACCGCGAACGGCATATTGGCATGAGCGTACAGCAGCTCAACACGTTGCGCTTGGGCCCCGACGAGCACGGCCATTTCGGTATCTATGGCGGCCGTTTCGTCGCCGAGACCCTGATGCCGCTCATCCTCGATCTGGAAAAAGCTTATGCAGCCGCGCGCAAGGACCCGCAGTTCGCGGCCGAGATGGACGGCTATTTGAAAAACTACGTGGGCCGGCCTTCCCCGCTGTATTTCGCGCAACGCCTTTCCGAGCATCTCGGTGGCGCGAAAATCTATTTCAAGCGCGAGGACCTCAATCACACGGGCGCGCACAAGGTCAACAACGTGCTCGGCCAGGTGCTGCTCGCGCGCCGCATGGGAAAGGAGCGCGTCATCGCGGAGACGGGCGCCGGCATGCACGGCGTTGCCACCGCCACGCTGTGCGCGAAATTTGGCCTGCGCTGCATCATCTACATGGGTGTGATCGACGTAGAGCGGCAGCAGCCGAACGCGCTGCGCATGCGCGCGCTCGGCGCCGAAGTGCGCCCGGTCACCTCGGGCTCGCAGACGCTCAAGGACGCCATGAACGAGGCGTTGCGCGACTGGGTGACGAACGTTGCGGACACGTTCTATTGCATCGGCACCGTGGCGGGGCCGCATCCCTACCCCATGATGGTGCGCGATTTTCAGTGCATCATCGGGGAGGAAACGCGCGCCCAGATGCGCGAGCTGGAAGGGAGGCTGCCGGACTCGCTTATTGCCTGCATCGGCGGGGGCTCCAATGCGATGGGGCTGTTCCATCCCTTTCTCGACGATCGCAATATCGAGATTTACGGCGTCGAGGCCGCCGGCCATGGTCTTTCGAGCGGCTTGCATGCCGCGTCAATCGCCGGGGGAAGGCCGGGCGTCCTGCACGGCAACCGCACCTATCTGCTGATGAACGAGGACGGACAGATCAACGAGGCGCACTCGATTTCCGCTGGTCTCGATTACCCCGGCATCGGTCCCGAGCATGCGTGGCTGAGCGACATCGGACGGGTACAATACCTGTCGGCGACCGATGACGAGGCGATCGCCGCATTTGAGCTCTGCTCGCGGCTCGAGGGCATCATACCGGCGCTCGAGCCCGCCCATGCGCTTGCCCGTATCATGGACCTCGCGCCCGCAAAGCCGAAAGATCACCTCATGGTGCTGAACCTGTCGGGACGCGGGGACAAGGACCTCGCCAGCGTCACCGAGTATCTGAAGCAGCGATCCGCGCAGAGCAGAAACTGATGCGTCCGGATTTGGTCCGCCCATCGCGCGGCGCACGCGGCGCGCTCCCTCTCCCCATCGTCGGGGAGAGGGTTGGGGTGAGGGGGTTACAGGACCGTCGAGAGCGCTTAACCCCTCACCCTAACCTTCTCCCTATGCGAGAGGGAACTCGACTGCGTTCGTCTCACGATAAGTGGCCCACACAATGATCGGCAGGCAAAAAGCGGTCGGCTGGATCCTGATCGTCGTCTCCTCCGCCTTCATCGCCTGGTTCGTGCGCGTGCGCCTGTTCTCTCCGGGACCCCTCCTGGACAAGAAGGATTGGGTGCAGTTGATCGGCTCGGTCGTCATTTTCATGCTCGGCACCGTGAACGTGAGACTCGCCGCCATGCGCGCGACCCAGCGCCGATGAGCACGCGCATCGACCGGCGCTTTGCGGATTTGCGCAAAGAGGGACGCGCCGCGCTCGTCACTTTCCTCACCGCCGGCGATCCCGACGAGGCGACCTCAGGCGCACTGCTGGAGGCGCTTCCGGAGGCGGGCGCCGACATCGTCGAGCTCGGCATGCCGTTCACCGACCCGATGGCGGACGGGCCAGCGATTCAGATGTCGTCGCAACGGGCGCTCAAGCGCGGACAGACCTTGACCAAGACCCTCGATCTCGTGCGCACCTTCCGCAAACGGAACGAGAGCACGCCGATCGTGCTGATGGGCTACTACAATCCAATCTACATTTACGGCGTCGAGCGCTTCCTGCGGGACGCGAAATCCTCGGGCGTTGATGGTCTCATCGTCGTCGATCTGCCGCCGGAGGAGGACGCGGAGCTGTGCCTGCCCGCGCTCGCGGCGCGCCTCAACTTCATCCGCCTTGCCACGCCGACAACGGACGACAAGCGCCTGCCGGCGGTGCTCGCCAATACTTCGGGCTTTGTCTACTACGTCTCGATCACCGGCATTACGGGCGCTGCGGCGCCCGATCCGGAACTGACGCGGCAAGCGGTCGCGCGCATCAAGCGGCATACGAAGCTTCCCGTCGCGGTCGGATTTGGGGTGCGCACGGCGGAGCATGCGGCTGCCATTGCGGCCGGCGCCGAGGGCGTGGTCGTAGGCTCGGCGCTCGTCAATGCGCTCAAGCAGAGTCTCGATGCAAATGACGCGGCAACGGCGCGCACCGTGCCTGCGGTCACCGATCTCGTTGCCGAGCTCGCGCGCGGGGTGCGCAGCGTCCATCGACCCTGCTAGAGGCATACTCCAGCGCGCTTCCTCTTCCCAGCGGGGAGAGGGTTGGGGTGAGGGGGATCGGTCTTCTCGATAGGCTTTAACCCTCAGCCCAACCCTCTCCCAATGGGAGAGGGAGTCGGTCTGAGTTTGCCGCGCAAGATGTGACTTAGTATCGAAGGCATAATATATTTGTCTTGCCATGAACTGGATTTCCAACGTCGTACGGCCGAAAATCCGCAGCTATTTTCGCCGTGAAACGCCCGAGAATCTCTGGATCAAGTGTCCGGAAACCGGGCAGCTCGTCTTCTACAAGGATGTGGAGGCGAACCACTTCGTCATCCCCGGCTCCAACTATCACATGCGCATGGGCGCCACTGCGCGTCTCAAATCCATTTTCGACAACCAGACCTGGATCGACATTTCGGTGCCCGAGGTGCCGCTCGATCCGCTGAAATTCCGCGACGAACGCCGCTACACGGACCGGCTCAAGGACGCGCGGAGCAAGACGGGCACGCGCGATGCCATCAAGCTCGGGCTCGGCAAGCTCGAAGGGCTGCCGGTCGTGATCGGCGCGCAGGATTTCGAGTTCATGGGCGGCTCCCTCGGCATGGCAGCGGGCGAAGCGGTGATCAAAGGGCTCGAGACCGCGATCGAGAAGGCAACGCCGTTCATCATGTTCGCCGCCTCGGGCGGCGCGCGCATGCAGGAGGGCATTCTCTCGCTCATGCAACTCCCCCGCACGACAGTTGCGGTGCAGATGCTGCGCGAGGCGCGCAAACCGTACCTCGTCGTGCTGACAAATCCAACGACGGGCGGCGCCACCGCCTCCTACGCCATGCTCGGCGACGTGCACATCGCCGAGCCCGGCGCGCTCATCGGCTTTGCCGGGCCGCGCGTGATCGAGCAGACCATTCGCGAAAAGCTGCCGGAAGGCTTTCAGCGCGCCGAATATCTGAAAGATCACGGCATGGTGGACATGGTCGTGCACCGCCAGCAGCTGCGGCCGACGCTCGCCAATCTGTGCCGGCTCCTGCTCAAGGCGAAAGCGCCGCAGCCCGTCGACGTGGTGGCCGAGGTACCCGCGGCGTAAGAGCGCCTGTCATTCCCGCAAACTCACGTAGACAGCGGCATGGCCGCCTCGCTTCAATCAGTCGTCGCTCGCCTCAGCGCGCTGCATCCCAAGCTCATCGATCTTTCGCTCGAGCGCATGTGGCGTATTCTCGCGGCGCTCGATCATCCGGAGCGGCGGCTGCCCCCCGTCGTTCACGTGGCCGGAACGAACGGCAAGGGATCGACCATCGCCTTCATGCGCGCGATCCTCGAAGCCGCGGGCCTCGCCGTGCATGTCTACACGTCGCCGCACCTCGTGCGTCTGAACGAGCGCTTCCGGCTGGGCGCGAAAGGCGGGGGCCGGCTGGTCGATGACGACGAGCTCGCTGCCGCGCTCGACGAATGCGAAGCCGCAAACGCAGGCGCGCCGATCACCATTTTCGAGATGACCACCGCGGCTGGCTTTCTGCTTTTCGCGCGCCATCCGGCCGATGTACTGCTTCTTGAAGTCGGTCTGGGCGGGCGGCTCGATGCGACCAATGTGATCGAGCGGCCCCTTGCGAGCGTGATCACGCCGGTCTCCTATGACCATGCCGAGCATCTCGGCGACACGCTGGCAAAGATCGCGGCGGAGAAAGCCGGCATACTGAAGCGCGGCGTGCCGGCGCTCGTTGCCGCGCAGTCGCGCGAGGCGCTCGCCGTAATCGAGCGGCAGGGCGCGCGCGTCGGCGCCGTCTTGCGCATCGCCGGCGAGGACTGGACGGCGACCGAGGAGCGCGGGCGTCTCGTCTATCAGGATGATGCCGGTCTTCTCGATTTGCCCGCACCTCGGCTGTACGGGCGCCATCAATTCGAGAATGCCGGGCTCGCCATTGCTGCCTTGCGCGCGGTGAGCGCCTTCGAGCTTGTGCCGGCCAGCTTCGAGCTCGGCATTGGCAAAACCGAATGGCCGGCGCGCATGCAGCGGCTCGTCGCCGGGCCCCTCGTTGCACTCGCGCCAAAAGGCAGTGAGGTCTGGCTCGACGGCGGACACAACGCGGACGGCGCCCGCGCCATTGCCAACTCGCTTGCCGACCTGGAAGAGCGCGTCTCGCGGCCGCTGGTGCTGATCATGGGCATGCTCGCGAGCAAGGATTGCTTGAGCTTTCTGAAAAATTTCGTCGGCCTCGCCCGCTGCGTTTTTTGCGTGCCCATCTCGCATCAGCAGAACACGCTGTCGCCGGAAACCATTGCCGAGACCGCGCACGCCCTCGGCTTTCCTGCCCAGCCTGCTGCCGACCTGAATGCAGCGCTCCTTGCCGTCAAAGATTTGGATTTGAACCCGGCGCCCCGCATTCTGATCACCGGCTCGCTCTATCTCGCTGGAGCCGTGCTCGCCGCCAACGGCACCCCGCTGGATTGATTTCAACGCGTGTAGCCCGCATGAGCGTAGCGATATGCGGGATTCGTTTCCGCGGATGTCGGTACGCTCATCCGGGCTACGACATAGTCCCATGTCTCACTGCAAAAGCTTCATCAGGTCGGCTTTTTTCTGCCTGACCTGCTCGAGGGTGCACTGGCGCGGGGATTTGTCGGGACGCCAGCGCAGGAGTTTGGTGCCGTGGCGGAAGCGCTCGCCGCTGAAATGATCGTAACAGACCTCGACCACGAGCTCCGACTTGAGCGGCTGCCACTCGCCTGAGCGCTTCGTGGACCAACGGCTCGGCCCGCCAGGCGCGTTTCCGGTAAAGCCCGGCGGCGCGATGAGCTTCTCGAGCTTTTTGGTAAGCGCGGGCTTCTCCTCGCGCTTGATGGTCGAAGTGAAGCCGACGTGATGCAGCAGCCCGCGCTTGTCATAGAGCCCGAGCAGGAGCGAGCCGACCACCGGCTTGCCTTCGTTGTAGCGGAAGCCGCCGACGACGCAGTCGGCGCTGCGATAGTTCTTGATCTTCTGCATGCCGGTGCGCTCACCTGACCGGTAGGCGAAGTCGCGCCTTTTGGCGACAATGCCGTCGAGCGTCGCGCCGACACGTTTGAGCCAGCCCTTCGCGTCCGCGAGCTTCGTGGTTGCAGGCGAGAGCCGGAAGCGCCGCATGCTGCGCAAATCGCTCGCCGCGCGGGCATCGAGTTTGTCGCGACGCACCTGCAGCGGTTCACCGATGAGAGATTTACCGTCCCCGTCGAGCAGCAGATCAAAGCCGATGAAGAGCGCGGGGGTCTCCTGCGCGAGCTTCTTCACCCGGCTTTCGGCGGGGTGAATGCGCTGCAACAGGGCGTCGAACGAAAACGCGCCGTCGCTCGGCACCACGATCTCGCCGTCGAGCACGAACTTGTTCGCCCGTGCACGCAGCATGTCCTCGGCAAGCTCCGGGAAATAGCGCGTGAGCGGCTGGCCCGCTTTCGATTGCAGCACGACCTTTTGCCCGTCGCGGAACGCGAGGCAACGAAAGCCGTCCCACTTGGGCTCGTACTGCCATTCCGGCCCGGTCGGGATTTCATCGACCGACAAGGCCTCCATGGGAGCAAACGGCGGCTTGATTGCGAGGGTCATACAGCGTCGTCACCCGCGGGCTTGAGCCCGCGGGTCCATGGGTTTTCGGAACATGATGGATTGCCGGGTCAAGCCCGGCAACGACGAATCGCTCAATTGTCCTAAAGTCCCGCGTTGGCCATGGCGGCGGTCACCGCATCGGCGCGGCTGCGGCCAAGCACCGCGCGTGCGATGCCTCTGCCGCTTCGTTTCGCTTCGCTTCACTTCGCAGGGGGAGGACAGGCGCGCTCATCCTCCCCTGCGCAGGGCGAAGCAACGCAAGTCGAGCTTGCCCGACTTGTGCACCTAAAGTGCCGATCTCGGCAAAGGCCGAGATCGGTTGCGGGGGAGGGCGACCGCGCGAAGCGCGGTGGAGGGGGCGGTTCTCGGAACGAAGGAGAAATAATTCAGTTCGAGGAGAACGCGATAGCTACACCGCCGCAGTGATCCACTGCTCGAGCTTCTGCTTGGGCGCGGCGCCGACCTGGCGCGAGGCCATCTGCCCGTTCTTGAAGATCATCAGGGTCGGGATCGACTGGATGCCGTATTTGGCGGCAGTCTTCGGGTTCTCGTCGACATTGAGCTTGACGATCTTCACCTTGCCGTTGAGTGCGCCGGCGGCAAGCTCCTCGAGCGCGGGCCCGATCATGCGGCAGGGTCCGCACCACTCCGCCCAAAAGTCGACCACGACCGGATTTTTCGACTGCAACACCTCGGAGTCGAATGTGCTGTCCGATACCTTGCCGACGGCCATGGCGTTTTCCTTTTTGCTGCGCGAGGGGGAGCCGGGTGGGAGAGAGGAGAAGTATGAACCGTCCTGAAAGCCGTCAAGGATGCCCTCACCCGCCTCGCGGCATACGCCGCTCGGCACCCTCTCCCCGCAAGCAAGCGGGGAGAGGACACGACGGCGGGCAACGCGGGCCGGGTGAGGGGCCGCAGGATGAATCACGTGCAGGTGAGCAGCGCGGCATCGAGCGTGGCTGCGGGAATCTCCATTAGATCAGGCACATCCGTCCACAGAAGCGCGGCTCGTACTGCGTTGCCCGGATAGAGCTGGCGCAGCACGGCGCGGTAGAGCGCGAGCTGGCGGACATACGCCGCAGGCACGTCATCGACATGGCCCGGCGCAGGGCGGTCCGTCTTGTAGTCGCCGATGAACACGGCATCCCCGACAATTGCCAGCCGGTCCACCTGCCCCGACACGGCGATCATGCGGCCTTCAATCTGCAGGCGCCCGACCATCGGTACTTCGGCACGACTATTCTCGTGGAAGAGCTTTGCGAAAGCGGAACTCTCCAGCACGCGGCAGGCCTGCTCCACCATCTCCTCGCATTCCGCGGCGCTGAAATCGGCCGCGCGCCGCGCGAAATATTGCCGCGCCGTCACGCGCCGGCGCTCAACGGAAATATCCGGCAATGATTGCAGCAGGCGATGCATCAGCGCGCCGCGCACCAGACCCTTTTTGCTGACCAAAACAGAGCGCGAGGGCGTGATCGGGCGCGGTGCCACGGGGACAGCGATCACCGGCCGGTCGAGCCAGGCGGGCCGGCCCGGCTCGGCCACTGCTTCCGCGCTCGCCAAAATCGCTTTGGTGTGCGTGGGTTCCGTCTTGCAGAAGCGCCAAAGCTTTCCGCCATCGTCGTCCGTTGCTTCAACCGAAAGCGGAACGAGCGCGCTGGTGACGAGCGTCCACCAGCAGCCGTCCGGCAGCTTCTGTTTGCCCTGCGCGCCGCACACGACGAGCCGCTCGGCTGCGCGCGTCATGGCGACGTAGAGGAGCCGCCGATATTCGTGCTCTGCTTCCTGCCGCGTCTGTTCGCGCGCAGCTGCGACGCAGCTCGCATCGGTGAGCTTGGTGCCGGCCCAGATAAGATGCGCGGGGCCGCTGCTGCCGCCGGTGTTGCGCGGGAGTCCAAACAATCGCGGCTGGCGGTGCGGCGGGCCGGCCGGCGGTGTCGTCGTGTCGGTGAGGACCACGATCGGCGCCTCGAGGCCCTTGGCGCCGTGTACCGTCATTACGCGCACCTGATCGCGCGCGATCTCCATGTCGCGCTTGACTTCCGTCTGCACGGTGCGCAGCCACGCAACAAAACCTTGTAGCGACGGCGTTTCGCGACGCTCGTAGTCGAGCGCGAGCGCCAGAAACTCGTCGAGGGGGTCGTCGGCCTCCGGCCCGAGCCGCGCGAGAAATTTTTTTCGCCCGCCCTGCGCGCCAAGCACGTGCGCGTAGAAGGCAAATGGCAGCTCGTGCGCGGCGCGCCCGGCCATCGCATCGAACGCGTGCGCGGCCTCCGCGCAGCGCGCATTGACCGCCGCGCGCTCGCGCAGCGCCACGCGCAGCGACGACCTGCGCTGCCATCCGATGTCGAACAACTCGTCTTCGGTAAACCCGAACAGCGGGCTTTTGAGCACGGTGGCGAGCGCGAGATCGTCGTCGGGCAGCAGCAGCGCGTCGGCGAGCGCGAGCAGATCCATCACGGCGATGTGCTCGGTGAGCACCAGCCGGTCGGCACCGGCTACCGGGAGATGCGCGTCCTTGAGCGCGCGGATGATCGCCTCGAACAATGGGCCGCGCTGGCGCACGAGGATGAGCACGTCGCCGGCGCGCCAACCGTCGCCGATCCAGCGCCCGACCTTCTTGGCGATTTTCCCTGCGAGCGCCACCTGCGAGCTCTTCTCCGAGAGCTCGTCGAACGGCGCATCCCACGCCTCGACCTCCTCGCGCTCGCTCTCCTCGGGCTGCAGCAGCTCCCAGATCTCGATCGCGCCCGGCGGTGCATCGGCGAGCGCGAGATGCGGCGGAATGTGCGCGTCCGAGCTGACGCTGCGGCACATCTCGGGCGACGCGAACACCGCGTCGATCCCGCCGAGTACGTTCGCTCCGGAGCGGAACGAATATTTGAACTCGCGCCACAAGAATTTGCGCCCGCTGGCGTTGTGCGCTCTTTCGAAATGGGCGGCGCTCTCGGCAAATGCGCGAGGCGCTGCCTGCTGGAACGAGAAAATGGACTGCTTCTCATCGCCCACGGCAAACACCGTGCGGCGCGCAGCGCGCGCGCCCGCCCCGGCGAAGAACTCGGCGGTGAGCCGCTGCACGATCTCCCATTGCCTGATGCTCGTGTCCTGCGCCTCGTCGATGAGCGCATGGTCGATGCCCTGGTCGAGCTTGTAGTGCACCCAGGCGGCGCGGTTTTCGCCGAGCAGCGCAAGCGCGCGATCGATCAGGTCGTCGTAGTCCAAAAGCGCGCGCCGGTTCTTCTCCGCCTCGTAGCGCGAGATCACCGCCTCGGCGACCGTGACCAGCGCCGCGGTGCGGTCGCGGCACCAGATGGCGCGCCGCCGCTCGACAAGCGGCACGAGGCGGTCGCGCTCGCGCTCGAGACGGGCCCAGAGCTCCGGCGCATCGCGTTCCACCGCGCCGGTCGCTACCCGCTGCCGCGGCGTCTTGTCCGTGATCTTGAAGAACACGTCCAAATAGATGTTCGCCCGCTCCGAGCCGCTCGCTTTCAGCGCAGATAGGATCCGGCCTGCGTGCTCCTTGTCGGTCTTCAGGCCGTCTTCGAGTGTTTTGGCCACGGCCGCCCACTCGGAGGATGGCAGAAGAGGGCCTTCCGTCATCTCGCGTTCGACGTCGGCCAAAGTTTCATCTGCGACAAGGCCCAGCGTTCCGCACAACGCGGCAATCACGTTCTCGATGCTGCCGTCGTGATCCACCAAAGCGTGGATGACATCGCGCCTGCGCACGGCGTCGCCGAGCACCTCCATGAACGTGCGGTCGGCGGCAAAGGCCATCGCGGTGGCAAGCGCGCGGCCGATCGCATCGTCAGGCGCTTGCGCGGCCTGCAAGAGCACGCCCAGGCTAATGTCACGCAGGAGCTGCGCCTGGCCGGCCTCGTCGAGCACTTCGAAGCGGCCCGGCACATTCGCCTCGAACGGGAATTGGCGCAGCAGGCGGGCGCAGAAGGCGTGGATGGTTTCTACCTTGAGCCCGCCGGGCGTTTCCAGCGCCTGCGCAAACAGCCTGCGTCCGCGCGCGAGCAGGGGCTGGTCGGGCGCGACGTCCGCGATCGTGCGCATTTCGGCGCGCAGCGCCGCATCGTCGAGCGCGGTCCAGCGGCGCAGCTTTTCAAATACGCGGTTCGTCATGTTCGCGGCCGCGGCCTTGGTGAAGGTGATGCAAAGAATCTTTGCGGGCTCAACGCCGGCAAGGAGGAGCCGGATTACGCGCTGCGCCAGGACGTGCGTCTTGCCGGAGCCCGCATTCGCCGCGACCCAGGCGGAGATGTCCGGGTTCGAGGTCTCCACCTGAACGCGCCGAAGCGCTTCGGGAATGTCGCGATGCACGCGCTGGAATATCATTCGGGCCCCTGCTCCTCCTCCTCGCCCACCGACCATTCCTTCACGCGCGCGAGATGGTCATAGGGGCCGTAGCGCGCCTTCCAGATAGGTCGCACCAGAGGCAGATACGGCTGCTGCTCGCTGTCGAACTTGGTGATGACGGAACGAAGCTTGGCGAGCGCGCGGTCCGCATGCTCGTCGCAATCTTTCACCTTCAAGGCTCGTTCGAAGCCCGGGGGCTCGTTGCCCTTGAGCGCGACGTAAACGAGCTCGGCCACGGATGCTCCGGGGGGTATCTCAGAGAATCCGCCACCGCGCAGGATCGCCGCTTCGAGCGAAAGCTGCGGCGAGAAGCCGACCTGCACCTGCTTGTCCGAGGGCACCTGCCCGGTCTTGAAGTCGAGAATGGCATAGCGGCCGTTGGCGAGTTGCTCGATGCGGTCTGCCCGGGCCCGCAGCGTGAACGCGCTCCCGGAGTCGAGTGCGATGTCGATCTTGCCGCTCACCTCGGCTGCAATGGCGGCCGCTCGCGCGCGGCGCCCCGCGTCCCAGGCGGCGAACCAGTGGGCGATGCGCACGAAGCGGGGCCACCAGAACGCGCGCGCTTCGGGAAAATTGCCCAGCGCAATGAAATGCCGCGCGGCGATTTCAAGAAGCCGCGCCGCCGCATTCTCCGGCAGCTCGTTGGGAAAGTCTTTGCTGAATTCGCCCACCGTTTCGTGCAGCACGATGCCGCGATTGGACGCGCCGGGCTCGAGGTCGACCGCCTCGAGCACGGGGAGTTTCAGGATATGCTTCGCGTAGATGCTGTAGGGATCGCGCAGCCAGGTCTCGATTTCGGTGACCGAGAGCGAAGCGGGGCGCGCACCGCGCGGCGGCCTCGGCCTCGGTCGTTCGATGCGCTCGCGTGCCGCCGGCTGATCGAGGGTGCGCGCCCAGCGCACGTATTTGTTGCCGCGCGCGCGCGCGGCGTTCCACGCCGCATCGCCCGCAACGGCTGCGAAGCGCTGGACGAAGCGCGAGACAACCGTGGGCGCGCCCGAGGCGCGCGACGCGTAGGCGAGGATCACTTCGGGCGCGCCCAGATTTTCTGCAAAATCGTGGGCGGAAAGCGAGATGCGCCGCTCCGGCAGATCGAGCCCCAGCGTGCGGCGCATCGGCCGACTCAGCCAGGCATCCGAGCGCGCCTCGGGCGGCCACACGCCCTCTACCAGGCCGCCGAGCACCACGCGTTCGCTTCTTTGCAGACGCGCCTCGAGCGGACCGTAGATGCGCACGCGCGCAGCGGCCGCTTCGGGCACGCGCACGACGCGCTCTGCGACCAGCGCCTTGACGAACTCGGGATAATCCGCCGGAGCAATCAGCACATCGGCATCCGCTGGCAGCGCCGCGATGTCTTCAAACACCTGCTGGAGCTGTGTTCCGTCATGGCCCGCAAACGCCGCCGCCATCCTCCCCTGCGGAGGGCCAAGCGCGGAGCGGGGGAGGGGGATCGCGCGCAGCGCGGTCGAGGGGGCTTCCACTTCCGCACTTAGAAGCTCGAGCACTTCCTGATGACGCGCCGCCAGCGCCGTGAGCGGCTGCGGCTCCAGCGGGACGTTCTCCAGCTGTGAAAGCGCTGCCCCGAGGCATTCAACCAGCTCGGCCGCGGCGCGCAGCTCGCCCTCGCTAAGCCGCGCGCGCGGATCGGAGGGATGCAGCTCCTCGTCTCGCAACGCCGAAAGCGCGTTCGCAAGCCCGGCGCTGCCCGGCCGCGGCCGCGGGCCGCGCAGCACCGCGCGCTCCAGCGCGCTGATCGCGCGCGAACTCGCAAGCCGCATCAACGGATGTTTCAGCAGCGCAAGCAGCGTCACCGGCGCAAGCCCGAGCAGCGCCGCTTCCGCCGCGAGGCAGGCAAACGAGCCGGCAGGCGTGTTGACCAGCGGCTCGCCGCCGGAATCGTCCGCATGAACATTCCATCGCGCGAGCGCCCCGCATACGCGTCGGGCGAGGCCCCGATCCGGAGTGACCAGCGCTGCGGTCTTCTCCTCCTCGACGGCCTCGCGTAGCGCGATGGCGATGGCGAGCGCCTCCTCCTCCGCGTGCCCCGCCTCGATCACGCTCATGGTGTCAATGGCCGCGCGCGCGCGCGCGCGTTCTTGCCAGCGGTCCGTTGTGGCTGCAGGCCGCATGGCTTCCGACACCAGGCGTTCGCGCGAGCCCGAATGTTTTTTCCCAATCTCAATAACCTGATCGCGGGTAATCCCCATCCGCCGCAACAAGGCTTGCATCGCAAATTGCGGATGCGATACCGCAGCCGCCGGCTCGCGCTCTCCCTCCCACGCAAAGCTAAGCTGTCCTGAGGCCGAGCCGCGCCCGCCATCCTCCCCTGCGGAGCGTAGCGGAGCGGGGGAGGGGGACCAGCCGTAGCTCGCGCCAGCGAGCGAAGGCTGGTGGAGGGGGCCTGCTTCCGCTGTGCCCCCAATCATGCCCCATGCCTCCTCATCGAGCTCCTTATCCAGCCCCGGCAGCACCACCGCCCCATTCGGCAGTGCTGCGATTGTCGCAAGCAGCTCCGCGGTCGCCGGCATGGATCCCGTTGATCCCGCCGCAATGACTGGCCCCGCCTCGCCCGAAGCGAGCCGCGCCGCTTCGGCCCGCAGCAAGGCATCTCGCCGCGCGGCGGGCTCGATGACGCCACGCTCTTGCAGAATCGTCGGCCACGCCTCGCGGGCGATTTTCAGGAAACCGAGCGTGAGCTGCCAGTAACGGTCGAACTCGTCGGGCACGAGTTTGTCGAACCGCTCCCACGGCACGGCGCGCGTGATCATGTCGTCCATGAGGCGGCCGAGGTCATCGGCGAGGGCGAGCGCCGCGAGCGGCGTCTGCGGCACGAGCGCCGCCTCCTCCGCACCCGCAGGCGCAACGCCGCTCGCCCATTTCAAAACCAGCTGCGCAAGCAGGAGCCGCCGCTCGAGCGGCGCGAGCGCGGGCTGAAATTCGAGCGCGGGCGCGGCGAGCTCGCCGGTCGCCGCCTGCGCGAAGACGATCTCGTCCTCGTCCATGTCGCCAAGTGCCACGATGCGCGGCAGGATCGCCGCATCCGCGGCAATCTCATTGCGAAAAAAATCGCGCGCGCGCCGGCACGCCCGACGCGTGGGCAGGTACATCGTCGCCGCCGCAAGCGCGAGGGGATCGCCGCTCGTCGGAAAGCCCGGCACAAGCTCACCCGCAATCAGCGCCCGGATGAGCGTCGGCAGAAACGGCGCGCCCGCCGGTATGCTGAAGACGCGCAGATTCGGCATGCCGGATTATATGGACGTGGCAGTAAAAGGGGCAGGGCGATCCGCTCTCAATTACGAACCATAGGAGAGCAAGAGCGCGAGCGGTTCAGTGTGCGGTTGTAAGTAATCAATCGGGGTGACTGAGCCGAAGAGGCAGCCCTCATGGAAGAACCCGGCGAGATTACGCGCCGGGTTCTTCTTTGCGGCCGAAGGATAGCGTCTGTGTGCGCATTTAGCTCCGGCCGATCGAGCCCTAGGGCTCTGTGTGGAAACGCACCCAGCGCTGTATCAGTTCCCGGAACTTGCTTGCTGCAAGGCGAGATCGCGCGAATCCTGCAATGTTTTACGATTGCGTTGGCCTCTGACCCTCATTCCCCGCTTGCTGTGGTTCCCTGTCCCCGCTCCGCACGCCGACTGAAAGAAGCGCCGCTTCGGCGGCGCGCACCGCGTCCGGGGTGCCGACATGCATCCACGTGCCGCCGAGAGGCACGCCGAAGAGGCGGCCGCGTTGGATCGCGCCGTCAAAGAGCGGCGACATGGAGGAGGGGCCGGGCGGCACCTCGGAAAAAAATGCCGGCGTGAGAATGGCCGCGCCCGCATAGACAAAAGGCACGCTCTCCCGCGTGCCGCGACGCGCGAGCCGGCCTTCGGTATCCATGGAGAAGTCGCCCGCGCCGGTATAGCCGATGCTGGTGCTCCTCGAGGCGAGGAGCAGGAGCGCGTCCATGTGCGCTGCGTCGAATGCTTCCGCAAGCCGCGCCAGATTGGGCTTTTCGCCATCGATCCAGATGGTGTCGGAATTGACGTGAAAGAACGGCGCATCGCCCAAAATGGGAAGCGCCTTGATCACGCCACCGCCGGTGCCGAGGAGCTCGGCGCGCTCGTCGGAAATGACAATGCGCGGGCGCGCCCGTGAGGCGAGATGCTGCTCGATCTGGTCGGCTAGGTAATGCACGTTCACCACGGCGCGGTCGACACTTTGCGCCGCCAGACGGTCGAGCACGTAATCGAGCAGCGCCTTCCCGCCGACCCGTACCAGTGGCTTTGGCAGAGACCCGTTGAAGGCGCGCATGCGGGTGCCGAGGCCGGCGGCGAGCACCATCGCGGATGTGGGCGAGGTGGGCATCTGATTCTCGCGCCTTCCCCCAAACTCAGGCGCGCTCCCTCTCCCCAGCGGGGAGAGGGTTGGGGTAAGGGGGGACGGAACTTTGGAGAAGCCTTAACCCCTCACGCCACCCCTCTCCCAATGGGAGAGGGAGCAGGCCTGTGTCTACCGAGGGAATGTGACGCATCATCATCAAATGCTGCTGACGGCGGGCACGTGGGCAATATACCACGCGTTGAGACCCTCCAGGGCCGGGTGGCTCAGCGCCCGCTGCAGATAGCCCCAGACCCGCGGCAGGTGTTTTAGATATTGCGGCTTGCCGTCCCGGACGTCGAGCCGCGCGAAAATGCCAAGTATCTTGCTCGCCCGCTGGGCGGCAAGCGTCGCATACATCCGGATAAAGCCGGCGGCGTTGAAATCCGGCTCCTTCTGCCGGCGCCCGCGCACGTAACGGCCAAGAAGCGCCAGCTCCAGCTGCTCGGAAACGTCTACGCGCGCGTCCTGCAGCAGCGAAGCGAGATCATAGGCGGCAGGACCCATCACGGCATCCTGAAAATCGAGTACACCCAGTCGGGCAATGTCGCTGCGCCGCGGTAGCCATAACAGATTAGGCGAATGAAAGTCGCGCAGCACCCAGGTGGGCGGCGCATCGATCGCGGGCTGCAACAGCTCGCGCCAGAGCGCGCGGAAGGATTCGCGCTCGCTCTCGGCGAGCGCGCCGCCGAGCCGCGGCAGATACCAGTCGAGCAGCAGCTCGACCTCGATCAAAAAGGCGTTCATGTCGTAATAGGGAATGCGATGCTCGACATGCGGGGCGACCTGCAGCGCGTCGGGCAGCTGCTGGTCGTGCAGCCAGAGGAGCGCATCGACCGCGCATTCGTAGCGCTCCTTGATCGGCACGGGTGGCTCACTGCTTACCACCGGGATATCGCCGAGGTCCTCCAGGATGAGGAGGCCCTGGTCGAGGTCGGCGTGATGGATCTGCGGCGCCGATAGCCCGCGGTCTCGCAGGCCATTGGCCATGGCGACGAACGGAATGACGCTCTCGGCGAGATGCGCGATCGCGCTGTAAGGTTTGCCGTCGCGCACCGGCGGCCCGTCCGGCTGGCGCGGCGAGTTCATCAGGACCACGTGAAGCTCGCCAAGCACCAGGCGCTCGTAGCTGCGCGTCGAGGCATCGCCCTTGACGCGCGCGCGCAGCGCCTCGCTGTATCCGCTCTCGGCAATGAACTGGCGCACCGCCGCCATGCGATCGACGCGCGGGCCAAGTCTGCCATAGCCGGTCACGCGTGCGTGGCGGAATTCAAGCTTGAGCTTGGGCGCGAGGGTGAGCGCCACGTCCAGGCGGTCGGGAGGCAGGAAGCCTGCCGCGCGATCGGGCCATTCGACGAGCACCACCGCATGCTCGGGCAGATCGTCAAAGCCGAGCTCGGCGAGCTCGGCGGAGCCCGCGAGGCGAAAGAAATCCGCATGCACCAGCGGAAAGCCTGGAAGCTCGTAGGTCTGCAGCAGCGTAAAGGTGGGGCTCGGCACTTCGAGGGAATTGTCGCCCGCGAGATAACGGATGAGAGCGCGCGCGAAGGTGGTTTTGCCGGCGCCGAGATCGCCCGACAGCGAGACGAAGTCGCCCGGCTGCAGCGAGTTCGCGATGTCGAGAGCGAGGCGGCGCGTGGCGTGCTCGTCGGGCAGCACCACCGAGAAGCTCGACGTGCCCGCGGTCGTCAGCACCATGCCGCTGCTGCACTTCTCTCACCCCGTCATCCTGAGGCGCGAGCGAGCGGAGCGAGCGAGCCTCGAAGGATGCACGGCCCCGGTCCGGGCCGCATCCCTCGAGGCTCGGCGCGGTGCGCCGAGCACCTCAGGATGACGGATTAACGTGAGCGGTTGTGGCACAGTCCGACTTTGACGGGTTTAACGATCACGCGGCGGCCTGCTCGGCGGCGTGGCCGAGCGGGAACACGCAGGTCACTGTGGTGCCGCGGCCCACCGCCGATTCGAGACTCACCGAGCCCCCGTGCAGCTCGACGAAGGAGCGCACCAGCGAAAGCCCGAGCCCGGTACCGCGGTGACGCGAGCCGAGCGAGTGCGTTTCGAACCAGTCGAACACCTTGTCGCGCACTTCGGGCGGAATGCCGGGGCCGCGGTCGGTGACCGAGAACACGATCGCATCCTTGAGCCGCTGCGCCGAAAAAACAATGCTCTCGCCCGAGGGCGAGAAGCCGACCGCATTGGCGAGCAGATTGAACAGACACTGGCGCACGCGCCGCTCGTCGGCGACGAAGGCGCCGATGTTCGGCGCGGCGCGAATCTCGAGCCGAATGCCGTTGCGCACCAGGCGGTCCTGCACACCCTCGGCCGCCGCCTCCATGGTTTTGCGGATATCCACGCGACCGAGGTTGAGCACCATGGCGCCGGCGTCGATGGTGGCGAGGTCGAGGATATTGTTGATGATGGCGAGGAGCGCGTTGGTCGAAACCGTGATGTAGCTCAGGTATTCATGCTGCTTGTCAGTCAGCGGGCCGGTGATGGGATCGCCGAGAAAATGCGCAAAGCCGATGATGTTGGTCAGCGGCGAGCGCAGCTCGTAGGAGACATGGTGCACGAAATCGATTTTGAGCTTGTCGGCGGCCTCGAGCGCCTCGTTGCGCTCGCGTAGCGCCCGCTCGACGTTTACGGTGTCAGTCACGTCCTGGAAGGTAACGAGGGTGGCGCCGTCCGGCAGCGGCGTGGTGGCGCAATCGACTACGGTGCCGTCGGCGCGCTCGATGCGGCCGATCACCGGCTCGCGGTTGTCGATGGCGGTGACAGTGCCGCGCATGCGCTGCCATACCGGGTGCTCTGCATGCAGGTGCTCGCTCGCGCTGCTCACCGCCCTGATGTGCGGTCGCTGCTCGAGAAGCTGCGCCTCGAGCTGCCACATCCTCGCAAAGACCGGGTTGAACAGGCGCAAGCGCCCGTCGCTGCCGAACACAGCGACCGCTTCGGTGAGGTTATCGAGCGTCTCGCGCTGCACCCTGATGAGCGCGTCATAGCGGCGCTCGAGGTCGAGCCGCTCCGTCACGTCGTCGAACAGATAGATGACGCCGCCCTCGGGGTTGGGTGTGGTGACGACGCGCAGCGTGCGGCCGTCCGGCAGGTGCCACATGTGCTCCCTCGCCTCGACCGCCCGATAGGCCTCGTGCAGCGAGCTCTTCCACTGCCGGAAATCCTGCTCGTCGGGGAGCTTGCGCGCCCCGCGCAGCCGGTCGAGCACGCCGGCGTCGGTCGGGTGCTGGTCGAGGAAATCTGCAGGCAGATCCCAGAGCGCCCGATACGCGGCGTTATAGAACGTAAGCCGCTGATCGGCTCCGAACATGGCAACGCCGGTGGCGAGCTGATCGAGCGTGCGCCTTTGCGCATCGTGCATACGCACGAGCTCGGCGCGCATGAGCTCGGCCTCGTTCGCATCAATGGCGATGCCGACGCTGCCGTGCGGCGCCGGAGTCGAGATGACATCAAGACTACGGCGCTGCCCTCCAACCACGGCGGCGAGGCGTCCGTGATAGCGTGTGCCGGCTTGATGCGCATACAGCAGCTCCGCGCGCGCTGCGTGGTCGAACAGCTCGACGCCGCCTTCGGCCGCTTGTTCTGCATCCTTCGCCTCGACCGCACGCGCATAGGCCTCGTTCACGAAGGCGAGCTCCCCCGCCTCATTGCGGTGCCAGACCGGTGCCGGTACGGCCTCGACGAGCGCCTGGAGCGCGGCGCTGTCGGCGACCTGTTTCTGGTACTGCTGCTGCAGCTCGGCCAATTGATATTTGATGCCGCTTACCGCACGGAGACGCAGGATCGCGCAGCCGCCCACCACCTGGCCCTCGGCCTCGATCAGCTGATTGGCCCGCGTGGTCAGCGTCATCGCGAAGCTCATGGCGCGCGCGCGCAGCGCATCGAGGGAGCGCTCGAGCTCGCGCGCGGTCTCGGGGGCAAGCCACTGATCGAATGCGAGCACGTTCGCGGATCCCGCGATAAGGGCGGGATCTCCAAGAATGTCGGGGTGTTCGGAGCTCGCCCCCCAGGTGAGCAGAATCTGCGGCTCGGAAAGCAGGAGCGCGTAGGCGCGATCAATGGCGGCGCGCCCGGCAATCGCCTCGTGGTGTTTCGCCGCGCTGAGCTCCGCCAGCCGCCGGCGCGTGCGCACCAGCAGGATCGCCGTCGTCACTGCAAAGGCGACGAAGCCCAGGGTCAGCGCCAGCGCCGCGATCTCGTGACGGTCAAGCAGCAGCAACGCAGACAAATAGGCGTCGAGCACCGGCCCGCTTGTAAGAGCATTGTCCTGCGCGCATGCGCCCTCCAATGTAAGGAGCGCAGCCGCACCGGCCGCCGCGGCCGTGCAGAATCCGCTGCCTAGCGGACGAGCCCCCAAGCTCTCCGCGGTGGTCCGGAACGCGTCCGGCATTCCCGCTTGCCCCATTGGCCGCATTTTTCCAGGCGCGCCATGTGGCCCGCCAGAACCCGCGACGACGCGAATGCCGGGATGCCTCTATCCCAGCATTCCACTCGCGAATCGAGCCACTTTACCCCCAAGTCTGCCCATGCCGCAAACTCGGTCTGCTCCCCTCTCCCATAGGGGAGAGGGTCAGGGTAGGGCATTAAGTTTCGACAGTCCTGTGATCCCCTCACCCCTGCCCCCGGGGGAGAGGGTGCGCACCGTGTTTGCCGCACTGGCTCGGCTCGGATGCTATGTCGTCTTTCGACATCTTCAACGAATATTTGATCGGGGCTGCATCGACAAAACCACCGCCACGGTGTTCTGGTCTGCACCGATCTGGCATCGCGGGGCTCACGTCGCATGCAGCGCGCGTATTCTGCCAAAAATGTGCCGGCCTGCGGCATCGCCATCATGGGCAAGGCCTCGATTGCCGGACAGACGAAAACGCGGCTCTGCCCTCCCCTCACGTTCGAGCAGGCTGCTGCGCTCAACACCGCGTTTCTGCAGGATGTCGCCGCAAATATCGTCGCGGCAGGCAGCAGCACAGCTATTCGCGGATACGTGGCCTATGGTCCGCCGGGAGCGCCATCGGCCGCATTCTTCAGAAGGATCATGCCGCAGCCATTCGGATTGTTGGAAGCGTGGCAGCCGAATTTCGGCGATTGTCTCTATTCTGCGATCGAACAAATGCTTGCGCTCGGGCATGAAAGCGCCATCGTCCTCAACGCGGACAGTCCCACGCTCCCGACATCGCTGCTCATCGATGCCGCACGGGCGCTGGCCCTTCCCGGCGATCGTGCCGTACTCGGCCCATCGAGCGACGGCGGCTATTATCTCCTGGGGCTCAAGACCGCGCACCGCCGCCTGTTCCAGGACATCGCGTGGAGCACTGAGCAGGTAACGCGACAGACGCTTGCGCGCGCCGCGGAAATCGGCCTGCCCGCCCATGTCCTTCCGACGTGGTACGATGTAGATGACGTTGTCTCGCTCCAGCGGCTTTTTGCCGAATTTTCAAACGACACGGACCCGCCAGGCGGGCTGGAGCGTTATGCGGCGGAGCATTCCAGCACTCGCATACGCGCATTGCTGAAGGATCGTAATCTCGCAATCGTGTTCTCGTCAGTTTCGCCGGCGGAGGGGTTTTGCATACGGCAGCCACACAGCGGGCGATAGATCCGCGCCGCTATTTCGAGAGAGCGGACGGCGCGCGCCATGCGCGCGTCGCGCGTGGCCCGGTCTGCGTCTATCTCGAGACCACGAACCGCTGCAATCTTCTTTGCACCACCTGCCCGCGCACCTATGCGGAGCTCGAGCCTCCCGCCGACATGAGCTGGGAGCTGTTCACCTCCATCATTGACCAGCTGCCGGAGATCGAGCGCGCTGTGCTGCATGGCGTCGGCGAGCCGATGCTGGTGAAGGCGTTGCCGAAGATGGTGCGCTATCTCAAGGATCGCGGCGTGTACGTGCTGTTCAACACCAACGGCACGGTGCTCAACGAGAAAAACGGCCGCGCGCTCATTGCCTCCGGGCTTGACGAGCTGCGCGTCTCGCTCGATGCCGCTAACGCGAAAACCTATCTAGCCATTCGTGGTAAGGACTATTTCGACCGCATCGTCAAAAACGTACGCGCATTTCGCGCGCTGCAGGAGCGCGAGGCTTTTGCGCGTCCGCGCGTTTCCGCCTGGCTCACCGGCCTGAAAGAGACCATGGCCGAGCTGCCCGCCTTCGTGAAGCTCGCCGCCGACATCGGCATCAAAGAGGTATACCTGCAGCGCCTGGTGTTCTTCGAGCACGATCCGATCGGACATGCGCGGCCCGACCAGGCGCTTTTTGACCGCATGACGCGCGCGGATGCGGCCTATCTCGAGGAGGCCACCGCGCTTGCGCGCTCCTATGGCGTCGCGTTCAGCGCATCGGGCGCGGCAAGCGAGCCCGGCCTGAGCCTCGCGGGCCCGGAGGATGATACACCGTGGTCCTTGTGCCGGCGGCCGTGGACCGTGATGTACATCACCGCCAATGGCCGAGCGCTTCCCTGCTGCATCGCGCCATTCTCCCAGCGCGGCTATGAGAACTACACCTTGGGCAATGCCACGCAGCAGTCGTTGCGCGAAATCTGGAACGGGGCCGCTTATCAGTCCTTCCGCGAGGCGCTCCTTTCCGACGCGCCTCCCACCGCCTGCGCGAACTGCGGCCTGCGCTGGAGCCTGTAACCTTCGCGACGGCGTCATGCCCGGCTTTATGCCGGGCATCCACGTCTTTGACCCGCAATAAAGACGTGGATGGCCGGGACAAGCCCGGCCATGACGAGTAGACGTTAAATCCATGCCATCGCTGCTTCACGTCGTGCTCGGTGCCGCTGCGGTTACGCTGTACTGCACGCTGCTCGGCTTTCCGTTCGCGCGCCATCTCGTCGGCGCAAGACCCGGATGGGCATTGGCGCCGGCGCTCGGCTGGGCCATGCAGAGCGCCGCAGCCTTGGCGGTGTTTCTGCTGATCGGGTTTTCTTTCCGCTCGGCGGCTCTCGTATGCGCGATCATGCTCGGGTTCAGTTTGCTTGTTCTATGGTGGCCCGCGCCCAATCATGAGGCGGCGCATTCGGTGCCGGCATGGGTGGTCGCGACGGCTGCAATCATCGCGGTCGCGCCCGCAGCCGTCCTCATTCCGAAAACCACGGCAGATGGGATCGCGCTTGCCATGCCCATATTCGATCACGCGAAGGTCGCGATCATCGACCAGATCGCACGCGGTGGGCTTCCAGCAACAAATCCGTTCTTCGGAGCGGCAGGGGAGCCGGCGCCGCTCGCCTACTATTACCTTTGGCATTTCAGTGCCGCCGAGCTGTCCGTGCTCGCTCGAATCAGCGGATGGGAGGCGGATGCCGCGCTCGCCTGGGTCACCGCGTTTGCCGCGCTGATGCTGATGGCCGGTCTTGCGGTTTGGCTCAGCGGCCGCCCTTCGAGCGGCGGCTGGGCCCTGTTGTTCGCTGTCTCCGGCTCGGTCCGGCCGCTGTTTGTGTTTGCCTTCGGCTGGGAGGCGGTGGACCGGCTGGTTCTTCCGGCGTGGGGCCTTGGCGGCTGGTTCTATCAGGTCGCGTGGGCGCCCCAGCACGTCGCCGCAGCCTCAAGCGCCGTTCTGGCGATCTTTGTCATTGCGCGGGCGGCGCATCGCCGTAGTTTTTTGCTGCTTGCAATGCTTGCGCTCCTTGCAGCTGCCGCATGCG
>JBKPOZ010000141.1:0-7611 GCA_046733355.1 Pseudomonadota bacterium | reverse complement strand
GCATCCTCTTTATGGTGGGATCGACCGGGGACCGATTAGCCCTTGCACGCGATGTAATATTGGGAATAGCCCGGATAGCGCCGTTCGTCCTGAGTGTCCACCAGGCTTGGATCATTCCCGAATTCGAGGCTCGGCTAGGGGCAGTCGTGAAGGACGTCGCGTCATTGAACGACTATGAGGGCCATCTTTCAAACAAAGTGCAGTTTTTGCTGGATGCCGTTCTAGGATTTATCACCATTGAACAAAACGATCTATTTAAAGTGCTTATTATTGTTTCGGTCGTGGGAATACCTCCAACGATAGTGGCCGGGATCTATGGCATGAACTTCAAGTTCATGCCTGAGCTGAATTGGACATGGGGTTTACCCGTTTGGGCTCGCCGTTATCGCTCTGAGCGCGTTAGTACCGCTTGTATGGTTCAAATGGAGAGGCTGGTTTAATTAACGTGTAGCCGAATCACGCGGGGCAGAAGCCCCGCTGCAAACTCGGAACAGCGAAATGCATAAAATGCCTGATGGCTCAAGCCCCTGAGGTAGGCCCTGCGGCTAATCTCAGGAGCAGACGCAACGGCTGCGCAAGGCCAACCATGACGAGTCCGGCAGCTATCGTTCCGATTGCGATCAAGTCATCGCCTAAGGGAATAGTTTCTTCAGCTTCCAAATGGATAGGCCCCAAACCCCAACTCGGATCCATTGCGGGAAATGAGCAGCAAATTCTCAGGCTCGCTCGTGAATTGGATGCGAGAAAAGAACTCTACGGGGATGAGGCCGCTCTGATCATGGGAGAGTTGTGCCGCGAGAGCGACACGCTCACGCGTGCGAACGAAATTTTCAGGATCGCCGAGGGCACGCGAGGCGGCCGCGAAGGCCGCGAAGGTACGCGCGGCGGAAGTGCGCGCGAAGTCACGTAAAGATCCCCCGATGCAGATTGATCGATGGGAAGGCTACGTCATATGAGCGATGAAGAAGCCGCAGCACCTTTCGATTCAAAAATCGGCTTGCGATATGTCGAGAGAGAATGGTGGTGCGCGCGCTGGCGGCCAGACGAAACTGAGCGACTGCTCTCACTGCGAGAGGAAGGCTACAGCGCCGCGCAAATCGCGAACCTTCTTGGCAAAACGACCGGTGCCGTCGTCGGTCGGGTTAAGACGTTGCGCCGTGCGGGCATTATTTGATATGTAAGCCTTGGAAGAGCACTAGGCGTTCGAGGGGAACGCCGCCGGGGGTCAGCAGCCGCAAGGCGCGCGCCCGGGCGTTTTTTCTGCCACGCCTCCCTCGCCCCTCGCGGCTCCACAAGGAGCTGCCGAATGTCCTCAACTACTTTGAACGAACTCTGTAATCGCCTGCTCGTCGGCCATGCGGCCGAGGTGCTCGAGACCTTCCCCGACGGCTGCATCGATTTGATCGTGACTTCGCCGCCCTACTGGACCGCCGTCGAATACGAGCAGGGAAAATGTGCGTGGCCGTCCTACGACGCCTACCTCACCGACATGCAATCGGTCTGGAACGCGTGCGCACGCGTGCTGCGTCCCAACGGCAAGCTCTGCATCAACGCTCCCATCGTGCCGATCCCCAAGCACCTGATTAAGCAGCACACTCGGCACCTGAAGAACATTGCCTCCGATATGGAGCACCGCATCCTGCAAGAGACGGACCTGCGGCGCTTCAGCCTTTTCATTTGGCAGAAGCAGACGTCGAAGCGAATGCAAGGAGCCTATCCGCACCCGGGCAACAACCTTGAGTGCAACACCATCGAATTCATCAACGTATATGTACGGCCAGGCAAGCCACCGAAATTTCCAGAGCATGTGAAGGAAGCGAACAAGATGACGCTCATGGAGCACAACGACCTCATTCAGCAGGTCTGGTTCATCTATCCCAAGGATGTGCAACGCAAGGGCGGCCATCCGGCGCCGTTCCCCTCGAAGTTGCCCGGCCGGCTCATCCAGCTCTACACCTACGCCGCGACGGAAGGCTTTGCCGGCGAGCTCGTGCTCGATCCGTTCGTGGGTGGCGGCACTACCTGCGCCGTCGCCAAGAGCATGGGCCGCCGCTACGTCGGCATCGACGTGAATCCCGCCTATGTGGCGATGGCTGAGGCGCGCGTGCGCGATGCGCCCGCTTCTCCCCCGTTGCTGCTGGTCGGGCGCCCGAAATATCCGGGCAAGGCCGAGCTCGAAGCGCTCGCGGCCACGCCTGCGGGCAACACCGGCAAAGTTGCGGAGGCGAAGCACAAGCGCAAAACGTACGGCCGCAGTGTCCCGCTGATGGGCAGCAACTGAGAGGTATGAAAATGAAACCAAGCATCCAAGACGTGCAGCGCGCGGTCGATAATCTGGTGCGCGCCCGGATCTTGCGGCAGGTCGGCATACGGGGAGGGCGGCCCGTCTACGAGCTATCGCGGTTCGGCAGAAGGCTGGAGGACGAGCACCCGGAGCTGTACCAACAGCTCATGAACATTTGCAGAAACCCCCGTGCGGTGCAGAGGTTCTTCACTGAGCACCGGCAGACCCTGGCGCAGTTTTGGGACCAAGAGGATGGCCCATGCGCCCCCATGCGCGTGACGTCACGTCCAGTTTTTTTGAATTGACACCGCCTCAGACCGTGCTACGTAGCCCACGGTTCGCGATTGGAACCACCCAGCCGGCGCGACGGCGCCGAGGCTCGGGTTTTCAAGGCAAGGCGACGCAAGGCAACGACTTCGAGGGCTGGCTGACGAGCCGGCCCTCACTGCATTTTGGCGCCTGGATTCGCCACCGAGGCGCAAATCCTCGAGATTGCCGGAAACGGCCCGGGAGGCCGAATCCGGTCGAAAGGGCCGACCTGCGAGCCTCAGAGAAAGGCGTACAGCGAAAATTCCGAGGGTCCGGGTCTCCGAATATCACGATGACTTCCGGAAACTCCGCGCTCGCGCGGAGAATTCCCATACCGCGCGCGAGCGCAGGATGAGATTCGCGCCTTGAAGGAGAGATTCGAATCTGCGGATGTCCGACTTCTACGATTTGTGCAGAATGGCGCCGGGCTGGTTGCGCCTCATCCTATGATGGCACGCGCGGTTGGGCACCATAGAGCAAATGCGCACGAGCCGATTTGCTCTGGGCAAAGCGGGAATCCGAAAACGGCTTCCGCTCCTGGATGCGGCCCGGCGCCAGGAGCAGCATGACCACTTCCCCGGGCCGGAAGTTCTCGCGCGGAATGATGGGCGCCCGGATGAGCGGCTTGGCCGCGGCTCTGCGGCGGATTCGAGCTCGACTTCCGCGGTGCGAATCCGATTCGCGCCTGGCCGGATCGCCGAAGTTCCCTCGGCATGATCGCGCTCGCAATGTCGATCACCGCAATGTCTCTCGATCACCGCAATGTCTCGATCACCGCAATGTCGATCACCCGCAACCAGCCGATTCGGCCAGCTCATCCTTCGAGGCTCGGCGCGTTGCGCCGGAGCATCGGGCCGAGCACCGCAATGTCGATGCCGCCCCGAGGCGGGATCATCGCAGGTCTCCTCGTAGCCCGGATGGACGGCGCCAAGCACGGATGGAGGGCCGGGCATCCGCATGGGAGCGCCGCAGAGCGCTCTTTTCCGGGCATGTGAGCGACTGTTTATCGGTGGGGCGCCAAGCTCATGCTCGGGCAAATGTGCCCTTCCTGAGCTCGGATTGAGCGCAGCGAAGTCGAGCAGCCTTTGCGCAAGCGAACCTTCGGCGCGCTGCTTGGGGGCGACCAGCACCCTTCGGGTTGCTCGCGGTTTGGTTGATTTACGCCCAAGGCGTAATTTTGAACCGGGTTCTAAAATTAAATCTGCGAGATATTTGCTGACCATCCGCTGGCTCACCCCGAGCGCCACCACGATTTGCTCCCCGCGCCGCCAGCATGGACTTGCCGGCGCCAGGCGGGCCGCTCATGAGCATGTTATTCTGCAAATGTAACTTGCCCGTGTTATCGGGGTGTTCCCAGATTGTTGCCCTTGGCGAGCCCGGGGCACACGGTGGAAGGCTATGGGTGAATGATAGGCAATAAGCTGACTGGCGGGAAAATCCTTGAGGGGATCGCTCGGCTTGAGACTGACTGCGCCGCAGCGACGATGGAGGCGATGCCAAACCTCGGCGCCAAAGCACCACAGTGTTACGAAGCACTCGGGATCGCGCTCGGGCTCCTGGACGGCGCCGCGTCCTGCGTTTGGGGCTGCGCCGGCGGCGACCATTGCCTTGAGTATTTGATCGGGTGCGCCACCAGTTCTGTGTCCTCAGCGATGTGCCTGGCGAAGAGCGGCTACTACGACCAATCGTTGTCGTCTACTCGGAGCCTATGCGAGACGGCGAACCTTCTCGCTCTTTTCGATACGGACAAAGTAAAACTGGCTGAATGGAAAAGCGTTGATGAAGGTACGCGCAAGAAGATGTTTTCTCCCGTGAAGGTGCGGCTGGCCCTAGAGGCGCGCAATGCTCCGCTTCCCGTTACTGAAGGGCGGTACGGCAGATTTTCCACGTTGTCGATACACGCAAGCCCGCTTTCAAAGCCCCAAGCCCATCACAACCTTATCGGGCAACCATTTAGTTTCCCAGTGTTTCAAGAGGCAGGGTTTCTTCTGGCTCTGAACGAGATTGCGCTGCCTGCGGCGTTCATCGTCCTGTATGCGGGCAAGCTTTTGCATATGAAAGATGAAATACGGGAGGTCTATCGCGATGTTGCACTGGCCATGGGTGAGTGCCTCGGCGGCATCATGATCACTGAGGGGCGGCCGTGGTTCACGCCCGATGCCAAACAGTATGAACCGTTTGCCCGGGAATGCCTTGCGCTGGCTGAGGAGGCCAAGGATGAGCACCTTCGGCTCACGTTTCTTGAACTTGCTCGCCGGTACGGAGGAACGCCGCAAGAGAAGCCATAGCGTGCTGTGAAAGCTGAGCGCCGGTCGATCCTTGTCCTTGTTTGCCAATAAATCTGCCGCCCAAGCAGAGCCGGAAAAGCCTGCCGTGACTTTCGAGACCGAGCGGCTCAAGGCGCTTCTCATCAAGGTGATCAAGCGGCTCGCCAAGTATGAGCCCGATGCCCTCGACCTGCTCGACGAGATTCACATGTCCGATCCGGATGACGATCTCAGTGACGCCTTGGGGGCGGAGGACGTGACTTCGGTGAAGTCCTCGCCGAAGTTGTCCACGGGAGAGGATGCGACCGGGGCAGAGATCGGCGAAGCCCTCGGAGTCCTCGGCATGAAGGCGTCATCCCGGAGGGGCGCGAGATGAAGACTGCATGGTGTATAAAATTCGCAGGCGCCACCAATTTTGGACACTACACCGATGTTCGTTCGATGGATTCCACGCAACCGGGAGATCTATCGGTCCTGGCACGGCGATGACGTGACGCATTGGCGCGCGCTCCTCGTTGAGAATCGGCGCGTCAACGGCAAGGTCAGGCAACGGCACCTCGCCTACCTGGCGGGCTTCCACGAAGGCTCGCTGCGGGTGCCGGCACAGCGCCTACACCTCTGGGATAAGATCACCCAACGGTTCGACGGCCTGGGCGCGCACATCTCCCCCGCGCAGCGGGTCGCCATCGAGGAGACGATGAGGAAGCGGATTGGACCGCCGCCCACGGCGGAAGAGCGAATCGAGATCAACCGCAACACCCGGGCCCTGCTCGGCGACAAGTGGTGTGACGAGCAATACGGCGTGGATTTTGGTCGCTGATCAGGACCCGAGCTTGCCAGTGTTCAGGACCTGCGAGCTCACGGAGCAATCCGGATGAGCTCGGCGGCTGGCCGGCTCACCGGCGCCATTCTCATGCACGGGGTCCTTCGGCGCCGGCTTTTGAGCTCCAATGATCGCGACCCTCGTCCCGAGATATTGTGACGTCGAGGCAATTGGGCGGCATTTTGAGTTTCGTCATGGCTCCTCCTTCATCGGCTCGCCGCCTCAGGCACAACGAAAGAATCGCCCGGCGCAGAACTTCCCTGCCGCGGCGGGGGAGAGAACCCGGAAGTGGAATCGCCCGATTCCCCGCATGTCATCTCGCAAAAATGAAAAACGAATCGACGGCTTAAGTTTGGCAAAAAATGTGGCTGTACAGCACCGCGAAAATCCATTAAGCACGGGATATTGGTCGCTGTGCTCTGGGGACAACGCCGCATTTATGCGGAGTGTGACCCGTATGGCCAGACCCCGAGGCTCGAAGAGCAACCCCACCCGAACCAAGCCAACATTCAAGCAGAGCCACCTGCACAAGGTTGTCCGCGCCGCGCGGACCATGGCGCTGCCGATTGCGGCATTGACCGTCGACCCGGCGACGGGACTGATCACCGTCAAGATCGGCGAGCCGACTACGGCCGAGCGTAATGATTTGGATGTTTGGTTGAACAAGAAGGGCGAGAAGGAATGCGCGTCCGGTTGAAGGGCATTAACTCGATCCGCAAGCAGCTCGCGGACGGCAGTTTCAGAACCTACTGGTACGCCTGGAAGGGCGGGCCGCCGTTGCGGGGCGAGCCCGGTGATCCCGAGTTTCATGCGAGCTACAACGAGGCGGTGGCGCGCAAGATCGAGGCACCTAGGGGGGTGTTGCTAGCTCTTCTGTCTCGTTTTCAGGAGAGCGGCGAATTCAAGTACGGCATCTCCGCCCGTACTCGGCGGGACTACATCAAGCAAATTAAGCGCATCGAGCGTGCCTTCGGCGATTTTCCGCTCAAGGCCCTCGCCGACCCGCGCGCGCGTTCGCTATTCCTCGAATGGCGCGATCAACTGGCGCAAAAGTCACTGCGGCAAGCCGATTATGCCTATGGCATTTTGGCGCGCATTTTGTCTTGGGCGCATAACCGTGCACTGATTACGGTCAATCCCTGCGCCAAGGGTGGCAAACTCTATCACGGTACTCGCGTCGATAAGATTTGGGATGACGAGCACGTCGCTCAATTCCTGCAAGTCGCTCCGCCCTATCTGCGGCTGGCGATGCTACTCGCAATCAACACTGGGCAGCGGCAAGGGGATTTATTGCGGCTGCCGTGGAGCGCTTACGACGGCAAGTACATCAAGCTGCGCCAGAGGAAGACGGGGGTCTATGTGCCGATCCCGGTCGCCGACGTGCTCAAGACTGCGCTTGACGCAGCGCTGCGGCAGAGCCCAATCATGTTGGTCAATAGCGAAGGCAAGCCGTGGAGCGAGAGTGGATTTCAGAGCGCATGGGGCAAGGCGACCATGCGGGCGAGCATTCGCGGGCTCACATTTCACGATCTGCGTGGCACCGCTGTTGTGACGCTGGCGCGCGCGGGGTGCAATGAGGTCGAGATTTACTCGATCACCGGCCACAAGCCGAGTGACGTGCAAGCGATCCTGACCGCGCACTATCTGCCACGAGACGTAGAGGTCGCTGACAATGCAATCGCCAAGCTCAATCGATATCGAGATCAAACAGAGGACGAAAATCTCCCAACTGCGTTCCCAACTACACGCAAAACTGTGAACATGAAATCCGAGAAAGCGTAGCGAGATCAATTGGCTGGGGCGGGAGGATTCGAACCTCCGCATGGCGGAATCAAAATCCGCTGCCTTACCACTTGGCTACGCCCCATCGCGCGGCGCGCCGAAAATAGCGACGCCCCCTGGCCCATTCAACACGCGCTCATTCATAT
>JBKPOZ010000140.1:0-6386 GCA_046733355.1 Pseudomonadota bacterium | reverse complement strand
GCCATGCTGCAGAGATCCGGCAGACAGCGCAGGCGAAGCTCGGTGCTGCCATAGATATCGATCATGGCCGCCACCATGTTGTGAATGGACAGATAGGCGGCGGTGGACGTGCAGCCCTGCGCGAGCTCCTCGAAGATGAGTGCCGCATCGAGGCGGGACAGCGCGGAGCCGCCCACATCGGCGCCGACGTAAATGCCGCCGAAGCCGAGGCCTGCGGCCTCGCGCAGCGTCGTCGCGGGAAAGATTTCGTCCTCGTCCCATCCGCGGGCGAAGGGCATCTTCCGCTCCCGCGCGACGGCGCGCGCCGTGTCCTGAATGGCGCGCTGTTCCTCGGAGAGCTCGAAATCCATGCTTGTGCCGCTCCACTGACAGCAAAAAACGGGTATATCCGGATTGCGGCCGGCCAGTGCAAGGGTTCCGGCAGCTATGTCCAGGGAGCGTTTGGGACATTGGACGGCAAGGAGATGTCGTTGATGCCAGTGAAGTTTCGAAGGCCCGCAGAGGCGCGCGTTCCTGCTGCCGAAGCGGACGCCGCGCGCCTGCAACTTTCCGCGCGCCCCCGCCGCAACCGCAAGGCGGAGTGGGCGCGACGCCTCGTGCGCGAGAATGTGCTGACTGCCGACGATCTCATCTGGCCGCTGTTTCTGGTCGAGGGCTCGCGCGCGCGCATCCCGGTTCCGTCGATGCCGGGCATTGAGCGGCTTTCAGTCGACGAAGCGGTGCGCGAAGCGGAGCGCGCGGCAGATCTCGCCATCCCCTGTCTTGCGCTTTTCCCATATACCGATCCGGGCTTGCGCGATGACGAGGGAAGCGAGGCCGTCAATGCGGATAATCTCGTCTGCCGCGCCGTTCGCGCGATTAAGAAAGCAGTGCCGCACGTCGGGCTGCTTTGCGACGTGGCGCTCGATCCCTATACCAGCCACGGCCATGACGGCCTGCTGCGGGACGGCGCGATCGTCAATGACGAGACGGTCGCCGTTCTGGTGAAGCAGGCGCTGGTGCAGGCGCGCGCCGGCTGCGATGTCGTCGCCCCCTCCGACATGATGGACGGCCGCGTCGGCGCCATTCGCGCCGCACTGGACGAGAACGGCTTCACCGACGTTTCCATCATGGCCTATGCGGCGAAATACGCTTCCGCCTTTTACGGGCCCTTCCGCGACGCGGTCGGCTCCTCGGCGACGCTGATCGGCGACAAGCGCACCTATCAGATGGACCCGGCAAATGCCGAGGAGGCGCTACGCGAAGTCGAGCTCGACATCGCCGAAGGCGCCGACATGGTGATGGTCAAGCCCGGCATGCCCTATCTCGATATTCTGCGGCAGGTGAAGGACGCCTTCGGCTTTCCGACCTTCGCCTACCAGGTGTCGGGGGAATATTCGATGATCATGGCCGCCGCCCAGAATGGCTGGCTCGACGGCGAGCGCGCCATGGTCGAGAGCCTCATTGCATTCAAGCGAGCCGGCGCGGCCGGCGTGCTCACCTATTTTGCGCCGCGCATGGCAGAGAAGCTGAAGACTCGGTAGTTATGGCAGATTCCGACTAGGTTGAGCGCAGAGCCTTCGCCCGTCACCCGCGGGCTTGACCCGCGGGTCCATCTTTTCGCAAGAAGATGGATTGCCGGGTCAAGCCCGGCAAGACGACAGAATAAATACGAGCGGGAGGCTCACCGCTGGGCTGAAGTTGTCGCGGTATCATCGCAACCCGCCCCCTGCGGACCCGCTGTGATCCGCTCGACGCTCAAGCCCTTGCGGGCGGCGGCCAGGCGGCGTTCTTCAGGCGCTGAGGGGGGCTCGTCCAGCGCGCGGATCAGGTTTTTCACCGCCAGCCCGTTCAGAGCGAGGCTCTTTTTCGTCTCGTGCACTCGCGCATCCGGGCCGAAGCTTGCTTGCTGGTGCAAGTAAAGCTGCACCGGCTTGGACAACCACCAGCTCATGGAGATTGCGCGCGCTTCAAGCGCGGTCCTGCGCTCGTACCAGACGCGCAGCTGCACGACGTTGCAGGAGTCCGGATGCCCGCGTGCAAGCGCCGCCGGCATGGAGTCGACCGCAAGCACGCCGCGCGCGTTACGCGTGTGAATGAAGGCTTTGACGGGACCCGACACGTCGGTGATCCAGGCTCCCTCTTCGGCGCGCTCGGCCTGATGGGGATTTGCTCCACCCTCCAGATTCTCGAGCTCCGGCACGGTCGGATCGTTCGACAAGACCAGAACAAAAGGTTTGAGCTTGTGATCGATCGCGACAATCGCTTCGGCAAGCTCGGTTGCAGTCTGCGCGCCGAAATTTTCGAAGTAACCGCCGTCCACCATGCGATCGACGACGTGATTATGGACGTCGTAGATCTCGCCGGGTGGGGAAATCAACGGAAAACGCGCAGAGTTGTGCGCCGCCGTGCTCAGCCGCACGTCGCGCAGCTTGCGCGCAGTACTTTGCAGATCCGGGCTTTTGGGACGACCTTCGCCCTGCAGCAGATCGTGAAAGCGGAACGCGCTCACAAAAATATGGCAGTCGCCGTCCTGCGCCGGATAAGGGCAGCGTTCGCTCGGGTTGTAGGTATTGTCCAGCACGGTCGTTACGATGCGTTGTCCCGACCCGACCGAGGTGCCGTTAAGCACGAGCAAGGGAAGCCAGTGCTCCTCGCTCGGCCGCAACGACATGAACGGGCATTCGAGCCAGGAGGGGTGAGCGCAAGCGGGTGCGGCCGCGCGACGATCCAGCATGCGCGTAAAATGCTGCTCGAAGGCATTCTCCAGCAATGATCCACGATCGGCGAGGTGAAAGAACCGGACGCTGTCGTGGAACATCAGGCCCACGAAGACGGGAGTTATGAAATCTCCCGACATGAGGGTTTCCAGGCAATCGCGCCACTCGGAAATTGGACTGTCGAATGGACTGCCGCCGCCGAACCAAAGCTGCCCGGCGCGGCTGCGGCATGGCTGCTTCTGGTCGGGCGAGGCAGCCATGGCGGCGACGCTCATTACCGCGGCGACCGAGCTTCCCGAAACGGTTGAGAGCGCAAAGAGCCGTTGACCGGCCCAGCCCGGCGCCCCCGCCTCCGTGGGCAAGCGATGGTCGAGGAGTTGGCCGAGCACGCTTGCGGTAAAGAAACCAGCCCTGCTCGCACCGCCCGCCGCGGCGACGATGATGGGACGCGGGCATGCTTGCGCCGCAGGTTGGGCGCTGGCGCTTTCGCCGTCGCAATGGTTCGCGCGTTTCCAGAGCCGCACCGCCTCGTTGAGATTCAGTGCCGCACTTGCGCTGCTCTGCGCGGGAGGAATGACGCGAATCTCGTAATTGGGGGACAAGGCGAGTGGTAGCAACGTCTTGAGGACAAGCCCGATCGTGATAATCGGAAAATGCAGACGTCGGCCGAGGCCCGAAAGGAAGGAAAGCAGCGGGATCCAGGCGCCGATCACGAAGGGCACGACGGAAGCGCGCGGAAACCATCCGGCAAACTCGAGCGGGAAAGCCATGGGAAGCGCAAGGAAGAAGATCGAGAGAAGGATCAGCAGCACCGGCCCGAGATCGCTCTCGATCTCGCTGCATCCTTCGGGATTGCGCTTCAGGGCAAAGATGGGCGGCAAATGACGCCGAATCGGCAGCAGGGCCTTGCCGGCCATGCGCTCGGCCCATTCCAGCGCCGGCACAGCCGCGATCTGCGGCCGCGCTTTGACGTAAGACCAGAAGCCAACGAGCGTAGCGAAAAGTCCCAGTGCGATCAGAATGAGCTGCTCTTTCGTCTGCTCGGTATAATGCTCGACGTGGATCGTGGGCACATTGTCGAGCGACCTGAACACCGAGCCGAGCATGCAGACGAACACGAGCGCCCCAAGGATTGGTGGCGCCCATGCGCGCAGCCAGTGCCTGAACTGATAGCGGGCGCGGTCCATCGGGGCGCAATAGCGCTCGTCCGTATTAAGCAGGATCGTGGCCGCATATTCCGTAGGCATTGCCCAAACGAAAATGACCAAGGCAAAGAATTTAAAATGCGCGGTCCATCCGGCACTGGTCAGGTCGACGAGTAGATCCTGTGCCTGCGGCGTGAACCAGAGGATGAGATATCCGGCGATGAGACCGGCCACGGGCGCACGCAGCACCCACAAGGTGAGCGCGACGTCGGAGACATACCCCCAACAGCGATGCCATTCTTTGGCAAATCGCGGCTCGTGCGCCATGTGCACCCCTCAAATCAGAAAGACTCTAGGATACCGCCGCGGCGGCGCACAAGGAGCGTCATTCCGGGGCGCCGCGCAGCGTAAGCAAGTGGCGAGCCCGGAATCCATAACCACGGGCCTGGGGTTATGGATTCCGGCTCTCGGTCTTCGGCCTCGGCCGGAATGACGGTTTACCGGCTAATCCATGGCGGCCGCGGTATCGATCCATGCGGGGTTGTTATCTGATGAATCGCCCATTGATGGAGAACGGTTTTTAGAACTCTTTGGCAAACCAATCGGGAAGTTTGCCAATGGATGTTCACCGTTTCGCTACTTTGGCCATCGCCGATTCAGCGAGCTTCCCTTGCGCGACCGCCTTCGTGTAGCGCTCAAGCTCTCGTAAGGAGGCGTGTCCGGTTATCGCCGCAACCTCGAATGTTGAACAGCCAGCTTCCGCGAGCCGCCGAGCCGCAGCCTTTCTCAAACCATGCGCACAGCACCGTGATGGAAGTCCGGCAGCGTTGCACGCCTTACGGAACCACGTCGAGAACGGAACAGCACCGAATGGCTTGCCACGATGCGTGACAAGGAAAGTTAAATTTTCGCGCTGCGTCCCCGCGATGACTTCGGCGAGCCGTGGGTGCAATGGAATCGAAAGCTCGATTCCGGTTTTCTCCTGACGCACGGATAGGACGCCGCCGCGCACGTGCTGGTGGCCGAGCCGGATGACATCGCCACGTCGCTGGCCGGTATACAGCAATAGCGCCAGCGCAAGCCGCTCACGAGAACCGACCGAATGGCGGGCCTCGAAGCGCTCGATTTCGTCCTCCGTCCAAGTGTGATGCCCGCCCGAGCTGCTGCTGATGGCTTTCACGTCACGGGTTGGGTCGTCAGACCGCAACCCGATTTCGACGGCGTGCTTCATTAGCTCACGAAGAGCCTTGCGCAGGCTATTCGCAGCTCCCGGCTGCGCGGTTCGCACCGCTATCAGCTTCACGATGTGGTGGCGCTGCAGTGTTGCTACACGCTTGTCGCCGTGCTCACGACAGAACCGTTCAATGACGCCGCGCCGCTCATATTGCGTGCTGGCGCGCAGCGCACGAAAGGGGGCGCCGTTGAAGTAGCTCACAGCGAGCGCCCTCATGGTCCCTGGAATAGTCCGGGCGGCGCCAACAGGCACTGGCTGCCCAGCTAAGGCCGCCTCATAGGCGGCCATGAACTCGGGTGACCACGGAAGGCCCGCTAAGGGTATCTGCTTGAAGCCGGGGCGGCGAAAATAAAACCGCGGCTTACCATGTCGATCAATGAAACCATGCACGTATTTCGGCGGCCGGCGCATCAAATACGGTCCCATTCGTTGACCTCCCTGCCCTCCCCTTTCGGCTCTGAGCCTTGCGCAATTATGCGGATCGTCCCCGCTCGGTCGACTTCAACTCGCGCAATATCCACACCCGCGGCAGCCACGGCTTTGACGGCTCGCGTTACGTCACGCTGCTTGAATGCCGATGGTGCGCGGGCGGTCATGTGCACAAATCGTCCAGGCTATCGCCGGGTGGGCCAAGGGCGGGCGGATTACCACGCAACGGCGCCTGCGCTTCTCGGCGGAGGAATTCGGGGATGTCCCCCAGGCCGTCACTAAGGTGTGACCAGCAAGAAGTGGGGGAAGTACCGTCACTACCGTCACTATCGTCACGGCCCTTGTTTTTAAAAGCTTTTTCCGTGACGGTAGGCGTGACGGTTGTGCCGCGGTCGTCTGCACCGTCACTGGCAGCCGCTTTGGCGCCGTGACGGTTCTCGCGCCCGCAACCGTCACACCATCTAAGCCATGGAACACTCTATTGATTTTGCTGTTCGGTGACGGTTGCGACGGTTGTGACGGTTCTGCCGGGTACTTCTCGCTGGCGGTGGTGCCGTATGGTGACAACCCGCCCGTGGTTCGTCCTGTGCTCTGCCCAGGTGACCGTGATACCTGCTCGACGAAGGAAGGTGGCCAGATGCTTCAGGCGGTTGGTGAGCGCCTTCTCGGTGCGCGGCCACTCGCGCGACTTGACCGTCTGCTCTCCGACGATCTCGCCCAGTTTCGCGAGCAGGTGCTTGGTGACGCCCGACCACTCCTCGGTGCCCTGCATCAGCATGCGCACGGCCGACGCCACCGGGTCATGTTCGAGGGTTTCCTCGACCGCCGATGCGCGATTGGCCGCATAGGCGCGCTCGAAGGTGCCCGCCGGCCATAATG
>JBKPOZ010000139.1:0-52218 GCA_046733355.1 Pseudomonadota bacterium | reverse complement strand
CGCCGTGGAGCGCCATGCGCTACGAGGCAAGCTTCTATCTGCTGCCGCTGATTGTCGGTTGCATGATTTTCGGCCACGCGATTACTGCTCGGCAGAGCAGGACGGTGGGGCGGGCCATCGCGGTCCCGCAGCTCCCTCTTTTGTCCGGCATTGCCTCCTTCGCCAGCAAGGCCGGTGTCGTTCTCCTGGTTGTGGTATGCGCGTCCGCCTACGTGCAGCGCGTTGTTGCCGAAAGAGTCGACGCGCTGAGAAAGATCGGTGGACCCGGTCTGTGGGCCGACCTGGAACAGATGCTTGCGCGCGCCGCCGATCCGCAGAACGATTTATCTGCCGACAAGAGGCGCGAGGCGCTCGCGAATCTGCAAACACTCGTCGCGCGCTGGCGTCCCTTCATCGCCGAGGCGCAGATGCTATTCTCGGCCTTGGAGAAGCCGCAGCAGGGCGCCAAACGATGAGAGCGCAGCCAAGTCCCGCTACGCTGGCCCTGGACGCTGTCCCCGCCACGCGCGGAGCGGACCGGCCGTGCGCGAGCTCGGCCCGGGTTCGGGCTATTGTTCTTCTCCCTGATCAAGCTCGGCGTCGCCGCCGGCGTGCTGGCGCTCCTGTTCGCCAAGTTGAAGATTCAACTGGTTGAAACTATGGGGCTGGTTCCCGTGCCGGGCCTGATCTCGGCCCTACTCCTGACCGTGCTGCAACCGCTCCTTGCCGCCCTGCGGTGGCACCTCATCCTGCGCTGCCTCGGCGGTGCGCTCTCGCTCGTGAGCGCCTTCGAGGCGTACTGGATTGGCCTCTTTGCAGGCTCGTTGTTTGCTGGCGTCATCACCGGCGACGGCATGCGCATGTGGATTCTGTCCCGTGCAGGGCTCCGCCCATCGAAGAGCGTGAATTCCGTCCTTCTCGACCGCGCGGCGGCACTCGTCGGCTTGTTGTTGCTGGTTGCCGCGACGCTGCCTTTCCTGGACAACCGCGTCGCCGATGCGCCGCTTCGCTATGATGCATCCCTTCTAATTGTTGCCGGTCTCGCTCTCTCCATTTTCATCGCGCTCGCCGCGAAAGTGCCCGCTCGGTGGTACAAATATCGTCCGGCGCGCGCGGTGATGCACGTCACCAATGACCTATGGTCGATCTGTCGGCGACCATGCATCGCAATGGTCCTGCTCGCGATCTCCGTTGCGGCGCCTCTGTGCAACGCCCTGGCCATATTCGTTGTGATGCGCAGCCCCGACGTTTCGCTGGATCTCATCGACACGATGGTTCTCTCGCCTCTGGTCATTCTGGTTATCACCCTCCCTATTTCGGTCGGCGGCTGGGGCTTGCGCGAGGCAAGCATGGTCGGACTGTTCGGGTTGGTACGTGTTCCTGCGACCGTCTCGCTCTCGGTTTCCATTCTGCTCGGGCTCTTGGCCTTGCTTGTGAGCATTCCGGGCGGGCTGGTGATGGCGATCATGGCGTCATCCGCCGCACGATCCCGAGCTGTGCCATCAACGGGCTGAGCCGGAGCAGTCGTTGGAGCAATCCGTTTATGCGGTAGAGGCACAGGTCGAAGCCGATCACTGGTGGTTTGTGGGCCGGCGCCGCCTCTTCGCCAACGAAATTCGGCAGGCCGGCATTCCGCTGCAATCTGCGGTGCTTGATGTCGGCACGGGAACGGGCACCAACCTCCGCTTGCTGCGCGAGCTTGGCTTTCATTCGGTTGTCGGCCTGGATCCGAGCGCGGATGCCGCCCGCTACTGCAACATGAAGGGCTTGGGGCCGGTCGAGCAAGGCGATGTTTGCAAAATCAGGTTTGCGGACGCGAGCTTCGACCTTCTCCTTGCCACCGACGTGCTCGAGCATGTGGAAGATGACGGGCCGGCGATGGCTGAGTTGCACCGCGTGCTGCGGCCAGGAGGGTGGGTTCTAATGACGGTGCCGGCCTTTACCAGTCTTTGGGGCCTTCAGGACGACGTTTCCCATCATTTCCGCCGCTACCGTTTGCCCGCTTTGCTCAATGTGGCCAAAGCCGCCGGTTTTACCCCGCAACGGTCTTACTATTTCAATTACTTGCTGTTCGCTCCGATTTGGGGCGCACGACAGCTCATGCGCCTTCTGCGCATAGAACTCGAGAGCGAGAACCAGCTGAACAACCGACTGATAAATTCAATTCTCTCAGGCATATTTCATTTTGATATCATAACCGCGCCGCTTATCCGGCCGCCGTTCGGCGTCTCGGCGCTCGTGTTGGCGCAAAAGCCACAACGCTAGCGGCTGGCTACGTGGCAGTGCGTGGCTTGCGCCCTGCCGCCGACCAGGACATTTCGTTCACCCAAACGAGCCGAATTTGCTCGAGCCCAGCATCGACCAGCAGCCGCTCCACTTGTGCCCGTGTCCAATAATTCGCGATCCGGGGGATCATCTGATCGAAGACAATGACGCGCAGGTGAGCAAAGGAAAATCTGCTGATCATTCGCAAATATTGCAGACGCACCGGCCACATTTTGAGGAACAGCCATAGCGCCACAGTCGGATACAGGCTGAGGTGATATGTGAGCCAGGGCGGTAATCGACTGAACAGCGTCCGCCGCACCGGATCGAAGAAGCGAATCAACCAGCTCATATTCTCCGCCCCATACACCCAGATCAGCACGTCGCCTCCCGGCTTCGCGCTGCGAGTGAGTGCGCCGAGCGCCTGTTCGGGCTCCGCGAGATGCTGGATAACGCCAATTGAGAACACAATGTCGAACGCGTCGTGTGCAACCGGTTCATAGATCGAGTGCTGGCGCACCTCCACGCTGGGACGAGACTGGAGATTCTTGCGCGCGATCTCGACCGAACGCTCGTCGACGTCGATCGCAACGCCGCCGGCGGCACTCTCAGCCATTGCCCAATAGCTGTTGCGGCCGATCCCGCATCCAGCATCTAGGAAAAAGGCGCCTCGCCATGCCTCCCGCGCCAACGCGGAGCTCCAGGCAAGAAACTGCTCGCGATGTTCGGGGAGGATCTCGCGAAAAATGGACCAGGAATAGCCGAACCGATCGGGCGAGCCCGCGCGGACTTGCGCGTCGAATGCCATTCAGTGCACCCCGGCGCCCGCGATCTCGCGGGCAGACGCGCGCGACTGCAGCAATCGCGAGCGTGAATTGTGGAGCGCGGTCGCAAGGCAGAACAGTGTCCAGATTTTCTTTGCGTGATTGCGAGTACCGGACTGATGCGCATTCCATAGAAGCTCGATTTCGCGCGCTTGCAACCACTCCCGCAGCGGAGAATGAGGATCGAGGATCGTCTCTCCCACTGGAAGACACAGCGTACCGCGGAGCAGTCGCGCAATCGGCGCGGCGAATCCATGCTTTTTTCGGTTGATGATTTCTTTTGGAAGGTATCTGCAGGCGAGCTTGCGGAAGAGGCGCTTGCTGGCAAGAAGGTTGACCTTGTCGGAAGAGGGGAGTTTCAAGCTGTATTCCGAGAACTTTCGCGCCAGATAAGGCGAGCGGACTTCGAGGCTTGTATACATCGCGGCGCGATCAACCTTCTGCAAAATATCTTCCGGAAGATAGCTCTGCGTGAAAACATAAAGAAGCTCAGCCGTGGACCAACGCTTCTGCCCTCGTCCGACGAGCAGCGGAGTTATTGGATCGGCGTCTGCCGAGAGCGTCTGCGCCGCCTCAGGTCGCCAGAGGCGGGCAAGCTCCTCGTCCGCAAAAGGCGCCATGCAGGCAGCCCATTGCTTTCCTGGTTCAAGACCGCAGGCCTGGCTCAACTGCCGCAGCAGAAAGGGTGCGCTCATATAAGAGGAATGATCGATCTGATCGAGTCCGCGTCTGGCAAGACGGCCGAGGATCGTGGGCAAAAGCGCCAAGACGGGCGCGGCATGATTTGCCCTGAAGCTGATATAGCCGCCAAACAGCTCATCCGCGCCATCCCCACCCAGCGCGACGGTCACTTCCTTCCGCGCCGCCGTGCACAACGCCATGGTCAACAGCAGCGATGAATCGGCAAGGGGCTCATCCATTTTCGCTGCTATGACCTCAAACGCCGCCTGAAGCTTCTGGTCATCGATCCTGATCACGCGATGCCGCAACCCGAGAGCATCCGCTAACATGCGGGCCGCGGGGGCTTCGTCATAGTTTGCATCCGGCAGCGAAATGGTGAGGGCAGTCAGGCCCGAGCTGTATGTGGCGACGAGCGCCGCAATCAGCGAGGAATCAATCCCGCCGGAAAGAAATACGCCAACGGGGACATCGGCGATGAGCCGCTCTTTCACTGAATCGTTCAGGAGCTCGTCCAGTGTTGCGAGCTTCTCGTCATCACCGGCATGCACAAACCCGGCATCCTCGATCTCGGGTCGCCAGTAGCGGCTGATTTCGAGGCGTCCCGAGGCATAGGTCAACAGATGACCGGCCGGCAATTTGTGCAGATTGCGATAGATGCTGCGCGTTCCCGGCAGGTATTCAAATCGCAGGTAGGTGGCGACCCCATCGAGATCGATGTCGAGATCACGCGCCGCGGAGTGTGCAAAGACCGCACTGGGTTCCGACCCGAAGACGAGCGCTTGGCCTCTATGCAGATAATAGAGCGGCTTTTCGCCGAAGCGATCTCGCGCGATGTAAAGCCGACTGCTGCGCGCCTCGTAGAATGCGAAGGCAAACATGCCATCTATGTTCGCGAGCGTCTTGTGAACTCCCTCGCGCTGCAGCAGCCGGAACAGAACTTCGGTATCGGACTTATCGATGAGCTGCACGCCCATTGACTGCAGCCGGGCCGCAAGAGAGGCATGGCCATAAATCTCCCCGTTAAAAACGAGCGCATCACCGGTCAGCGGATCCACGCGGGGCTGCTGCCCTCCTTGAGGATCGATAACAGCGAGCCTCACATACCCCAATGCGACGTTCCGGTTAATGTAAATTCCGGAATGGTCGGGGCCGCGATGCACAATCGGGGACAACATCCCTCGGAGCATGCGCGCGTCCGGCTCTTCGGGTGCTCCAGCTTCTCGAAGGAAGCCTGCAATACCGCACATCGCGATCAGTCCATGTTTCTGGTTTCACGCACGAGGTACGCGCGTTTGTTGCGCGTTTCGAAGTAAGTGCGCATTTGCACTTCCGCGAGCACGCCGAAGAATAGACAGAGCAGGGCTGCTATGGTGAGCAGAGAAACGAGCAGTGGCAGGGGAGTCAGAATGAAGGACACACCCTCGAACACGCGAAGCGCGACCGCATAGAGTCCGGCCAAAAAGGCGCCACCGAGGAAGTACAGGCCGGCGGTGCCGAAAAACTGCATGGGCCGGTCCATGGCCCGGTCGAGAAAAAAGATCACGATGAGATCGAGCAGGACACGCTTGATGCGAGAGAGACCGTATTTTGACTTGCCGTGCAGACGAGGGTGGTGGGTGACAGGGAGCTCAGCCACCCGCGCACCCTGCCAGCTTGCGTAAATGGGGATGTAACGGTGCATTTCACCGTATAGGCGAACGTTCTCAATGGTCCAACGCCGATATGCCTTGAGCGTGCACCCGTAATCGTGCAGTCGCAGCCGTGACATCCCTGAAATGATGCGGTTCGCAGCCTGTGAGGGCCATCGGCGTCCCCATTCCGTGTCCTTGCGAGATTGGCGCCAGCCCGAGACCACGTCGTATCCTTCATCTAATTTGCGGACGAGCGCGCCTATGTCATTTGGATCATTCTGCAAGTCGCCATCCATGGTAATGATGATGTCGCCCTTGGAATAATCGATGCCGGCCATGATCGAAGCGGTCTGGCCAAAATTGCGGCGGAAATGCACGACTTTCGTCTTTGGGTCCGAGTCCGCGATCTGGTCGATCAGCTCCGCAGAGCCATCGCTCGACCCATCGTTCACGAAGACGATCTCCCAGTCATTTGTCAGGTGATCGAGCGCATCGACCAGCTGCGCGTGCAGTGGGCCGACGTTTTCCCGTTCGTTATAGATGGGGATAACAATAGAGAGTTTCGTCATGCAAACTGCGCGGGTTATTTTAAACGCTGGCGTATTTCGTCGGATTTCAGCGGCGCGGCGGCAAACGGCGTGGCGGGACGCGGTCCTTGGAAAAACGGCGCAGCAGCATGTCGGCAAACCCGATGAGAAGTGAGATGACGTTGCGGGTGCGCAGTGCGGTCGATTTCCCCATTTCACGGTCGTGCACGGCCGTGGGCACCTCCGTGTAGCTTACCCCCTCATCGAGCATGCGGGTGATCATGTCGGAATAAAACCCCACGGTGCGATAGGAATGCCAGCGGATCACGTCGACCCGCCGGAACAGTGGCGTGCCGTGGTAGTGGCTAATGTTATACCCGCTGATGTGGTTGACCAACCAGTTGTAAAGGCGCGAGAGGCGGCGGCGCAATGCGGGCCGATAGTCCGGATCCAAATAGGTGATGATGATATCGGCGTTCCCCAGCTGATCTAGCGTCGCCCGGATGGTTTCGCGCCGATTCTGGAACGCGCTGCTGATGAACTGAAAATAGCGGCCGCGGCCAAGCACGGCTGAGTCTGACAAGTTGTAGGAGACACCGAGCGGACGTGCGTTCTTTTTCAGGACGATTCGAACGCCAGGATTGTCCTTCATAAATCGCACGATTTCGGCCACCGATCCGTCGGTCGAGGCGTCATCGACCACGATGATCTCGCAGCTGTATGGATAAGGCTTGAAAGCCTCCACCACCTCGTTGAGCGAACGCCCGACATTGCCCTCCTCATTGCGGCAGGGCATGAAAATAGTTACGTCGACTTCGTCGATTTCCTCGGCACGCGCGAGCAGCTCCAAGCCTCGGCGCTGCGGTGCCGCGTCCTGCATTGCGCAAGCCGCCTCACTTGGCTGATTGCAGCGCTCGTGATGCCACTGCGCTTCGCTCTTCGGGCGCCGCAACGAGCTCGTCGTTCTGCCACCTGATCGCAAGCCCCAGATATCGGAGCGTACCGTCGCCGCCGGGCCGGAGCTTGGCGGCGCGGAACTTTCGGCCATGCCAGGGACACGAAAGCTGATCCTCGCATAGATGGCTTGCGTCGAGCTTTGCGCCTTCGTGCGGGCACAGGCCAGGCCAGGCCATCAGGCCATCGGGCTCCCGGCGCAGCAGCAGTTCGAACGGGCCGAGCTGAGCGTGAGTCGTTTCGCCGACCGCAATTTTCGGAAGCTTCACGCGCAAGGGCCACGCCTGCGGCGGCAAGAGCACATGATCGCCGAGATCATTGGCATTGAGGAAGTCCGGATGATCGGTAACGAAAGTAAGCCCGCGCCTTCGCAGCTCGAGGCGGCGCTCGCGCAGGGGGGCGTCCTCCCCGTACTGCACGAGCTGCAACTTGCGTAGCCGCCAACTGAATGGCGCATGCAGGAATTTGAACAACCAATGCGAGACCAGATACCAATCGATATTGACGCGCGTCTTCTCGCCTTCCTGCTTCAGCCGCACGATCTGATGGCAGTATAGCACGCCGAACACGCTGAAGCTCTGGTAATAGAGTCCGCGCGCAATCCTCGCTGTCATGACCTGAAAGAATAGCGGAAGCCTTCCAAATCTGGTGATAAGGATCGAAACGTCCTTGCTTGCGATCAGCGGGATGAAATTATCGTAGGTGTGGTGCACGTACACGCGATGCGTTAGATCAAAAACGCCCCATTCACTGTCCTCGAGATAGCCGTCACATTCGAATTCCAGTCCTGAATGGCTGACCACGGCACCCGGCGCGAGTCGCTTAAGCCGTTCGGGAATACGTTCAGGCCTTACGTAACTTTCCACCTGGCTGGTTGTATTGCTCATAGGCATCTCACGTTTGTTTGGTGACGGGCAGGGGCTTTTCCGTGGGAATGGCAAACCAGTTGCGATGGGCCGTGGCGACATCGGGAGTGAATGCGTCGGAGCGCCTATCGTAAGTCCCGACTGTGTAATCCCGCGCTTCGAAAAACCTGCTGATCCGATCCCTGTGGCCCCAGGCGGCTTCTAGCATGATAAAAGGGCGCGAGCGAGCAATGGTTTTCTGCATTCCTCCAAGCACCTCATGTTCAAAACCTTCCGTGTCTATCTTCACAATGGTGGGTGAGAGGGCGAGATCGTCTATGCGGATGACCTCGCTTTCGACCGGCAAAATTTTTATCCGGTCAGCGATAGACTTTCCAAAAACAGTACGAACACCTTGCCGAACCTGGTGCATAGCAGTGCTGGAAAAGGTGTGCAGGAGGACATCTTTGTATTGCGGGACGTAAAAAGTAGCCATCCCGGGTTCGCTTCCCGCCCCGGCTATCAAATACTCGAAATGTGGATCGGATTGTTTGATCTCCTGCAGCTTCGACTCCAGGAGCGGATTGGGCTCAAGCGAGAAGATGCGGTAGCTGAGGTCGAACGTCCGGAAAGACAAGGCCGAAATACCATCATTGGCGCCGATGTCGAGGAAAAGCCCCCCCGGCGCTGCGCGAATGAAATGGCGCAACGCATAGAAGCTCGGGTCATGCGGCAAGAGAAAGCGGAAGCGGTGTACGGCCCCCCATCCAAACTGCCAAATGCGCGGGTGAAGCTCGGCAATCCGTCCGGCTAGGCTCATCATTGCACAATCGAGGACGCCGACTGTGTGTGCTTTTTCCGCCGCCACGTAGCGTATGCGTGCCCGAACAGCATGCAGGCAATGATAAATGGCAGGAGATAGAACGCGCCCTCATAGCGGGGCAGGGAGACAGGCGAGAGCAGTGAAATGGACGCCAGCTCCTGCAAATAAACCAGAATGAGAAAAACAGCTGGCACTGTAGTTAGCGGGCTGAGCAAAAACGGCAGCGCGAGCACGAGCGCGACAATGAATAGCGGCGCGGCGAGAAATCCGACCGCATGCAGCACCTGTGCCGCCGTCAGGGCGTTGCTCTTTGCAAAGGGCCGGAGCTCTTCCGCCAGTCCAGAGCTGAGATGTCGCGGGTCCTGTTGTGCATGCGGAGGCATGGCATCGGATCGAACGGCCAACTCCTCCCATGTGGGCTTCTCGATGGTGCCACAATATTTGACAAACGTTTTGTGTAAGAGATTGTCATAGAACAAAAAGCTGATACGCGGATAACGCTGAATGATTTCCATGTCGATTTTCTGATAGAGCCGCTGTGATGGCGTCAGTCCCAGATACCAGGTAAGCACCGACCAGATTTCACCTTCCACCTGCCACATCAGATCAGGGTCGAGTTTGCCATCAATGCGGGCTTCGTTGACGACGGCCTGATAATAGTCCTCGGGGCAGTTACTAAAGTGCGTCCTTTCGCGGCAATACTGTGGATAGGCATACATAAAGGTGCGCATGATCTCGAGGAGGCGCGCGGTGGCCGGCCCCAGATCGGGCGTGAGCATGCGCTCGGGAAAACCGATGAGCAGCATTGTCGAATGAGGCGAAGCATAGAGAGTCATCATCGTCATGCGCGCGCTGAATTTTGGCAGCACGCCGAAAACCAACCGCATGGGATCACCGAAGAACGCAGCGAGCCAGCCGCGTAGACCCGTGGTACCGTGCTCGGCTGCGACATCATGCAGCAGCGCAAGCCCCTGTTCCTTTCCGAGTGCGTCCTGCGTGGTGCGCACGATGTAGCCGAAATAGAGCGAGTTCTGATCCGCAAACAGAAGGTCGAGCAGCTTTTCCGACTCACTCGCATGGTCGGCAAACACGCTTTTCGGTGTGAAATAGTTGGCTGGCTCCCAGCTTTCGGGATGCTCACGTAAGTAGCGGTGCACAAGGTCCCGCAGCGCCGTACTGGCCGGGTAATCTCTTGCCGCTTGCTCGCTCCTGGCATGCGCCAGACCGGCCGGTGAAAAATACGCTTCAGCGAGGCGACGTTCGGCTGTCGTGGTGAACGGTGCGGGAGGCGGGAAGAAATTGCCCGGCATGGCGCCTAGATTCGTTCCATAGTCGCGGTCCCATACGACCCACCCCGCCATGATCGCGAGATAAAGCCCTGTGGCGGCTATCAGCGGTCGCCAGTGCTTGCGCCGCCCGATGAGTGCCACAACGATAAAGATCCAGAAAATAATCGCGCCAACTGGACGTACCAGATTGAGGTAGGCGGCAACGAGCGCAATTGCGATCGACAGCGTATATTTGTCGCTCTGCCGGCGGACGAAATAGGTCACGCACAGCAGCAAAACGAGCGCGTGCAGGAAATAAAAAAGATGATCCGAGAGCGGCTGAAAAGCATAGATGTAAGGCGTCATCGACAGCATCACGACCAACGCGGCCGCCAATGCAAAACCGCGCGAGAATGGCCTGACCGTCAGATACACCAATAGCGGGATGGCGATCCCCATCAGCGCATGCAGGATGCGCAGGCCCCACCAGGTGTCCAGAAGCACGGTGCCGGACAGGATGTGGAAGATTCCCATTCCCGGTGTGCGCCATTGCGGCAGGGCATGCGGGGGCAATTGGCCGAGGAGATAATAGCCGTAGTTCAGATAATCGGCGTGGTCGCTGCCGCCGTACCAGAACGTGACCTTCGCCTGCAGCACCAGCATGATTACTGCAGAGATCAGGAGTACGAACCAGAACTGCCATTCCAAGGCGCCCAGCAATGCAGCAGCTCCGGAGAGCTCCTGCCGAACAAAGGAGTGCGCGGCCGGTTGCGCTGCAGCGTGCGGCCCCGTCGGCGAAAATTTCATCAACGGTACCCGCGAGCTGCCAGAACGTGCGCGCCACTGCACACGCAGTCCGTCAAGCCATAGTCGCAGCCGTGTGGCAGCTATTCGCGAACGCCACGGCATTCTGGCGTGAACGGTGCCGATTGCAGTCATGTCAAGGAGATTTGGGCGGCTCCGTGGGATCATAGAAAAGCAATGCGACCTCCCGTACGAAGGGACGGTAGCGCTCCGCAATCGTATGGAGCTGCGCGAGCATGGCCTCCTTCCTGGCTGGCGGCAGCTCGTTTTTCGGGTCCGCTGCGTTGGCGAGCTGCTTTTCGAGATTGGCCCAGAACTTCGCGCCCCCGACGCTTCCGAATTTTTCGCGCATCTCAGCTAATTGATGCGAGAGCAACTGATCGATGTTCTTCGTGGCATAACGGGTAAAGAAAAAGCCGCCGATCACCAGCGCTATGACCACGACGAGTGTCTTGCCGATGAAGCCGAGCGCGCTCCGGCGCACTGACATTGCCTCTCTACGTGGAGCATAGAGGTAAGGATCGCGAGGAGCGATGGTGAAATCATCGAGGCAGTCAGCCGCGGTTAGCTCCGCGATCAACTCGTTTTTTTTCTTTTCCAGGCTCTCCAGAGCAGCGGGAACCGTACCGGCCGCGGCAAACAGGTTTATCTGTGGCATTGCTGCGAGGCAGTGATCGTTTTTTCTGCGAACCACGATATCCAGGTGCTCGAAATCAGCTGGCGAAGCCATTGACTACTCCCCTCCAATTCTGCGTGCTTCCCTCGGCCGGATCATAGCGGCGCGCGTAAGCTCGACCGTGGTCAAGCTTATACAAGGAGACGATCTTTCCTTGTGGGAGAGGCAAATCAATAAACGAGATGGCAGACGCCCGTCAAACCCGAACTCCGGGCTGACGGGCGAGCCACCCTAACTCGTCCGAACGCGAGAGCCGCGACCCTCTGACTTACATCTTGGGCGGACTATCCTCGGTATGCCGCACCCGGACCAAACTGGTAGTTCAGGCCGATCTTGCTGATCCACATGGAGTCGCTGTGCGTGATTGCTAAAGAAAGGCGCAACTCCCGGGGGCGCGACCGCAACGATGAACTGCCGATACTCGCGGTCGGGAAAGTTCGCTTACATGACCTCGGACCGCAGCGTCAGCCGGTCCGTCAAGGCCACGTCAGTGCCGAAGTCTGCGGTCCAGCCATAACGCCACTGGTTGATTTCAGTGCTCGCGATAAACGGCGCTGCTGGACCTCCCACGATGTAATTGGTGTCAAACCGTGCAGCCGCCGCGCCTCCGGCAACGTACAGCATGACATTTTCGAGGACGAACCCAGTGCGGTATTTGCCCGTGATGATGCCGTTGAACTTGCGCTGGACGCGCAGATCCAGGCCTCCCGCATTTGGCAGGAAGCTCGTGGTTACGTTGGTGTTGCTCCAATCGCCTTCCAGCTCGACCCCAAAAACGATGTTGCAACGCGCATAGTTGTATCCGAGCTGGCCGCCACCCAGCCAGCCGTTCTTGTTCTGAACGTAACTCGCCGCTTCTGAAACGAAGGCATCCTGATCGGTGCGGTTGGCGGTCCATGCGAGGCCGCCACCATTGACACCGGCGTACCAGCCATTGAAAGCCGCAGCAGGACAAAGGGTGCCCGCGGCCGGCATTACGCTTCTGACGGGAAAGTCGGCAGCGCTTGCAACATTCGCACCGAGTGCTCCGATCATAGCGGCCGCAAGGATGAATCGGCTTGGGTCGACTTCACCTTACGGTAGTAGTCGGCTCCATCAGCCAGAGAGCTGTGGCGAGGCGATGCGGGGCTCCTGCATCAGGATGAAAAGCGCGCCGAAGGCACCGGCATTGCGAATGTAGCGAGCAGCAAGCCCGTGCCGCTCGCGTACCCTGTCGCAGAACTCCGCAAACATTGCAGGGACTTCCAGTGTGAGGAAATATTCGTCCATGTAAATAAATGAACGGTCGGGCCGCATGAACTCCACCAGAAAATCGAAACACGTCTGATAGGAAGGGGCGATGTTGCAGTCGAGGAAGGCAAAGCCCACCCTGCGCTTCTCGCGCCGCAAGCGCTCCTTGAACTCGTTATTGAGCGTGTCCTCGAAATACCCCTTCACCAGTTCGCAGCGATCCGGAAACGGATTGTGTTGACGCAATCGGCGCTCGTCCTCGCGATAACGTGCTTCACCCCGATACTGCTCGTAGTACCAGCGGTCCTGCTCCGGCATCCCGCGTCCCGCGTCGACCGCGCCAAACACGTCGAAAGCAAAGAAGCGGGTGTCCTTTAGCGCGGCCGTGTTGCGTGAGTTCAGATCGAAGGCCGTAAGGAAATTCATTAACGTCGTGAAGCTCTCGCTCCCGAATTCGAAATAGTCCCCGCCCGAATACATGCTCGCGACACTGAGCGCGATCTCGCTGCGCTCCTTGATAGCCCACCGGTTCGCGAACGCTTCCTTCAGGCGAGGGGGAAGCCACCGCGAGGATCGCAGCCGGCCGTTGTGCTGAATCATGCGGTGCCACACTGCGTCTGTTGCGAGGCCGCGCACATCTTTCAAAACATCGTTAGCCAGCGACATCGTGTTCCTCTGAAATGGTCGCATTTCGCGTGCCTTTAGACCAGAGAGTGTACCTCCTACCTGGCTGGCCCGTTCCGCCAGGGCTGTGCCCTCATGGACTATTTTGGGCGGCGCCGCTTGCGTAATCGCACGCCCGCTCCCCCTCCATTCTCGTCGATGAATTCAATACCAGCTCGTTCAAAGGCTCGGCGAATCACTTCTAGCGTCGCTCGTCGAGGCTGACTGGTTCCGGCTTCCAACTGATGGACCGTCACCACTCCGATTCCAGCTTGATTGGCGAGGTCCTGCTGGTTCCACGCAAGTAGGGCTCGAGCCGCCCTTGATTGTTCTGGCGTGATCATGAGGCGACGATTAGCAACCCCGTTGTAATCTCCAAATACATAAAAAATCTATTGACAACACAATGCATAGATTTTATACATTTCGATATAAAACTTATATGCAACGTGGGGTCATGCAGGGCTTACCGAAAACCGCGCCTTATGAGCGTCGTTCGTTCATTGGCGGATCTGACGCTCGCATAATTATGGGCACTGATGATGCAGCGCTTGTGCGCCTGTGGCTCGAAAAACGAGGCGAAATCGCAGCACAGGACTTGGCCGGCAATCTCCTTGTGCAGCTGGGCAAAGCAACCGAAGAACTCAATCGTGCGTGGTATGAGCGGAACAGCGGCAAGACGGTTCGGGACGTCCAGGCCTTCGTCAGACATTCAGCGATACGTTGGTTGGCTGCAACTCTGGACGGCATCGTCGATGGATTGGAAGCGGTGTTCGAATCCAAGTTCATGCTGCCCTGGTCCTTCTCTGAGGAGGCTGCCGCCGAAAAATACATGCCGCAGCTTCAGCATAACATGTGGGTGACTCAGCGGAAGACAGCGGTGCTCTCGATCATCACGGGCGGAGGGAAGTGGGTCGAGATCACAATTCCAATCGACCCACTTTATCTCACTGTACTCGTGTCCGCAGAACAGAAATTCTGGCGCTGTGTACAATCAGGTGAGCCGCCGCACCTTGTAAATGCCGAACCTCCGCGTCCACGCATCGAGGTGCTCCGGATGCTTGATATGAGCACGTCCAATTCGTGGGCGGAATTTGCCGCCCTTTTTCGCAATACGCGCGCTGCTTTTTTGGATCATGAGCGTGCCAAGACCGAGCTGAAGGCGCTCATGCCGGACGACGTGAAGGAAGCGATAGGACACGGGGTTCGCGGCAGGCGCAGCAAAGCCGGCGCGGTTTCGTTTGATCTCTTGCAGCGGGAGGCACGCGATGCAGCGCTCCAGTGAATCCATTGCGGCGCTCGCTTCCGCTCTCGCCAAGGCACAATCGGAACTGGTGAATCCCGAGAAAACGCTCACCGCAGTTTTGAGGCCGAGTAGGCCAGGGGAGGGGGCCCGTAGCTTCCGCTATGCCCCTCTCGCGGGCGGGCTCGACATCGTGCGGAAAACCTTGGGTGAGCACGAAATCGCAACCCTTCAAACAACGTCAATCGATCAAAACTCAGGTGTTGTAAATCTGACGACTACGCTCGCACACGCATCGGGGGAATGGATTTCTTCAGTCTGGCCAGTTTGTCCCGTGACAGATATGGCCACACCCCAGCGCATGGGGGCCGCACTGACCTACGCGCGTCGGTATGCGTTATTTACGCTCGTGGGCATTGCCGGCGAAGACGACCTCGATGCCCCGGACCTCAATCGAAAGCCTGAGGAAATTCTACGTGCTGAGCCGCTTCCGAAATCGCAGAGTAGGGCTGTCCTGAATGTCCCGCGCAAGCCGGGCAATGGCCGCATGGTCGGGAACGGGACAGGTGTGCTTCGAGCGGAGCTGTCCGCTAGCTTGCGCGAGACGCTTATTGCCCAGATCGCAAAGCTCGATTCTCGTGAGGCAGCGGCCGATTGGGCAGCTAAGGCCCTGAGGCCCAAGAACAGCCTCATCGCCGCGGATGCCAGGCTCGTTGAAGAAGCGTTTGAGCAGCAGCTGCGCGGATTTCCTGCTGCGGATGCAGAGCCGAATTTCGTTGGAGTGGAGGGTACTTCTGCTGAAGCTCCTCACGTTTCCAAGCCGGAGAAAAGGAAATCCGAGCGTACTCCCGCGCAGCGCATAACCACCCAAGTTGCTGCGACACAGCGCTCAAAGCGACATCGAAACAAGGCGCATCTGCTGCATGTGGCCCAGCAGCCTTGCTTAGTTTGCGGGCGCAAGCCCTCAGACCCGCATCATCTTCGCTTCATGCAGCCGCGCGCACTCGGCCTGAAAGCGAGTGACGAATTCACCGTCCCCCTTTGTCGCATGCACCACCGTCAAGCGCATCACGCGGGAGACGAGCGGAAATGGTGGGAAAGCGCCGGCATTGATCCCGTCACAATGGCGCGCAGTTTATGGGAACAGACCCGCGCTGGAAGTAACCATCAACTCGTTCAGGCTTTAGTTGAGGCCTCTGCCTCTGCTGACAGCGTGATTCCAGCTACAACGCCCTAATCCGAATGCTCAGTTTGTTGGGTGTAAGCGGTTCATTGTTTCATACCGCTACGGGCGTCGCTTATGCCGATCTCGTCATCGATGGCCATCGCGAGACCTGGCCTATTCGAACCCGGCAATTCCGAAATTGGCTTCGCAAGCGCTATTTTGAAGAAACTGGCGACGCACTGAGTTCTGCAGTGCTTACTGCAGCGCTCGACCTGCTTGAGGCGAAAGCGCAGTTCGACGCTCCCGAGCGTCAGATCAGTCTGCGCGTTGCGGAGCATAATGGCTCAATCTATTTGGACCTGGCGGATAAGACTTGGCAGTGCGTCGAAATCGATGATCAAGGCTGGCGCATAATCAGGGCCCCTCCTTGCCGATTCCGCCGCACGGCTGGCATTCTCCCTCTCCCGCGCCCGCAAAAAGGCGGGTCTGTCGAGGCGCTGTTGCCTTTTCTGAATCTCGCGTGCCGCAATGACTTCGTCCTGGTAGTCGCGTGGCTACTTTCGGCGCTCTGGCCGCATGGGCCCTACCCATTGCTGGCCATAGCTGGGGAGCAGGGCTCAGCCAAAACAACGCTAACAAAGGTGTTACGCGGGTTGCTTGACCCGAATGTTGCTCCCGTAAGAGCCCTCTCCCGCGACGAACGCGAATTGATGGTCAGTGCGAACAATGGCCATGTACTCGCGTTCGACAATTTGTCTGGTCTATCGCCGTGGCTCTCTGACGCTTTCTGCCGCCTTGCGAGTGGCGGAGCCTTTGCTGTCCGAAAATTGTACACGAATGACGAGGAAATGCTCTTTCAGGTCGCTCGGCCAATTCTTCTCAACGGCATTGAGGCTATCATTTCTCGGCCAGATTTGGCTGATCGGGCGATATTTCTACAGTTGCCCTGCGTTGCTGAGGAAAACCGACGCTCCGAGGCTCAGCTTTGGCGAGACTTCGAACAGGCCCGGCCAGGCATTGTGGGCGCGCTGCTTGATGCGGCCTCCTATGGCTTGCGAACGTTGCCTTCCACCCGCCTGTCTCGGCTGCCGCGCATGGCCGATTTCGCAATGTGGGCCTGCGCCTGCGAAGGCGCACTCTGGCCGCGCGGAACGTTCATGCGAGCTTTTAGGGAAAACCAGCGCTCAGCAATTCAGGATGTAATCGATGCCGACCCACTGGCCGCATGCGTCCGCCATATGATGGCCGGAGGGAGATCCTGGACGGGCACGGCGTCTGATCTCTTGCGTGCTGCGGAGGGTTTCACGCAGGACCTCCCCGCGATGGGGCGGCCAAAAACCGCGCGCGCTCTTGCTGGGCGGCTGCGCCGTTCACAAGCATTCCTTAGAACCATTGGCATTCAAATTGCGTTTAGTCGCGAGGGTCACACCGGAAACCGAACGATTACGATAAGGACCACCGCGGTTCAGAAGGATGCGGCATAGTCAGCAGCGTCAGCACCGTCACCCCGAATCATACCCGAAATGCTTCACTCAGCCACGCTGACGGTGCTGACGCAAATCACGGAACGACCATGCTCCTTAGTGATGCAGGGCAAGGCGCACAGCACCCTAATTGACCCGGTAGCTTCTGGAAGCTACTATGCACCCATGCGCTCAGTCGGTCTCAAGGTACTCAAGAATAAATTGAGCGAATACGTCCGAATAGCTGCGAGCGGCGAAGTCGTACTCGTGACAGATCGCGACCGCGTTGTCGCGGAGCTCGGACCTCCACAGGCCGGGCGGAGTGCATGTGTATCCGATGCTCTCCTCGCCGAAGCGGTTCGGGAAGGATGGGTGACGCCGCCCATGATCATTTCTGCCGATCCACCGCCGCGCAAACCGATTATGAAACTGCGCGATCTCCTCAACGATATCGAATCCGATCGAGAAGACCGGTGATCTACCTCGACAGTTCTGTCGCGCTCGCGCATCTTTTCGCAGAAGATCGCGTCCTATCCGAATCCATTTGGCAGCAACCGCTCATTTCGAGCCGTCTTCTCGAGTATGAGGTGTGGACTCGTATTCACGCGCGCGGATTTGGCCGCGATCATGGTGATGCCGCTCGTGCATTGATCCGTCGCGTGGCATTGATCGAAATGACGCCACCAGTTCTCGCACGAGCATTGGAGCCATTTCCTAAATCGGTGCGCACACTTGATGCCCTGCATCTTGCCTCGATTGAGTACATTCGGTCGCGCATGCAGCTCATCGAGCTTGCGAGCTTCGATCAACGCTTGCTTGCTGCTGCCCGCTCGCTCGATGTGCCGATTCATCGATTTTAGATCGAGCACCCTAATCCGCCGAGTGCAATGGGCCAGTTAGATTATTATTTCGTAGGGCGCAAAATTCGGAGATAAAATTCGGAGATAGAGCATTGAGGGTTTCGAGCGTGCAGGACGCGAAAGCACGTTTCAGCGAGCTGCTGGAAACGTGCCTCAGGGAGGGCCCGCAGCTTGTTACCCGCCGTGGCGAAAAGGCGGCCGTGCTTGTGCCGATTTTCCACTGGCAGCGGCTTGAGGACGCTTCCAAGCTCACGCTTAAGGACCTTTTACTCATCGATATTGGCCGAGCAGAATTGCAAATTCCCTCTCGCGGAAAGCGCCGACGCCGCAACCCATACTGTGTCGCACGATCCAATGTATCTACTTGACACGAATGTGATATCGGAATTGAGGAAACCGCGGCCACACGGAGGGGTTGTCGCGTGGCTGAAATCGCGCGATGATGGGGAGCTTTACATCTCAGAGAATGTGAATCTATTCGAGTTTTGCAGTTTTTGCGGCCCGTAAGTCCTTGATTTGACTCATGTCGCAAACTGCCAAAATCAATAGATTCACTCAGCAGTGACGCTCGGGCGAAATCCAAGCTGGCATCGCAATTACGCGCGAACAAGATCCCGCCAAGGCCGCACAAATCGAAGCGTGGGCTGACCAGCTGAGCGCCGTCTGGAATGTTCTGCCGATGACACAACAACATTCCGGGTGTGGGCAAAACTTATGCACCGCTCCGATGCTTTGATCGAAGACGCCATGATCGCCGCCACCGCGCACGTGCACGGGTTACAGTTGGCGACACGGAACATCAGAGAGTTCAAAGGTTGCGGGGTCGGCGTCTTTAATCCGTATCCGTCACGGTGAGTACAGCTTCTCCTGTCGAATGTCGCCTCTTTGCACCTCAGTTCCGACGGTCTCGCTATATAATCTCGATCGAGCTCAGTCGGGTTGGCCGAGAAGCGGGCGTGCGGTTCCGGACGGTACTTCCTTTGGTTGATTGCGCTTGATGAACACAACCTCTAGTTGTGTTTTTGCGAGTTGAAGTTCCGACTTTTCTTCCTTTTCAATAATGCGATTTAACTGCCCCGCCTTACAGGCCCGCTAACTACCTTTCTCCAAACTTCGCGATCCGCGGCCAGCCGTTAGGCGCCTGCTCCAATGACGGTTGAGGAGAACCACCGTCACCGAATAAGTTTTGGCAGAACGAAGCCAAAATGTTGTGCTGAGTCAATGCGGGGCGCCGTTCGCGGTGCTTCCGCCGTGCTGCAGCGCCGCTATCCATTTTTTGCCGAACATTGCCATTACCGCACTGCCATAGGCCACCGCTCCGATCGCGGCGAGCAGAACCAGGGTGGGCGCAGGGCGCTCCGGCAGAGCGCGATCTGCAGCCCGGCGAGAACCGGCGATAATCACCCCGTTATCTGTGGCGAGGCAGTCCGCGGCTCCTGCATGAAAATAAAAAGCGCGCCGAAACCGCCGGCGTTGCGGATATAACGGGGCGCAAGTCCATGCCGCTCGCGCAGCTTATCGCAAAAGTCGGCGAACATTTTAGGTACCTCCAGGGTCAGGAAGTACTCGTCCATATAGATGAAGGACCGATCGGATCGCATGAATTCTACTAAAAAATCGAAACAGGTCTGGTATGAGGGCGCTATGTTGCAGTCGAGAAAAGCAAAACCGACGCTGCGTTTTTCGCGTCGTAGTCTTTGTTTGAATTCCTCATTCAGCGTATCCTCGAAATAGCCCTTCACCAGCTCGCAGCGATCGGGAAATGGATTGTGGCGGCGTAATCGGCGCTCGTCCTCGCGATAACGCGCATCGCCCCGATACTGCTCGTAATACCAACGGTCCTGCTCCGGCATCCCGCGTCCCGCGTCGACCGCGCCAAACACGTCGAAGGCAAAAAAGCAGGTGTCCTTCAGCGCCGCCGTGTTGCGCGAGTTCAGATCGAAGGCGGTAAGGAAATTCATCAACGTCGTGAAGCTTTCGCTGCCGAATTCGAAATAGTCCCCACCCGAATACATACTCGCGACCGTCAGCGCGATTTCGCTGCGCTCGTGAATAGCCCAGCGATTCGCGAAGGCATCCTTCAGCGGCGCAGGCAACCAGCGCGACGAGCGCAAGCGCCCATTATGCTGGATCATGCGGTGCCACACGGCGTCCGTTGCCAGCCCGCGCACGTCTTTGAGAACGTCATGGACGAGCGACATTGTTCCTCCTGTTCAACGCCGCGCGGCTGCGGTGCGGCCTACGAAGTCCGCCGCTGCAGAGCCGCCACCCATTCTTTCCCGAACAGTGCTACCACCGCCCCTCCATAGGCCACCGCGCCTATGGCGGCGAGAAGAGCCAGCATAGGCAGGTCGCGATGGGGCTCCCCGGCTGGCCACAGGCGCGCCAAGCCAGCCTGTGCCAGGAGCAATACGAGGGCAAGCGCCACGCCCGCCGCCAAAAGCCGCCCGATGGAGGCGCGCAGGCCGGCATCGAAGGCAAGATGCCCCCGCCGGCCCGCAAACCAGGTCACGAGCGCGAGGTTGATCCAGCCGCCGATCGAAGTGGCAAGCGCCAGCCCCACCTGCGCCAGCGGGCCCATGAGCACGATCTTGAAGAGGACATTTACTGCGACGGCCGCGAGCGATGCCTTGACGGGCGTGGCCGTATCTCCGCGGGCGAGAAACGGCGCCGTGAAACTGCGGATCAGCACGAACGGCAACAGGCCCAACGCATAAGCGGCAAGCGTCTGGGCAGCGGCGCGTGCATCCGCGGCCGTGAACGCGCCGCGCATGAACAGCGCGCGCATGATCAGATCGGGCAGCAACAGAAACGCCGCAAGGCAGGGGACGGCGAGCAGCAGCGTGAGCTCGATCGCGCGCGCCTGCGCGCGTCGGGCGCCCGCCTCGTCGCCCGCAGCGATACGGGAAGCCATTTCCGGCAGCAGCACGGTACCAACCGCAATCCCGATCACCCCGATGGGGAGCTGATTGAGACGATCCGCATAGTAGAGCGCCGACAAAGCGCCCGCAGACAGAAAGCTCGCAATGATGGTGTCCGCAAAGAGCGCGATCTGCAGCCCGGCTGACCCGATGGTGGCGGGCGCGAGCGCCTTGAAGAAGCGCTTCACGTCTTCGTCCCATCTCGGCGCGCGAAACAGGGGGAATACCCCGTTGCGCAGCGTGTCGCCGCCAACCAGCAGAAATTCCAGAACGCCGGCAAGGAGCACCCCCCACGCAGCGGCATGCCCGGCGCTCGGAAAGAACGCGGCCAGCGCAAGCGTCATGATCATGGAGAGATTGAGCAGGATGGGCGCCGCTGCCGCCGCCGCAAAGCGTGAGAGCGCGTTGAGAATGCCCCCATAGAGCGTCACCAGCGAGACGAGCAGCAGGTAGGGGAACGTGATCCGCGTGAGCCCGACTGCAAACGCGAAACGCGACGGGTCGTGGGAAAAGCCCGGCGCTAGCAGGTCGATCAGCACCGGCGTGAAAAGAAGCGCGAGCGCCAACAGCACGAGCTGCGCCGCAAACAGCAGCGTGAACACGCGATCCGCGAAGAGACCTGCGCATGTTGCGCCCTCCTGTTCGCGAATGCGTGCGTAGGCCGGTACAAAAGCAGAGTTAAACGCGCCTTCGGCGAAGATCGCCCTAAAATGATTAGGCAGGCGCAGCGCCACGAAGAAGGCGTCAGCAATCGGCCCGGCGCCCAGTATGGCCGCGAGCAGCACGTCGCGAGCAAAGCCGGTGATGCGCGAGAGGAGCGTGAGCCCGCCCACGGTAAAGATGCGCGCGATCATGGGTGGCGCTTGCAGCGGCATGCGACCCGCAGAATACCGATTTTGATCAGAGTCTGCGCCGGCTTGGGCTCGAGGGCCCACCGAGCATCCTAGCTTCTTTTGTTTACAATGGGCGCAGCGCCTTGCGCACCGCCGCCGTAATGCGATCCTGCGTCATCTCGTCGAGATAGGGGTGCATGGGAAGGCTCAGTACGTCCGCCGCCAGCCGCTCGCTCACGGGCGCGCCGCCTTCGGCCATGGGAAAGCCACGGAACGCAGGCTGACGGTGCAGCGGGGCAGGGTAATGAATGGCGGTTGGGATTCCTTCGCTCGCGAGCTTGGTGGCGACAGCATCGCGATGCCCGGCAGGCACTCTGATTGTGTATTGCGCCCACACCGACGAGCGGTTGGCCGCAACCGTCGGCACCGCCACCACTTCCGCTAGCGCCTCGGCGTATTGGGTGGCGATGCGCTCGCGCGCGGCGATCTCTTCACCAAATATTTTGAGCTTTTCGAGCAGCACCGCCGCCTGAAGGGTATCGAGCCGGCCGTTGAGCCCGATGCGGACGCAATCGTATTTGTGACGTCCCTGACCATGCATACGCAGGCTGCGCAGCACTTGCGCGAGCTCCTCGTCATTGGTGAGCACCGCGCCGCCGTCGCCATAGCAGCCAAGGGGCTTTGAAGGGAAAAAGCTCGTGGCGGTGGCCGTCGCCACTGCCCCGAGCCTTATGTTGCGGTAAGTCGCGCCGAATGCTTGCGCCGCGTCGTCGAGCACGAAAAGCCGCTCACTTTCCGCCACTGAAGCGATCGCGTCGTGATCCGCGGGTTGCCCGAACAGATCGACCGGAATGACGGCCTTGGGATTAAGCTTATGCTTCCGTGCGGTCGCGCAGGCGCGGGCGAGGCTGTCCGCATCCAAGTTGAACGTAGCCTCATCGACATCGGCAAATACCGGCGTGGCGCCCACCAACGCGACCACCTCGGCCGTGGCCGTGAAGGTGAAGCTCGGGCAAATGACCGCATCTCCGGCGCCGACGCCTTTGCCCATCAGCACCATCATGAGGGCATCGGTGCCGCTTGCGCAGGATACCGCATGCCGCGCGCCGCAGAACTCCGCCAGCTGCGCTTCGAGCGCGCGCACTTCCGGGCCGAGAATGAATTGGCAATGACCGAGCACGCGCCCCATGGCCTCATCGAGCGCAGGGCCGATACGCCGTCGCTGCGCGGCGAGGTCGATGAAGGGAATAGACAACGTGTCGACGCGGGCGCGTGCGTCGATGGTCAGCGTGGAAGAGCGGCCCGCGACCAAAACAGCGTCAGCCGCTGACACGCCGCCGTACCGGGGCGCGATCCTCAGCCGCGCCGTGGCGGCGCTCGAGGCACCGGATCGCGATCTCCAGGCTTGCTACCCCCTCGTCACCGCTTACAGCAGGCTCTCCTCCGCCGCGAATAGTGCTGATGAAGGCTTGCAGCTCCGCACGCAGCGGCTCGGCGTGACCCACCGAGAGGTGGCGCATTGAGTAGCTGCCGTCCGGCTGGAATCCAAAGCATTCAGTAACCTGTCGCGTGAGCAGATCGCCCATGATGTACTTGTTGCGCGTCGCGATGGTGACGCTTCGCGCCTTGAACGGCGTGAGCCAGTTTGTGTTGATGTGCGCGAGAACCCCGGAAGCGGTACGAAACTGAAGCAGCGCGATATCTTCGCGTTCCGCCATGGCGCTCTTGAGTTGCGGCTGCACATCCGCGATGTCGGATTCCGTGAACCACCGGATCAGATCGATATCGTGTACCGCAAGATCAATGACTACGCCTACATTCGACATGCGCGGCGGAAAAGGGCCGACCCGGGTGATGGCGATGGAAAGAATGTCCTCGGCCCGGATTGCGTCCTTGATCGCCTGCACCGTCGGATTGAACCGCTCGACGTGACCGACCATCAGCACCACGCCAGCGTGCCGCGCAGCGGCAATGATGGCGCGGCCTTCGGCGACCGACGGCGCGATCGGCTTCTCGACCAGCACATGTACGCCGCGTTTTATGGCGCAGAGCGCGAGCTCCCGATGCAAATGCGTGGGAGCTGCGATTGTCAGCGCATCGACTTCAAGCTCAAGCAGATCGTCAATGTGTTCCAGCGCCTCGCAGCGGAGGAGGGCGCCAACCCGTTCGCATTGGTCGCGATCGGGATCCGCAACACCCACGAGTTCCACGCCGGGAACCTCGGCAAAAACGCGGGCATGATTGCTCCCCATCACGCCGACCCCGACCACACCAACCCGCACAGGCCTGTGGACGAATTCGTTCGCGCCCTGCGCCATCAGATGATTCCCCCTGCCGGCTCGCGAGGCGCTCTGCCTAGCACGGCCGCAAGCGCGTGGCGATGGGCTTGTCCCCGACTGTGGACACGTTTTGATTCAAATGGTTACAGGTTCGACGCTCAGGTGGAGGGTGTGTCAGGCACGCAATCGAGGAACCATTTCACGAAGCGCGCAACGCCCTCGCCGATAGGGGTGTCCGGCCGAAACCCGACTGTTTGTTCCAGCGCTGTTACATCCGCATAAGTTTCCGGCACATCCCCTGGCTGCATCGGCAGCAACTCGACAATCGCTGATTTGCACGTTGCGCGTTCGATCAGCTGCACGACGTCTGTTAGTTCCACAGGTCTGCTGTTGCCCACATTGAAGATTCGCCAAGGTGCCAAGCTCGTAGCGGGGTCACTTCCGTTCCACTCCAGGTTACCAGCGGGGGGGCGGGGAACGAGGCGAACGACAGCCTCGATCACGTCATCGACATAGGTGAAGTCGCGCCGCATCTTGCCCTCGTTGAACAGTTTGATGGGTCGCCCGTGCAGGATCGCATCGGTGAAGAGCCACATGGCCATATCTGGTCGGCCCCATGGTCCATAAACCGTAAAGAACCGCAGTCCGGTCGCTGGAAGCGCAAACAGGTGCGCATAGGCATGCGCCATGAGCTCGTTGGCTTTTTTCGTCGCGCCGTACAGATTGAGCGGATGATCAACGTTGTCGGAGGTGCGAAACGGCATCGCTGTGTTGGCACCATAGACGGACGAGGAGGATGCATAGAGGAGATGCCTGCACTGCGCATGACGGCACCCCTCGAGCACATTGAGAAAGCCGAGGAGATTGGCATCGGCATAGGCATGCGGATCCGCAAGCGAGTGACGCACGCCCGCTTGTGCCGCAAGATGAATCACATAAGGAAAAGGACCCCGCGAGAACAGGGCGGCGATCGCATGGCGATCAGCCAGATCCATCTTTTCAAACGCGAAGCCTGGAAATCTATTCAGCTCCGCCACGCGCGCGGCTTTGAGGTTTGCATCATAGTAGGAATTGAGATTGTCGATCCCGAGCACGGCGTGACCGTCGCGCAGGAGCCGGCGCGAGACGTGCATGCCAATAAAGCCGGCCGCGCCGGTGACGAGAATGCGCTCACCCACCCGGATTTCCTAACATACTCTGCCGTGCCCTGCCCGCACATGCTCGCTCGTGGCATGGCCGCCGGAGCGGGCATCCGGTGTTCAATGCGCGTGCGATAGCGAAAACCCGTGCTACGTCCCACGTCCGTGAATACAGGATCAGCCGCCTCGTCGGGCGACGATATGACGTACATGGCGGAAGTCGATACAGATATTGTTGCCGAAACCGCGGCTTTGCGCGCGTGGCTCATGGCGACTGTGCTGCCGCTCTGGTGCGAGCGCGGGGCCGACCGCATCAGCGGCGGCTTCCATGAGGCCATTGATCTTAGTGGCAATCCAGTCCGGCTACCGCACCGCGCCCGCAGCATTGCGCGTCAGGCTTACTCGTTTTGCGAAGCGGGACGACTCGGCTGGACGGGACCCTGGCGGCAAGCGGCGCTGCACGCGCTCGATTATTTGCGCAAGTACTTTCTCACTGCGGAAGGGTTCGTCGTTGCCGTTGTGGATGTCGACGGCCGCATTTCCGATGCGCGGATCGATCTCTACAACCAGGCATTTGCACTGCTTGGCTTTGCGGCCGCTTACCGCGCCTTCGACAATGATCCGGAATGGCGTCGGAGAGCGGGCACATTGCGCACCGCCTTGTATGCGCATCGCAGAAACGCATTTGGCGGCTTTTTCGATCAGAATACCGAATCCCCGCACGCATCCAATCCGCACATGCACCTCCTCGAAGCCGCGCTCGCGTGGAGCGAGCTCGATCACGATCCTGCATGGTGGGCCATGGCCGACGAGATTGCGGAGTTGTGCCTTCGCAAGTTCATTGATCCGACGACTGGGGCATTACGCGAATTTTTTGCCAGAAACTGGTCGCCTGTGTCGGGGATTGCGGGCCAGCTGTGCGAGCCGGGTCACCATTACGAATGGGCGTTTCTGCTGGACCGCTGGGCAGCACGCGCCTGCCGGGAGCAGCCACCTGCAGTTTCTGCGCTCATTGCCTTCGCGGACCGGCACGGGCTCGATGCGGCGCGCGGGGTCGCGATCAACGCGAACTTGAGCGACGGCACGATTCACGATCCCGTCGCGCGGCTATGGGCGCAGGCTGAGCGCGTTCGCGCGTATCTCGTGACGCGGCGCGGTTCTGGGGAGATACTCGCCGCAATCCGGGGGCTTCGGCGCTTTCTTGAAACGCCAACGCCTGGGCTTTGGTACGACCGCCTTAACCCGGATGGCACCTTTGTGCATGAGCCGGCAAGGGCGACGAGCCTCTACCACATCCTGGGGGCCTTTGCGGCGCTTGATGCGCACATTTCTGCGGCTCGAGAAAAATCGCTGAGCGGTGCGCCAGTCGAACCGGCACCTCGCCTTGTCTATCTCGTGACTGAGGACTGGTATTTCATCTCACATCGTCTGCCCATGGCGCGTGCAGCACGTGACGCGGGCTTCGAAGTGCATGTAGCCACCCGCGTGGACCGTCACGCCGCGCAGATCGATGCGGAAGGCTTTCATCTGCATCCGGTCGCATGGCGCCGGGGCAGTCTCAATCCGGTAGCGCTTGCACGCGTCGTAAGCGAGGTGCGCGGCCTGTATCGCCGCCTCAAGCCCCATCTCGCCCACCACGTGGCGCTGCCGGCAGCCGTCGTCGGATCTTTGGCCGCAAGCGGCCTTCCAATCGCTTGCCTGAATGCCATGACCGGGCTTGGCACGCTCTTCATCAGCGATGCATCCTTGCATCGAACAGTGCGCGCGGCGCTGCGCCCGGCATTGCGTTCGTTACTGACACGGCCGGGCTCGGTCGTGCTGGTTCAGAACCGCGACGACGAGGAACTCATCGCAGGGCTTGGTGTCGACCGCAAGCAGATCGCGTTGATAGCGGGATCCGGCGTGGACATCGCGGAGATGACGCCCGCCCCGGAGCCGCCTGGGCCAACGGTAATTGCTTTTGTGGGCCGCCTCGTCGAATCGAAAGGTATCCGCACACTCATTGCAGCGCATGCGCGACTCGTGGAGCGCGGTCGCGATATCCACCTGCTCATTGCCGGTACCCCCGATCCGGCAAACCCAACTTCCATTTCGGCGGCTGAGATCGATGGCTGGAGAACGCAGCGAAATCTCACCTATCTGGGTTTTGTCGAGGATATCGCAGCGCTCTGGAGCAAGGCCCATATTGCCGTTCTGCCTTCGCATCGCGAGGGGCTGCCGCTGAGCCTCATCCAGGCTGCGGCCTGCGGACGCCCACTGATCGCCACCGATGTGCCAGGCTGCCGTGCGGTCGCGCGGCCCAACGTGAACGCGTTGCTGGTACCGCGCGATGATGTCGAGGCACTCGCGCAAGCCATCGATAGCCTGGCCGGCGATGGCGCGCTCAGACGTTCCTTTGGCGCCGCGAGCCGAAAGCTCGTCGAGCAGGAATTCTCCAGCACGCGCATCGGCACCGAGATCGTCGCACTTTACCGCCGATTGCTTGAGCGCTCGCCATAGAGCATGGTCTGTTTGGATTTCGCATTCGTCATTGCCGGGATTGACCCGGCAATCCATCTTCTTCCGAAAAAGCGATGGACCCGCTGGTCAGGCCCGCGGGTGGCCAGATGGGAACAAGGTTGTGGCGCACGGTCGAAAGCTCGCTGTCATCGGCCTGGGCTATGTGGGACTTCCCGTCGCCGTGGCGTTCGCCCGGCAGGGAAGCTCCGTGATCGGTTTCGACATCGACCCTGTGCGCATCGAGGAGCTCAAGACAGGACATGACCGCACGGGCGAAGTGGATCCGAGAGATCTCGCTCAGCCGCGTTTGACGTTGACTGCCACCGGCGACGAGCTCGCGGCGGCGGATTTTTACATCGTGACAGTCCCAACTCCGATTGACGCGGCCCGTCGCCCTGATCTCACCGCTCTCTTACGTGCGTCGCAAACGGTCGGGGCAGTTTTGAAGCAAGGCGATATCGTTGTGTTTGAATCGACCGTCTACCCTGGCGCGACCGAAGAGGAGTGTATCCCGGCACTCGAGGAGCGGTCCGGCCTGCTGGCAGGGGGCGATTTCACGGTCGGCTACTCGCCCGAACGCATCAATCCGGGCGACAAGGTTCATCGCTTCGAGTCGATCACGAAGGTCGTCGCTGGCCAGGATGCGCGTACCCTCGAGATCATCGCAGGCGTGTACGGATCGGTTGTCACCGCCGGAGTGCACCGCGCCACCTCTATCAAGGTCGCCGAAGCCGCAAAGGTGATCGAGAATGCGCAACGGGATCTGAACGTGGCGTTCATGAACGAGCTTTCCGCGATTTTTCAGCGGCTCGGCATCGACACTCAGGACGTGCTTGCTGCGGCTGCCACCAAATGGAATTTCCTCAACTTCACGCCGGGGCTGGTGGGCGGCCACTGCATCGGAGTCGATCCGTACTATTTGACCTATTGCGCCCAGAAGGCTGGATACCACCCCGATGTGATTTTGGCGGGTCGCCGCATAAACGACTCCATGGGAATCCGCGTCGCGCGAGAATGCGTGCGCCGCCTCCTCAAGGCCGGTAGTGCGGCGCGGCTCGTTACTGTGCTGGGGCTCACGTTCAAGGAGAACGTCGTCGACATACGCAACTCGCAGGTATTCGAAATCATTCGCGAGCTGCAATCGTTCGGTATTGACGTGCAGGTGCATGATCCAATTGCGAACCCGCAGCTTGCGATGAAGCACTATGGGATCGTTCTGCAGAAGGCTCCTCGGGCCGCCGATGCCGTCATACTTGCCGTGGCACACGATGTGTACCGGCGCTCGGGATGGTCTTTCGTCTTGCCTTTGCTGAAAGAGGGGCGTGGCCTCGTTCTCGACGTCAAGGGTGTGCTCGATCTTCCCGCAGCGCCTGCCGGCGTGGAGGTCTGGCGCCTGTAACAGCAGGTTGGCTCAGATAACCTTATAAGTGCATTGCATCTCAGATGAGGTACTTTTCTGTCTGGTGCTCTGAGCGGTTCTGCTAAAGGTCTGTGCATGGCTATTCCGATCATTCCGGTCATCATGTGCGGCGGTGCGGGAACCCGCCTATGGCCGGTCTCGCGCGAAAGCATGCCCAAGCAGTTCGTGCCCCTGGTCGGGACCGGTTCCACCTTCCAGCAGGTGCTTGCGCGCATTTCGGACAACGATCTCTTTGCGCGACCCATCATCATCACGAACGCGGATTTTCGCTTCGTGGTGGCGGAGCAGCTGCGCGCGCAGGGAATGGATGCCGACATAGTGCTCGAGCCCATGCGCCGCGATTCCGCGCCGGCCGTTGCGGCCGCTGCGCTGCTTGCGATGCAGCGGCAGGACGACGCCCTCATCCTGATGCTTGCGGCGGATCACGTGATCCGCCGGGCTGACGAATTCAAACGGGCGTGCCTCGCTGGTGCGCAGTTGGCGGCCGAGGGTCGCATTGTGGCATTCGGAATTAAGCCCACATACCCCGCGACGAGCTACGGCTACATTCAGCCCGGCGCCAAGCTCGACGGCGCGCACGCACATGCGATTGAGGCGTTCGTGGAGAAGCCGGATGTCACCACGGCTGCGCGCTACGTCGCCCTGAATTATCTGTGGAACAGCGGCAACTTCCTTTTCCATGCCGGAACCATGCTGGGCGAGATCGAACAGTTCGAGCCGCTCATTGCCGAGGCGGTGAACGCCTCGGTCACCGGCCTGAGCCGCGACCTTGACTTCCTGCGACTCGCACCGGCGCCCTTTGCGCGGGCGTCACAGAAGTCTATCGATTATGCGGTAATGGAGCGTACGCGACGGGCGGCGGTAATTCCCACTGATCCAGGCTGGTCGGATATCGGAAGCTGGAATGCGGTATGGGACGTGCTCGAGCGCGATCAAGCCGGTAATGTGACCTCCGGATCGGTTCTCGCGCTTGATACGCGCAACTCGTTGATCCGTTCGGAGGACGGTGTGCTTGCGGCCGCCATTGGGCTGACGATCTCATCGTTATCGCCACGGGCGATGCGGTTCTGGTCGCGGCGCGCGAGAAGGCCGATCAGGTCAAGAAAGTGGTCGAGCAGCTCAAGAGGCAAAACCATCCCGCGGCCGTCGAGCATCGACGGGTGTATCGGCCTTGGGGGCATTACCAGGATGTTGATCTATCTGCGCGTTATCGGGTCAAGCGCATAGTGGTGAAGCCCGGCTCCACGCTCTCACTGCAGAAGCACTTCCACCGCTCGGAGCACTGGGTAGTGGTGACCGGCACGGCGGAAGTGAGCATCAATGGCGATGTGCGCACGGTGCACGAGAACGAATCCATATACATTCCCATCGGCAGCGTTCATCGCCTTTCCAATCCAGGCAAGATCGCCCTCGAGCTCATCGAGGTGCAGGTCGGCAGCTATCTCGGCGAGGATGACATCGTGCGCCTCGACGATGTGTATGGACGCCGGTGACAGCACGCCTTTACGCCGAGACAGCAGCTTTGTCCGCGGCACCCGTGTAAAAGATCCAGACGATGCCACCCGGCAACGCGCTGAGAGCGAGCACAACTCCGAAGCAGACGGAGAACAGCAGGGCCTGCTCGGCGGCAAGCCCGTGGCGGCCAAGCACGGTAACTACGGCGAGCTCCCGCACGCCCCAGCCGCCAATAGAGATAGGAATCAATGCAACGCCGAGCACCACCACGAACAGAACGGCGGCATCGCTTAGCGGAAGCGTGAGCCCCTGCGCCCGGCCAACGCACCAGATCCCCAGGATAGTCAGCGCATGCACGATCAGCGCAAGCCCCAATACGACCGCCGCGCTGCGGCCAAAGAGAACGCGGCGCACGCTTTCCAACAGATCGGCTGCCCATCGCAAATAGCGCAAACGCGCGAGCAGCGGGATGACATTGGGCAGAAATAAAAGCGCAAGTGCCGCGGCCAGCACGCATGCGCCGTACACGCCGAAGACCATCTCGCGAAATCCGCCCAGCGCCGAGAGGCCTGACGGCAGCTGCAGGATCAAAAGCGTCAAAACAAGCAGCAGACCGACGCCGACCGCGCGATCGACGACCACGCTGGTGATGCCGGTTCGCCACCCGCATCCAAGCCGGACGAGCAACCATGAGCGGATGCCTTCACCGGCGATACCAGGCAGGATCTGGGAAAAGAACGCGCTGATCGCCGCAATGGCAATCATGTTGCCCGGCGCCGCGCGCCATCCCGGTCGTGCGATTGCGTTGACGATCGCACGCCACCGCATGGCGACCAGCGGAATCTCCAGCATCAGAAACAGGGTGGCCAACCCAATCCATCGCAGATCCATATGCGCAATCCCGGCAACCATTGCGCTGGCGTCGATCTGCCGCGACAAGTACCAGAAGCAGGCACCGGTAATCAGAATCTTGACGACGCCGAGAAGGATTTTGCTGCCGCCCCGACGGGCAGTGGGCGGGTTAGCAGTATCCGCGGCGCCTTCACTCATGTGACGCCGCCATGGAAAAACGAGCGCGGAGGATTGCGAGCGCCTCGTGTAGATTGACTGCGTGCGCATAGGACAGCCCGCCCCGCGCAGTATTATTTTCGCTGCCAACCAGAATCCGCATGCCGATGCCAGCCGCCGCCGCGGCTTCAATATCCGTAAGCTGGTCACCCAACGCGATGCAGCCGCCAAGATCGAGATCGAAGTCCGCTGCTGCCTGCAGGAACATTCCGGGAGCAGGCTTTCGCCAAAAATGATCTGCCTTGTAGCTCCCCACGCCATGTTCGGGGTGGAAGGGGCAGTGATACACGCGTGCAATGGGCGCACCTTCCGCGGCGAAGCGCCTGCACATCCAGTCTGTCAACTCTGCAAATGCGCTTTCATCGAAATAGCCGCGACCGATGCCCGACTGGTTGCTTGTGACGATAATCGGCCGGCGGACCTCCTGGGCCCAGAATTTGGCCAGATCGAATATGCCTGACGTGAACTCGAACTCCTGAATCTGATGCACATAGCCGCGATCAATATTGATCACGCCATCGCGGTCGAGGAAAAGCGCGTTACGTTCCGTGATACGCGCTGGCGCGCGTTCCGATTGCATGTCAGAGCGTGTCATTATTCCACGGTATAAAGAGCGCGAGGTTCCATGAAGTTCGGTATCGGCAATGCCATAGCACGAAAGGAGGATGCGAAGCTCCTGCGCGGGCAAGGCCGTTATGTGGCCGACCATATGCCCGCAGGACTGCTGCATGCAGTTGTGCTGCGCTCGCCCCATGCGCATGCACGCTTCACCATCGCCGATCTCGCCACCGTTCGCGCAATGCCGGGTGTCGCGCTGGTGCTGACGGCCACGGACACCGCAATGCTCGGTCACTTGCCCTGTCAAGTGCAGATACCAAACGTCACGATCGCCGCTTCACCATATCCGATCCTGGTTCAGGAGGAGGTGCGCTACGTGGGCGATGCGGTCGCGTTCATTGTTGCCGATACGTTGCAGCATGCCCGCGATGCGGCAGAAGCCATCGAGCTGGAATGGGAGCCGCTGCCGCATATCATCGGCGCCATGGCTGCGCTTGCACCCGGCGCTCCCGCCGTATGGGAGGAGCTGCACAGCAACCTTGCCTTCGAGACGGAGCTTGGTGAAAGGCAGGCAACCGATGCCGGGTTTGCGCACGCAGCTCACGGTGTCTCCCTTGAGATCGTCAATCAGCGTGTAGTAGCCAATTATCTCGACACCCGAGCCGTCGTGGCCGAATACGAGGGCGGCCGCATGACGCTCACCCTGAGCAGTCAGGGGAGCCACGCGCTTCGCGACGTGCTGTGTCGTGACGTGCTCAAGATTGCGCCCGATTCGATGCGGGTCATTACCCCCGACGTGGGAGGCGGGTTCGGCACGAAGCTTTTCACCTATCGGGAATATGCGCTCGCGGCCTTTGCTGCGCGTGAGCTCGGGCGGCCGGTCAAGTGGGTATCCGAGCGCACCGAGCATTTCCTTGCCGATGCGCACGGCCGCGACAATCACACCCGCGCAAAACTCGCGCTCGATGGCAAAGGCCGCTTCCTTGCGCTCACGGTTGATATTGTCGCTGACATGGGCGCTTATCTTTCGACCTACGCGCCTTTCATCCCGTTCCTGGGAGCGGGCATGGCGCCCGGGGTATATGACATACCTGCATGCCATGTGCGGGTGCGCGGTACCTTCACCAATACGGCGCCCGTTGATGCCTATCGGGGCGCCGGCCGTCCCGAAGCGGCTTATCTGATCGAGCGCCTTGTGGATGTGGCCGCGCGCGAGCTCGATCTTGCCCCCGACACGCTGCGGCGAAGAAATTTTATCAAGCGCATGCCGCACACGACCGCGACCGGCAAGATCTACGATTCCGGCGATTTTGCCGGTCATCTTGCGCGGGCCCAGGACCTGAGCGTTTGGAAGGGTTTCAATCAGCGGCTTCGGCAATCGCGCGCGGCAGGCCGGCTGCGCGGCATTGGCATTGCCACCTATGTGGAAGCCTGCGGAAACAATGGCCCCGACAAGGCGGGCCTCCAACTTGACGAGGACGGCGGCGTGACCGTGTCGAGTGGCGCGCAATCAACCGGGCAGGGGCACGCCACCGCGTATGCGCAGATCGTTGCGGACCACTTCGGGCTTTCTCCCGAGGCGGTGCGTGTCGTCCAGGGAGACACTGACCTGATTGCGACGGGCATGGGCACCGGCGGTTCGAGCTCCATTCCGTGCGGAGGCGCATCGTTGGCCGGCGCGGCCGGCAAGCTCGCCCGCAAGCTCAAGGAACGAGCAGCCGAAGCGCTCGAGGCGGCAGCCGACGATCTCGAGATCACCGATGGATATGTCCGCGTCGCCGGGACTGACCGCATGATCAGCCTCGCAGATCTGGCGCGCCGTTCGCATGGCCACGACCTCTCGGCTGAGGACGCATTTGTGCCGGAGGCGGCCACCTATCCCAATGGCACGCATCTGGCGGAGGTAGAGATTGATCCTGACACCGGTGCCGTGCACATCGCCAATTACATAGTGGTTGACGACTTCGGTGTGACGCTTAACCCGTTGCTGCTTGCGGGACAGGTGCACGGCGGCGTGGCGCAGGGTATCGGGCAGGCGCTCATGGAGAACACCGTATACGAACCGGATTCGGGCCAGCTGCTCAGTGCCTCACTGATGGACTATGCGCTGCCGCACGCCGGTGACATCCCAAACCTCTTTTTTGAAACTCGTAACGTGCCGTGCCGCACCAATCCACTCGGCGTGAAGGGCGCAGGTGAGGCGGGAGCCATCGGGTCGTGTCCCGCGGTGATGAATGCGATCACGGATGCGTTGTGGCGGGCTTACCGCATCCGCCACGTAGATATGCCCGCGACGCCGGAACGCCTGTGGTCTGCGATCACAGAAGGCAAGCGCATTCACACGCTGTAGCACCCACCTCGTCCGATTTACGCCGTAACACCTGTCCGGGAATAAATCGGCATGAGGAACGTCTATACACGGGTAATTCTCGCATTGCAGCTCGAGGAGCAGCCAAGATGATTCGGGCCATGCTGGTAATTGTTGCGATCAGCACCGCGATTGCAGTGGCGCAGTCCGATCCGCTTTCGCAGCGCAAGGCCTTGATGAAAGAAAATGTCGAAGGGGCGAAGGCGCTCGTCAGGATGGTGCGTGGCCAGAGTCCTTTTGATGCGGAAAAGGTCAATGCTGCGTTCGAGCAGTGGATGGAGACCGCGAAGAAGTTACCGGATTTGTTTCCCGAGCCCCCAGCCCCCGGTCAGGAAACGCGGGCTCTTCCAAGCATCTGGGAAAACAAGCCGGACTTCGCGGCGAAGATCGCCGCCTTTGAGAGGGCGGTTGCCGAGAACAAGGACAAGTCAAAGACGCTCGCTGAGCTCAAAGTTGCGCTTCCGGTGGTCAACAACGCGTGCGGCGATTGTCACGAGCTGTATCGACGTCCGCAGCAGGAGTGAGGTCGTGCCGCACGCGGTGTGGCCATACCGTTTCTCCGGTTCATCGGTGCGCAAACAATGAAACGAGTGGGGCTTCTCCTGATGCTCCTGCTCGTTTTGCTCGGCGGCATCCTGTGGTTCGTCACCCGACCCGCTAAGGTGCGCGCCGATCAACTGCCGCCGCACGTGCCTGATCTGCAAAACGGCCGGACCATGTTCAATGCCGGCGGCTGCCCCAGCTGCCATGCTCCCAACCGGCAGGAGCGGAATCGGCTTTCCGGCGGCGCCGCGCTGAAGTCGCCGTTCGGCACGTTCTATGCACCGAATATTTCGCCCCATGCGACGGACGGAATCGGCAGGTGGAGCGAAGCCGATTTCGTCACAGCCATGCAGGAAGGCACTTCACCCGACGGCCACCACTACTATCCCACGTTTCCGTTCACATCGTATCGGCGCATGCGGCTTACGGATGTCCGGGATCTGTTCGCGTACCTGAAGACTTTGCCGGCAGTCGAGGGAAGGGCGAAAGACCACGAACTGCCCGCTTTTGCCCGGATGCGGTGGACTCTCGGATTCTGGAAGCTCCTCTTTCTGCACGGCGATCCGGTGCAAGCCGACGCGAGCCGATCCGAGGCGTGGAATCGCGGCGCCTACCTCGCCAACGGGCCGGGCCATTGTTCGGAGTGCCACAGCCCGCGCAACGTGCTGGGCGCAATCATTTCAAGCCAGCGCTTTGCAGGCGCTCCCGACCCGGACGGGAGCGGGGGGTGGATCGCCAATATCACCCAGGCCGGCATCCGAGATTATTCGGAGGAGGATATCGCGCGCGTCCTCGAAAGTGGCGAGCTGCCCAACGGCGACTCGGTCGGCGGCGCAATGCGCGCCGTCGTACGCAACACGGCCGAGCTGTCGCCTGAGGATCGATATGCTATTGCGACCTACATCAAATCGTTGCCACCGATCGAAGGGCCCAAGCGCAAGTGATGGGCCGGCACACAGCAGCACTGCCAGCCGGGTATGGCCGCATCGAGTTCAGAGAACTTTCGTGTCGTTGCCCAGAACCGCCGGGCGCGCTTCAACTATCACCTGGAGGAAACATTCGAGGCAGGCATTGCGCTGACTGGCTCCGAGGTTAAGTCCCTTCGCGCCGGCAAGGCGACAATCGCCGAATCCTATGCAGATGCGCGCGGCGGGGAGATTTGGCTCGTCAATGCAAATATCCCGGAATATCTGCAGGCGGGCCGCTTCAATCATGCGCCCAAACGCCTGCGCAAGGTTCTCCTGCACCGGCGACAGATCAACAAGCTGATTGGAGCCGTCGAGCGCGCAGGCATGACCTTGGTGCCGCTCCGACTCTATTTTAACGAGCGCGGGCGCGCGAAGATCGAGCTTGCGCTTGCTCGCGGCAAGAAGCTCTACGACAAGCGTCAGACCGAGAAAAAGCGCAGCTGGGAGCGCGAGCGCGGTCGCCTGCTGCGTGCAAAAGGATGAGCGGAACATTCTGGGCAAGGTATGAGCAAAGGAGAAGTCGAATGAGCACAGCGCATGATCCCAATGTGTTGCCGCCCGATCTTCCCGCTCCCCAGGATGACGGAGCAGCGCGCCACCTCACGCGCATGAAAATTCCTGCGCTGAAGCTCCCGGCGACCGATGGCTCGCAGGTGGATCTCTCAGCGCTGCCGGGCCGGACGGTTGTCTACATCTACCCGCGCACCGGAGTGCCCGGACAGCCGCTGCCCGATGGCTGGAACGAGATTCCCGGCGCACGCGGATGCACCCCCCAATCCTGCTCGTTCCGCGACCATTTCGCCGAGCTCAAGCAGCTTGGCGTCGCGCATCTGTACGGGCTTTCGACACAGGATACCGCGTACCAGAGCGAGGCCGTGCAACGGCTCCATCTGCCGTTTTCGGTATTGTCAGATCGGAAACTGGAGCTTACGCGGGCCTTGAGGCTCCCTACCTTCCTGGTTGCGGGAATGACCCTGCTCAAGCGCATGGCGCTTGTCGTTGACAACGGCATCATCACGAAAGTTTTCTATCCGGTTTTTCCGCCGGACAAGAATGCCGAGGAGGTGCTTGCCTGGTTGCGCGCACCCAAATAGGCGCGCACCTGCATAAACACGCCGCAGAACATGTCTGGCGTGAGCACGCCGGTGCTGGTGTTGTAACGGGAGCAATGATAGCTCGAGAACACGCGCACTGCTCCGAGATCGTGAACTAGTCCATGACCGAACGGCGCTAACGAGCGCCGGTGATTGAGGGCAGCAACCGTGCTTGCGTGGGCAATCTGCCCCAAGGTGACGATCGCCTGCAGGTTGGGCATTTCGGCTATTGTCGCTTCCAGGAAGCGCCGGCAGGTCTTGATCTCCTCCGGCGTCGGCTTGTTTTCCGGCGGAGCGCAGCGAACGGCATTGGTGATACGCGCGTCGACGAGGACGAGTCCATCGTCGGGACGGGCTTGGTAGTCGCCTGCTGCGAAGCCGAATTGCTTGAGAGTCTCGTAAAGGAGGTCGCCGGCAAAATCCCCGGTGAACGGCCGCCCCGTCCGATTCGCGCCGCGCAGCCCGGGAGCAAGGCCCACAATCAGAAGCGAAGCGGCAGCGTCACCAAATGAAGCAACCGGCGCGTTGAACCAGGCCGGCTCGCGCTGGCGCCACTCATCCCTGAACTGTCTCAAACGGGGACAGAGAGGGCAGTTCCGGCCGGGCGTGCCGGAATCTTTAGCCATCGCGGCCCTCAGTGCTCGAATTCGTCGTCGTCGTCAGCCGGTCCGCCGGCGCTCGCGCGCTGCGGCGCGGCGGGACGCTGCAGGAATTGCGGCGTATGCCGCTCGCGCGGCTCGCGCGCTTCCCGCGCCGCCCGTTCCGCGGGATCACGGCCGATTTTCTGCTGCAAATCGACGATGTCGAGAAACACGTCCGCTTGCCGCCGCAGCTCGTCTGCCACCATCGGCGGCTGTGTCGAGATGGTGGACACCACGGTGACCCGCACGCCGCGCCGCTGCACCGCTTCGACCAGCGATCGGAAGTCGCCGTCCCCTGAAAACAGAACCATGTGGTCGATGGTACCGGCGATCTCCATGGCATCGACCGCCAGCTCAATGTCCATGTTGCCCTTTACCTTGCGCCGGCCGGTCTGGTCGACGAATTCCTTGGTCGCCTTCGTCACCACGGCGTAACCGTTGTAATCGAGCCAATCGATGAGCGGCCGGATGGATGAGTATTCCTGGTCCTCGATCACCGCCGTGTAGTAGAAGGCGCGCAACAAATAACCGCGCGAATGAAACTCGCGCAAAAGGCGCTTGTAATCGATATCGAAACCAAGGGCCTTGGCGGTCGCGTAGAGGTTGGCCCCGTCAATAAACAATGCGATCTTTTCCAATCTGTTTTCCATGAAAATCTCCTACGCAGCCATTGCAACATCGTTTAAAGCGGACGCGCGCGTCCACAGAACAACATTCTATCGCATCCCGGGCGGCAAAGGTGTCCCGCACAATTGCGGCAGCTCGCCGGCACAACCACGCAATGGCAATAGGGCTGCTACGGGATCTTCCAATCTGCCTAACAGAGAGCCGCCGGCACGCCAAGCGGAATCTCGCGCGGGATTTGCAGCACAATTCGCCTTGCGCTTTTGCGCTCGCACCGTTACTTAAGCCGCGCTTCAACATCGGTAGGGATCAAATCCTCATGGCTCGGGTCACGGTCGAAGACTGCATCGACAAGGTTGAGAATCGCTTCGAGCTCGTGTTGCTCGCGGGTCACCGTGCACGCATGATCTCTTCGGGAGCGCAGATCACGGTGGAGCGCGACAACGACAAGAACCCCGTGGTGGCATTGCGCGAGATCGCCGACAGCTCGATCTCGCCCGATGACCTCAAGGAGGAGCTGGTTCACTCGTTGCAGCGCTATGTCGAGGTCGATGAGCCGGAACCCGAGGCGGCTCCGTTGATTACCGCGGTTGGCGGCAGTGTCGACGCGGATGATACCGAGGTGACGCCAGATCGCATGACCGAGGAAGAGCTGCTCAAGGGGCTCGAAGGGCTCACCCCGCCCGAGGAGCAGCCCGACGACGAAGAGTAGGCCTGCTGCCGGCGCCGCCCCGGGCGGGCGGTTTTCGAACTTCAGCAAGCGTTAAGACTGCACTGCTTGCACGGCTTTGACGCGCCGCAATTGCGGCCATGCGCCGCGACTATGATATCATGGCAACGTAAATAGCTTCCGGAGCGTCGATGACGCGCGCCACGAACGATCTGCCGCGTATGCAAAACCAGTCCCGGGCGCGGGCACCATTCGGGCGCGGTCTTAGCATCGTCTCCCAAGTCTTTGACAGATCTTCTAAATCTATCCCTGCCGCGAAGCCTCCCATGCTCCGGCAATATGAGCTTGTGGAGCGCGTCAAACGCTACAATCCGGCGACCAGCGAGGCTTTGCTCAATCGCGCCTACGTCTACGCCATGCGCGCCCATGGGGAGCAAAAGCGCGCCTCCGGCGACCCTTACTTTTCCCATCCCTTGGAAGTCGCCGCCATTCTGACCGAGCTTAAGCTCGATGATGCGACGATCGCCGCAGCGCTGCTTCACGATACCATCGAGGACACCACGGCGACCCGGGCTGAAATCGACCAGATGTTCGGACCCGACATCGGTGCTTTGGTCGAGGGCCTCACCAAGCTCAAGAAGCTCGAGCTGGTCACCAAGGAGGCCAAGCAGGCCGAGAACTTGCGCAAGCTCTTGCTGGCGATTGCCGATGATGTGCGGGTGCTGCTCATCAAGCTCGCGGATCGGCTGCACAATATGCGCACTCTCTCGCACATGCCGGCCGAGGCGCGGGCGCGCAGCGCGCAAGAGACGCTCGATATCTACGCCCCGCTTGCCGGGCGCATGGGCATGCACGAAATGCGCGAGGAGCTTGAGGATCTTGCATTCCGCGAGCTCAACCCGGAGGCGCATGCGGTCGTCAGCGTGCGCCTCGGCAAGCTCGAGGAGAAGAGCGTCGGGCTTGTGGCCGAGATCGAACGGCAACTCACACGCAAGCTTTCGGAACGCGGCCTGCAAGCCGAGGTGAAAGGGCGGCGCAAGCGCGCCTACTCGATCTGGCGAAAGATGGAGCGAAAGTCGATCGGCTTCGAGCAGCTCTCGGACATCTTCGGCTTTCGCGTGATCGTGAACACGCTTGCCGAATGCTACGAGGCGCTCGGGATCGTGCATACCACCTGGCCGGTCGTGCCTGGGCGCTTCAAGGACTACATCTCCACGCCCAAGCAGAACGATTACCGCTCCATCCACACGACTGTGATCGGACCGAGCCAGCAGCGCGTCGAACTGCAGATTCGCACCGGCGACATGGACGAGATCGCCGAGTACGGAATCGCCGCGCATGCGCTGTACAAGGACGGAGTGGGCTCACCGACCGAGATGCTCTCGCGTGAATCCAGCGCCTATGCATGGCTGCGCCATACCATCGAATTGCTCGCCGAAGGATCGAACCCCGAGGAATTTCTCGAGCATACGAAGCTGGAGCTGTTCCACGACCAGGTGTTTTGCTTCACGCCGAAGGGCATGCTGATTGCGCTGCCCCGTCACGCCAAGGCGATCGATTTCGCTTATGCGGTGCACACGGATGTCGGGAACACCGCGGTCGGTTGCAAGATCAACGGAAAGATCGCCCCCTTGGGATCGGAGCTGGCAAGCGGCGATGAAGTCGAGATCATCACCTCGAAGACGCAGTCGGCACCGCCTCCGGCGTGGGAATCGCTTGCGATAACGGGCAAGGCGCGCGCCGCCATACGCCGGGCAACTCGTGCAGCCGTGCGCAGGCAATATGCCGGGCTCGGCCGGCGCATCGTCGAGCGGCTGTGCCAGCGTGCGAAGATCTTCTATGCGGATGACAAGCTGCAGAATGCGCTGCCGCGTCTGGCGCGCGCGTCCGTAGAAGAGGTGATGGCGGCGGTGGGCCGCAGCGAGCTGCGCGGCGCCGACGTCGTACGTGCAATGTACCCCGACTATACCGAACAGCGCGCGATTACTGGCGGCACTCAGGAGGGCAAAAGCGAGAGTGGCTGGTTCGGGCTGAAGAAAGCCAAACCGGTGAATGTGAAAGTTGCGGCGGATCCGGGTGGAGCAATTCCCATCCGCGGCATCAACAGTGATCTGCCTGTTCGCTTCGCCCCCGATGGGGGCGCCGTCCCGGGCGACCGCATCGTGGGCATCCTTACGCCGGGCGAGGGCATCACAATATATCCCATTGAATCGCCCGCCCTGAAGGATTTCGAGAATGCACCGGAACGGTGGGTCGACCTGCGGTGGGATGTGGAGGAGCGCACGCCGCATCGCTTCCCCGCCCGCATTGTGCTGCAGACGGTGAACGAGCCAGGCTCGCTTGCTCAGGTAACGCAGGTCATCGCCGATCACGATGGAAACATCGACAACATCCACATGGAGCGCACAGCGCCGGATTTCACCTCCGTTATGATCGATCTCGAAGTGTTCGACGCCAAGCACCTCAACGCCATTCTTGCGCAATTGCGCGCAAAGGACGTCGTGGCAAACGCCGAGCGGGTGATCGCATAGATCGTTCTGATGGCGGCCCCGCACCTTCGACTCGGAGTCAACGTCGATCACGTGGCGACCCTGCGCAACGCGCGCGGCGGACGTCATCCCGACCCGGTGCACGCGGCCAAAATCGCCATGACAGCAGGTGCCGACGGCATTACGGCGCATCTGCGGGAGGATCGCCGACACATTCGTGATGACGACATTGCACGCCTGAAGGAGGAGATTGCAAAGCCGCTCAACCTGGAGATGGCGGCAACCGAGGAAATGATCAGGATTGCCGTGCGCACCCGTCCGCACGCCGCTTGCCTCGTGCCTGAGCGCCGGGAGGAGCGCACCACCGAAGGCGGGCTGGATGCGAAGGGGCATCGGGAGGCGCTTGCTCATGCGGTGAGCGAGCTCAAGCGCGCCGGAATTCGGGTGTCGCTCTTCATTGCAGCAGAGCGCGTGCAGATCGAGGCCGCGGCGGCGGTGGGGGCGCCGGTCATCGAGATTCACACGGGAGCATGGTGCGATGCGCTTGCTGATGGGCACGCCGCGCAGGCGCAGGCGGAATGGGCGCGCATTCGCGAGGGGGCGCAGTTTGCGCACAGTCTCGGTCTGGAGGTGCATGCCGGTCATGGGCTGAACTTTGCAACAGCGGAGTTGATCGCGGGTCTGCACGAGGTGGTGGAGCTCAACATTGGCCATTTTCTCTTCGGAGAGGCGATCTACGGCGGCTTGCGCGAGGCGGTGATCGCGATGCGCGCAGCCATGGAGCGAGGTCGCGCATGATAATTGGCATCGGCTCCGATCTGGTCGACGTCCGTCGCATTCAGCGCACCCTCGATCGCCACGGGGACCGATTCGTGGCGCGCATTTTCACGCCCATCGAGCGGGCGACGGCCGAGCGGCGCGCCCGGCGGTGCGAGACCTATGCCAAACGGTTCGCCGCCAAGGAGGCGTGCGCCAAGGCGCTCGGCACTGGACTCCGCGCTGGGGTGTTCTGGCGCGACATGGGCGTCGTAAATCTGCCGTCCGGTCGTCCCACGATGAAGCTCACGGGCGGGGCGCTGACGCGGCTGCAATCCATAACGCCGGCGGGCTGCGAGGCGCGCATCGATGTCACCATTACGGACGAGGGGCCAATCGCGCAGGCGTTTGTGGTCATCAGTGCAGTGCCTCGTAGATAGCTCTTCGCGCCGCGCGCAGGTGCTGCTCGCGCGCAAGTTCCGAGCCGCTGAACGGCTGCTGTCGCTGCGTTGCGTTGCAGGCTGCGCTGGCAGCGGCTAGAAGGGCGCGGGCCGCGAATCTGACGGATCAGAGGCGATGAGCGTGACTTCCGGAGCCAAACGCAAAGAGGGCGGCATAGCCGAAACTGTGCGCGTGATTTTTCACGCGCTTATCATTGCGCTCGTCATCCGCACATTTCTCTTTCAGCCGTTCAATATTCCCTCCGGATCGATGAAGGCGACCCTTCTGGTGGGCGATTATCTCTTCGTATCCAAATATTCCTATGGCTACAGCCATTACTCCTTTCCCTTCTCGCCGCCGCTGTTCTCGGGGCGCATCTGGGCAGCGCCGCCCGACCGCGGCGATGTCGTGGTGTTTCGGCTGCCCAAGGACGATTCGACCGACTACATCAAGCGGGTGATCGGGCTCCCCAACGATCGCATCCAGATGATCGATGGCGTGCTGCACATCAACGGGCAGCCGGTGAAGCGGGAGCGGATCGACGATTTCATCGAGACGGAGGAGGGCGCGCGGCCAACGCGCGTCAAGCGCTGGCGGGAAACCCTGCCCAATGGGGTGAGCTATACGACGCTCGATCTGGTGGATAACGGCTTTTACGACAATACGCCGGTCTATCAGGTCCCGCCGGGCCACTTCTTTATGATGGGAGACAATCGGGACAATTCCACCGATAGCCGGGTGCTCAGCCAGGTGGGCTACGTCCCCTTCGAAAATGTCGTCGGGCGTGCGCAGATGATTTTCTTTTCCATTCGCGAGGGCGAGCACGCGTGGATGATCTGGCGCTGGCCCTGGTCGGTGCGATGGAACCGGCTTTTCACAATCGTGCGATGAACCCCAGCCGAACCGAAGCCGCTCAATTAGCAAACCCGATTCTTTCCGGAGCTGAGGACAGCAGTCCCGAGGGAGTAAGGCACCCGAGGCGCATTCGCGCTGAGCTCGATGCAGTCGAGCAACGTATCGGCTATCGTTTTGCGGACCCGCGGCTTCTGGAGCAGGCGTTCAATCATATCTCCGCGTTTGCCGGGATACGCAATCGCGCACACTCCTATCAGCGGCTTGAATTTTTGGGCGACCACGTGCTCGGGCTTGTGGTCTCGGACATGCTTTTTCGCAGCTTCCCGAAGGCGGACGAGGGAGAAATGTCCCGCCGATTGGCAGAGCTCGTACGCCGGGAAGCGTGTGCCGACGTGGCACGCGCCATGGAGCTGGGCAGCGCGATTCGGCTCGGCACTTCGGAAATCAATGCGGGCGGCCGCGACCGGATGACGATTCTTGCAGACGTGTGTGAAGCGCTCATCGGAGCGGTCTTTCTGGATGGTGGCTATCCTGCGGCAGCCGCTTTGGTAGAGCGATTATGGAGCGAACGGTTGCGCACACCGAAACGGCCGCTGCGCGATGCAAAGACGCAGTTGCAGGAGTGGGCACAGGCGCGCGGGTTGCCGACGCCCGCGTACCGGGAGATTGAGCGCAAGGGGCCGCACCACGATCCCGAGTTTCGCGTGTGGGTGGAGCTTCCCGAGCTTGCCCCCGCCGAGGGGACTGGGCGCTCGAAGCGCGCGGCCGAGCAGGCCGCTGCCGCCGTCATGCTCAGCCGCACGGAGCTTCAGAAGGATCATTCCGAGGGCTGATATTAACAACACTGCACAGTCCCGTTGCGGATTCGTGGCGTTCATCGGGCCGCCTAATTCAGGCAAATCGACGCTGATCAACGCGCTCGTCGGCAGCAAGGTGGCTGCCGTTTCCCACAAGGTGCAAACCACACGCATGCTGCTGCGGGCGATCGCGATTGCCGACGGTGCGCAACTCATATTTGTCGATACACCGGGTATTTTCGCGCCCAAGCGCCGGCTCGACCGTGCCATGGTGGCGACCGCCTGGGCGGGAGCGAACGAGACCGACATTATCGCACTTGTGCTCGACGCTCAGCGGGGCCTTGCCGATGCAGCCGGGCTTTTCGATCAGCTTACAGCCAGCCGGCCCGCCAAGATCCTTGTGATAAACAAGGTCGACATTGTGGAGAAGAGTCGGCTGCTGCAACTTGCCAAAGCCGCGAACGAGGGCGTGTCTTTTGCGGCGACCTTCATGATCTCGGCACTCACGGGCGACGGTGTGCGCGATGTCAAGTCATGGCTCGCCGAACACGTGCCAGCCGGACCCTGGCTCTACCCCGAAGATCAGATCACCGACGCCCCGTTGCGTCAGCTCGCCGCCGAGATCACACGCGAGAAGGTCTATTTGTATCTGCACGACGAGCTGCCATATCAGTCGACCGTCGAGACGGAGGAATGGAAGAAGCTGAAGGACGGCTCGGTCCGCATAGCGCAGGCGATCTACGTTGAACGCGAGAGCCAGCGCAAGATCGTGCTGGGGAAGAACGGAAGAATGATCAAGACGATTGGCGCCGCGGCGCGTCCCGAGATCGCTGCCATGGTCGAGGTCCCGGTGCATTTGTTTTTGTTCGTAAAAGTGCGCGAGAATTGGAGCGAGGATGCGGACCGCTACCGCGCCATGGGCCTTGAGCTCCCGAAGGATTAGGTATGCGCTGGACCGATGAGGGCATCGTGCTTGGCAGCCGCCGTCATGGCGAGGGCAGCGTCATTCTGGAGCTCATGACACACAAGCACGGCCGGCATCTGGGGCTCGTCCGTGGCGGGGCAGGCGCGCGCCTTCGCCCCGTTCTGCAGCCTGCCAATCGTCTGTCCGTGCATTGGCAGGCGCGGCTCGAGGAGCATCTCGGCCACTACATGATCGAGGCGCTCGACATGCGTGCCGCGACATTCCTGCCCATCCCGCATGCCTTGTTCGGAATCACGCATGTTGCGGCACTCTGCCGTCTATTGGCGGAACGTGAGCCGCATCCACAGGTGCATGCCGCCTTGACGAACATCGTCGAGGTGTTGCCCGACGCTTTCAGCGCGGCAGTCGCGATCGTGCGTTTCGAGCTGCAGATGCTCGCCGAGCTTGGCTTTGGTCTCGATCTCGAACGGTGCGCCGTGAGCGGGGCAACGACGGATCTGATCTATGTATCCCCGAAATCGGGACGCGCCGTGTCCCGGAACGAAGGCGAAGCCTGGAAGCACCAGCTGCTCAGGCTCCCCGCTTTCCTCGGCGAAGCTCCGTCAGAGCCGCCTGCTTCAGACGACGTTGCATCTGCGTTTGCGCTCACGCGCTATTTTCTGCTGCGTCACGTCATCGAGCCGCGCGGCTTGAGATTGCCCGACGCGCGCGCGAGCTTCATCGCTGCCGTCACGCGCAACGGCGTCGCTGCTGCCTGATGGCGTAAAACAGAGGCCGTGCGGACCGCGCCGCCGGCGTCCGCGAGCGATATGCTCTTTACCACCAGTAGCGGTAATGATGATGGTGCCGCCGGTGATGGTGGCGCCACCAGTTTCCGCGCCAGTGCACCTGCTCGGTAACTGCGCCGACGCGCGCCGCATCGCCGATCACGAGTCCGTCGGCCGGTGCGGCAACACTGGCCGCGCCGCCCATTAGAATGATCCCCGTCGCCATCGTGACAGCCATGAAGATTTTCCGCATTTGCCTTCTCCTTGAGTGTTTCGCGGGCAGGGGGAGCCCGCCTCCATGGCCTAACCTACTGCAGCGAGTTGGAACGCAGCGTGGCTGATGCGTTCATCGCTTGTTCATCGTCGCGGTTGCGACTAAGTCTGCCCCATGGGCAAGCAACTGATTCCCCCGGAAGATCACGGCGCGCAGGAGATCAAGCTGCATGAGGCGCTCGAAGAGCGCTATCTCGCCTACGCGCTTTCCACGATTGTCAACCGTGCGCTGCCCGATGCGCGCGACGGGCTCAAACCCGTTCACCGCCGGCTGCTCTATGCGATGCAGCAACTGCGTCTCGATCCCGGTGCCGGATTCAAGAAATGCGCGCGCGTGGTTGGCGACGTCATCGGCAAGTTTCATCCGCACGGAGACCAGGCGGTCTATGACGCGCTGGTTCGCCTCGCGCAGGATTTCGCACAGCGCTATCCCCTGATCGAGGGCCAGGGCAACTTCGGGAATGTGGACGGCGATAACCCCGCCGCCATGCGCTACACCGAGGCGCGCCTCACCGAGGTTGCGCATCTCCTGCTCGAGGGCATCGGCGAGAACGCAATCGATTTCAGGTCGACCTATGATGGCTCGGAAAAGGAGCCGGTCGTGCTGCCGGGCGCGTTTCCGAATCTCCTTGCGAACGGCGCGCAGGGCATTGCCGTGGGCATGGCTACATCGATCCCTCCGCACAATGCCGCCGAGCTTTGCGACGCCTGCCTTCATCTGATCGCAACGCCGAACGCGAGAACCCGCACGCTGCTCAAATACGTGCAAGGACCCGATTTCCCCACCGGGGGCATCATCGTCGATCCGCCCGAGGTTATTGCCGAAGCCTACGCGACGGGCCGCGGCTCTTTCCGCGTGCGCGCGCGCTGGCACAAGGAGGACACCGGCCGCGGGACCTACCTGATCGTGGTCACCGAGATTCCCTGGCTGGTGCAGAAGGGCCGACTCGTGGAGCGCATGGCGGAGCTCATCAACGAGAAGAAGCTTCCGCTCGTTGCCGACGCGCGCGACGAATCCGCCGAGGATATCCGCCTGGTGATCGAGCCGCGCTCGCGCGCGGTCGACGCCGAGCTGCTCATGGAGTCGCTATTCAAGCTCACCGAGCTCGAAAGCCGCATTCCGCTGAACATGAATGTTCTGCTCAAGGGACGCATCCCGCAGGTGGTCGGCCTGGCGGAAGCGCTGAACGAGTGGGTGGGACACCGCCGCCAGGTGTTGCTGCGCCGCTCGCAATACCGCCTCGATCAGATCGAACATCGGATCGAGGTACTCGGCGGATATCTGGTCGCCTATCTCAATCTCGACGGCGTGATCAAGATCATTCGCAACGAGGACGAGCCGAAGCCGGTTTTGATGAAAGCTTTCCGTCTTTCCGAGCTGCAGGCCGACTCCGTCCTTAACATGCGATTGCGCAATTTGCGCAAGCTCGAGGAGATGGAGATCAGGCGTGAGGACAAGGAGCTGCGCGCAGAGCGCAAGACCATGAAGGCGCTGCTCGCTTCGGAAAAAGAGCAGTGGAAGCGCGTCGCCGACGAGATCAGGGAGCTGCGCACGAAGTTCGGCCCCGACACCGCGCTTGGCAAGCGCCGGACCGGCTTTGCGCAGGCTCCCGAGCATGATGAGCTCGCGATCGAGCAGGCGCTGGTCGAGCGCGAGCCCATCACGGTGGTTGTTTCGGAGAAAGGATGGATCCGGGCCTTGCGCGGCGTGGTTACGGATCTCTCGGGCGTTGCATTCAAGGCGGACGATCATCTGAAATTCGCTTTCGCGGCCGAGACCACATCGAAATGTCTGGTGCTGGCGAGCAACGGGCGCTTCTACACGCTGGAAGCCGCCAAGCTTCCAGGCGGGCGCGGGCACGGAGAGCCGATCAGGCTCTTCATCGATCTGGAGCAGGATGCGGAACTGGTCGGCGTTTTCCGTTACGAGCGCGGGCGAAAATTCCTGGTGGCGAGCGCGCAAGGACGCGGATTTATTGTTCCTGAGGACGAATGCGTGGCCAATACACGCAAGGGCAAGCAGGTGCTCAACGTGAGCCCCCCGGATCGGGCGAGAGCGGTGGCGCCGGTCGAAGGCGAGCTTGTTGCTGCCATTGGCGAGAACCGCAAGATGCTGATCTTTCCGCTGGAGCAGGCGCCGGAGATGGGGCGCGGCCGCGGCGTGCGCCTGCAGCGCTATCGTGACGGCGGACTGAGCGACGTGAAGACGTTCAAGGCCGATGAAGGATTGTCCTGGACGGATTCTGCCGGCCGGGGCTTTTCGCTCACGCTTGCCGAGTTGGCGGACTGGCGCGGCAACCGCGCCGATGCCGGCAGACTCGCGCCAAAAGGGTTTCCGCGCAGCAACACATTTCGCCGTCCAGCCGCAAACACGAACGGGCGCACAGGCGAGTAGTACCAGCGAAAGTCGCTGCGATCCTGCGACAGGCGCGGTCTGACTGAGAGGGAGCCGGCCCGCGGCCGCGTCGCGACTGTGCCTCTGTCTCAACGATGTTGCGCTCAGCTGTCGACGCGTTTCCAGCCGTCTGCTGTGAGCCGTTGCTGCGGCAGAAAACGGCCTTTGTAATCCATCTTGCGCGAGCCCTGCACCCAATAGCCCAGGTAGACGTAAAGCAGTCCCATGCGTCTCGCGCGCGCGATATGCTCCAGAATCATGAACGTGCCCAGCGAGCGCGTCGATTCCTGCGAATCGAAAAATGAATAGACCATGGAGAGCCCGTCGGTGAGCACGTCAGTCAGAGAGACCGCGAGCAACGCTCCGGTTGCGGGCCCTTCGCGTCGTCCCGTGCGTCCTGACCGTCGGTATTCGATCACTTTCGTTTGCACGTGACTGTCCTCGACCATCATGGCGTAGTCGAGCACCGTCATATCCGCCATTCCGCCGTCCCGGTGGCGCGCGTCGAGATACGAGCGGAATACGGAATACTGCTCGGACGTCGGCACCGGCGCCCGCATCTCGGCCACAATATCCCTGTTGCGCTCGACTATGCGACGCATGCTGCGCGTCGGATTGAACTCGTCGACAAGGACTCGCACGGACACGCAGGCCCGACAGTTCTCGCAAGCCGGCCGATAGGCGATCGACTGGCTGCGGCGAAACCCGCCATGCGTCAACAAGTCGTTCAATTCTGGCGCGCGCTCGCCCACCAGATGCGTGAACACCTTGCGCTCCTCCTGGCCGGGCAGGTAGGGGCAGGGGGACGGAGCTGTCAGATAGAATTGCGGGGTATTGCGGGAGTGTTGCGTCAAGCCTGGTTTTCCATCCGGAGATTCATGCGCCGTTCGCGCTAGAATTGCTCGCGCAAGCTTTCCCGTCAAACTGCTCGGCTGATCACCGGTTCCAGGCTCGTGGCCGCAGCGCCTCGGCGCGCTCGCGGTCGTTGATTACGATCGTGCCCACCAGCATATCGTGCAGCAGACGGCGACGGTTATTGAAAAACGCAAGCAGGAGGATAAAGGGCGTCAGGAACGATACGGTGATCCAGTAAACGACCGCGTGGGCGGCACCGAGCACAAAATACGCGGGAGCTCCATACCAGGTGTGCATCTCGATACCCATGATACGCATCCCGATGGTGGCGGATGCAGGCGCGCCAAACGTGAACCCGTAGTAGAGGATTGCCCAAAGCACGGCTGCCGGCGCGAGCAGGCCGTAAAGTGCCCAGCCCAGACCGAAAGTGACGAGGCCGAAAATGAAAATGAAGATCGCGGCGAGCAGGACCGGCAGTGTAATAATCACGACATCAATCAAAAAGGCGACGCATCGCCGGGCGAGAATGCCGTCGAACAGCTCGGGATTCGCCAGCGGATCATAGGCGTGCGGCTTCACCTCGACGGAAAGTCCGATCCTTCTCGGTCCTGTGTCGGTCATGCGGAAAACCCCGATTTGAGCAGATGATTGTCGGCGTTGACCATATCACACGGGCAAGGCGCACGATCGAAGGACAGGTGCTGCGTACGCCGATGTTGCCCGCGCCCAGACTCTCGCGCCTTACTGGCGCGGAGATTTACGTTAAGTATGAAAATCTCCAGGTCACCCATTCTTTCAAGGAAAGAGGCGCTCTCAACAAGCTGGTTGCATTGAGCGCTGCGGAGCGCGCGCGCGGGGTGATCGCCATGTCCGCGGGCAATCATGCGCAGGCGGTGGCCTATCACGCGGCGCGGCTGCGCATTCCCGTAACCATTGTGATGCCGGTAACCACGCCGTTTGTGAAGATCGAGGCCACTCAGGCGCACGGGGCGGAAGTGGTGCTGGAAGGCGAAGCGGTTTCCGACGCGCAGATGCGCGCGCAGGCGATTGCGCAAGAACGCGGCCTCACCTGGGTGCATCCATACGACGATCCGCTGGTCATTGCCGGCCAGGGCACCATTGCACTTGAAATGCTGGAAGAGTTGCCGGACCTCGAAGTGCTGGTCATCCCCATCGGTGGGGGTGGCCTGATTGCCGGGAATGCGATTGCAGCGCGCGCCAGCAACAGCTCTATCGAGATCGTCGGTGTCGAGGCGGCACTCTATCCTTCCTTCTGGAATGCGCTGCATGGCAAGGACCTGCCTTGCGGCGGACCAACGCTCGCCGAAGGTATTGCTGTGCGCAATGTTGGCAAGCTCACGCTGCCGATCGTGCGCGAGCTCGTCGCCGAGATCGTGCTTGTCGATGAAGCGCATCTCGAGCGCGCCGTTAACTGTTACCTCACTTTGCAGAAGACCATGGCGGAGGGCGCCGGCGCTGCCGGGCTCGCAGCCATGCTCAGCAAGCCGGAGAGATTCCGGGGCCGCAAAGTGGGGCTGATCCTGTGCGGCGGCAATATCGACCCGCGCATTCTTGCCTCCGTCATGGTACGCGAGCTCGAGCGCGAAGACCGCATCGTCTCGTTCCGCCTGACCATTCCCGACCGGCCCGGGGTGCTTGGCCAGATCGCGACCCGCCTCGGCGAGCTCGGCGCGAATATTCTCGCCGTCGATCACCGCAGGCTGTTTCTGGACGTGCCGGCAAAAGGCGCGAAGCTCGACGTCACCGTCGAGACGCGGAACCAGGGCCACGCTGAGCTGATATTTCAGGCGCTGCAGGCGGAAGGCTATCACCCCGCATGGTTAGACCTCCAGTTTGGTTTTCAATGACTTACGCTGGCTAACCGGCACTCGCGTCGTCTTTGAGCCACAAAGGCTTTTTGGCGAGGTGGCAAACCTTAGGTCCGTGCTGACCGGGGGGTGGCAGGCAGGTGGCCAGCCGGTGACCATGCCGTCAACTGCGAGGCTCAATGAGGACACTTGGGTTCAAATTTCGTCAAAACACCGGGGGAAGCATCTCATGGGCGGTCACGGTTCTGGTGGACACAATTCAAAGGGCAAGCTGCGCGATGTGCAATGTGCGCGACTGGACGTTCATGAACTCGCGCGCGAGGGTAACCTAAAGCTCGGCGCCCGAGGTCGTCTGTTCGGGACGATTGGGTTTGCAGTCGAGGGCGGGCCCGATGCACGGCGACTGATACTGGAATTTCCTCGCAGATCCGGTACTGGCGCGCCACTCGATCCTATTAAGCAGAGTATCAGTTGCTACTGGCGGAAGCCCAACTATGGCGGGCAATACCTGATGTTCTTGTGTAGCGAGTGCCACCGCTCCGCGCGCGTTTTGTATGCTCGCTATCGTGCTCAGTATCACGAGATTTGGTTTTTCGCCTGCCGGAGGTGTTCTGGCGTCACCTATCAATCCACCATGGGCCACCGATGGGACCGCTCGGCCCGTCGCGTGGAGAAACTGCGCGCCCGGCTTCGATGGGGAGCCAGTGATACCGTGCCGATCAAACCTAGAGGAATGCACCAGAAGACTTATCAGCGCATTTTAGGGATGCTGGCCTATCACGAGGCCGTACGAACGCAGGGCGCAAGCTACGCTCGAAAATCCAGCCCATATCAGCACCGCGCTCATTTGTGGCG
>JBKPOZ010000138.1:0-5010 GCA_046733355.1 Pseudomonadota bacterium | reverse complement strand
CCTTGAGATCGGACGCGACCTAACCCAACGGCTCCAACGAAGGTGTAGCGAGCATGCTTTCTGTGATTAACCCTGATCTCCTGTGGTTGGCTCTAGGCTTCATCTTGTCGATGGCCGGAATGCTGGCCACCTACCCGGAGTAGGACAGCCCTTCGGGACACGGCCCCGCCGGCCACGCTGCCGCGCCGCCGAGCAGCGTGATGAACTCGCGGCGCCTCACGTCGAACATGCGGCTTCTCTCCCCGCGATCCCTGGCCGGAATCATGACCAGCGGCAGATGAAGGCCGGTACGACCGGTCTCCCGAGGGGTTTTTCGTACACCCCGCTCCCGCCACAGCTTCCATCGACTTCCAACGCATCCGCACCTGAACCGCCTGCACGCGGAAGCGACCTTGCCATTGGTATTGATGCCAGTGAGATAAATGGTCCGATCCGCTCCATATCCGCCGCGGGACCACGGGGGCCTCAGATCGAGTCGCACAGATCGCGGAGCGCAAGTATTGCCGCCCGAGGATGCTGCGCGAGAGAGAATACCAGCCCCGGGCTGTGGCGGCTTAGTCCGCGCGGGACGGCGCTGGAGCTTGCGAGAGAGTAATGACGCGTGATGGCACAGTCGGTCGATCCGACGCAACCGAGAGAAGCCTGCCGTTTCATTGGGACATCGATCCCGCTCGAGTGATGAGGCCTCGGTTCGCGGACTCCATCAGGGCCAGCAGTCCATCCGGGCTGCGTGAACAGATCCCATGACGGTGGCGCCAGCAGGATAAGCTGCCGGCCAGGGCGCCCGCATAGACTGAGGCCGTCAACCTCGCCCGCATTGCGGGGCGGGCGTCCAGCACGTCAGCCGCTGCGTGGGACGCGGCCCTCGAGGGGGTAGGCGGGATCGTTGTAACCGGGGGTTGAAGGGTGGCCGGGTGCCACCAGCCGGTCGACCAGTGCCTCGTCCTCGGTGGTGAACTTGTACTCGAGCGCGCCGAGATAGTGCTCCCACTGCTCGAACGTGCGCGGGCCGGCGATGGTGCCAGTGACCAACGCATTGTTGAGCACCCAAGCGACCGCGAACTGGCTGGCTGAGATTCCGCGCGCCTCGGCGTGGCGCTTGATCTCCCGGGCCAGCTCGAGCGACTCGCGGCGCCACGGTCTGCATCATGCGCCGGTCCTCGCGCCCGGCACGGGTGTCGGCGGGCGGTGCCGAGGCCGGGTCGTACTTGGCGGTCAGCACGCCGCGCGCAAGCGGGCTGTACGGCACCACACCCATACCGAAATAGGCGCAGGTCGGCAGGTGCTCGACCTCGGGCATGCGGTTCATCGCATTGTAGTAAGGCTGGCTCACCAACGGCCCGTCGATGCCGGCCTCGCGCGCCAGGCGGTGCAGCTCGGCGACCGCCAGGCACGGTAGTTCGACACGCCGAAATAGCGGATCTTGCCGGCGCGCACGAGGTCGACTAGCGCGTGCACCGTCTCCTCGAGCGGCGTGCCGTGGTCCTCCTTGTGAAGGTAGTAGATGTCGATGTAGTCGGTGGCGAGTCGACGCAGGCTGCCCTCCACCGCAGTCATCACCCATTTGCGCGACAGACCGCCGCCGTTCGGCCTCTGGCCCACCTGGTTCCCCAGCTTGGTCGCGAGCACCCAGCGCTCGCGCTCGCCGGCGATGGCCCGCCCTGTGACCTCCTCGGAGCGGCCCTCGTTGTAGGCGTCGGCGCTATCGATGAAGTTGATGCCCGCCTCGAAGGCGTGGCGCACGATCTTCTGCGCGGCCTGCTCGTCGGTCTCGCCGCCGAACATCATCGTGCCCAGGCACAAGGGCGACACCTTCAGGCCGGAGCGGCCGAGGCGGCGATACTGCATGGCAGGCTCCTGCGTGAAAGTCAGCGGCGCCGGGCTGATCCCGACGCCAATTCGCCGGCTACTTGATCATCGGCTTGTTGCATGGATATCGAGGCAACTCACCGCTGAGCACCCGCACCACTTTCTCAGCCGCGCGCTTGCGCAAATCCAGATATCCGATAAGGACCTTCCGATCGAGCGACCAACCAAGATCGAACTCGTCATTCAGTCCCTGCTTTTCTGGGAGCAAGAACGTATTGACACCGATTACCGCCACATCGTCGTCCAGCAAAGGCCCACCGGAGTTACCGGGATTGATGGGAGTCTGTGTCTGGATCACGGTCGCTTTGTGCTCAGCGGCATCGCTTGCTGCTGCACGCGCGTCGCGAGCGGCCATACGGCCGCCACGCCACCAAGCAGCGTGATGAACTCGCGGATCATGCTCACACCCTTCTGGGCACCGCCTGCATCAGCAGCGCGAGCGCGGCGCTGAAGCTCCGTTCGCCGTACGCGGCGCCCCTATAGTGGCCGAGGCGCACCACAACGAGATCGTGCGATGGGATGATCAAGGTCCACTGCCTGCCCGCTCCCGACATGTAATACGCCTCCTTGGGCACCGGGAAGCGGCCGTCGCCGTTGATCCAGAAGAAGGCGCCGTAGATCGGGCGCTTGTCCGCTTTCCATGCGGGAGCAAGCGTGCTCGCGAACTTGGCGTAGCCTTCGGGAAGAATCCGGTCGCCGTTCCACATGCCGTCCTGCAAATAAAGATTGCCGAGGCGCGCCCAATCGCGCCCGCAAGCGAGCTCGTAGCCCTGGGTGAGAAAATTCCCATAAGGGTCGGTATCCATCACCATCGTGCGGATGCCGATCTTGTCGAAGAGTGCCCGCTGCGGGAACGAGAAATAGTCTTCACCGCGTTTCTCCACGGCGAGGCGAATGAGATAGTTGATCAACACCGGATCGCTGTTGCGGTAGCGGCCGACCGTGTTCGGCGGCCATTGCAACGGTCGTGTGGCAGCGTATTGAAACGAATTGACGCCGCCCGTATACAAGTAGAGATGGTCGGGATAGGGCCCCGCCGGGTCGTAATCGGGATCCTGCGGCGCGCGAATGCGCAGCCCACTCGACATATGCATCATGTCGCCGATGCGAATCATGGCGCGCGGATCGCCAGTGCTCTGCCATTCTGGGATCGGCGCCGGCTGCCAGATGTCGTAGGCGCCCTGTTTGATCAAAACACCTATTAACGTCGCGGTGAGGCTCTTGCCCATGGACCAGCCTTCGAGCGGTGTGCGCGCCGTGATGCCGTCGCCGTAGCGTTCAGCGATCAGGCGTCCGCGCCAAGTCACCACAAAGGCGGCGGTCATGATGGCGGGCGGATTGAATGCCGCGTCGATCGCCTGCTGGAGCTTGGTCGCGTCGATTTCTGGCGGCAACGGCTCGTCGGACACTACGTCGCCCATCGGCCATGGCTGGATGGAAGGATCGGGCAACCGGCTTATCACGTTTACTGGCGTGAAGTTCACGGATGTCTGGCCGACCGGGAGCGTCACACAGCCTTGACTGCCGAGGTATTTGGCGGTGCGTCCCACGCCGTTCGGCAGCGTTACGTGGACCGCCTTCTCGGCGCGATCGATGACCGGTTTGCCCAGCTTGTGCCGTACCTCGTACGGAGCGGTGAAATAGCCGACGTTCTCGGCGGCGAAATCCGGATCGAGCCCGGTGACGAACACGGCCGAACACATGATCTTGGCGAAGCCCGCTGCGTGATGCTCGAGCGCGTCGCCGGGCGGCGGCACGTAGGGCGTATCGAGCTCGAGCGACTTCGCCCGCGCAATCAACGCCCCTTGCGCCGCGCTCGGCTGCGCGAATGCGTCGAACGGACGCATCACCATGGCACCGGACGCCAGTGCGGTTGAGGTCATGAGCAACTCGCGCCGGGAAAGTTTTCGGTTTCGCATGACATTGATGCCGGATTCAATCGGCAGTTTTTCGGCTTATTCGATCACTTCGTCGACGCGCGCGAGCGGCGTCGGTTCGTGTCGCTGGACGCGCTCTTCCACGCTTCTTGACTGGCTCGCGATTGCCGTCTCCGTTCTCTTGTCGGCTCAGAAATGCTTGGGCAATAACGCTGGGGACAGCAGTCCAGCCCAAGGGAGACTAATCGCCAGCTAGTTGACTGAGCTGGTTTTCCAGGGTTGCACACCTTCGTCCGAATGTCTTGAGAAAACGCCAGAATATCAGCAGCGGAGCGCCCTCATGAGCGACCTGAACCTTGCTGTTATCGGGAACAGCGCGGTAGCGGCGTTAGTCGATCGACGGGCTCGAATCGTCTGGTGTTGTTTCCCCCGCTTCGACGGTGATCCGATCTTTTGCAGCCTGCTCGAGGTCGCGGACGACCCGACCGGGGCTGGGCTATTCGACACCGAGCTTACAAACCTCGAGTCCGCGAGGCAGGAATACGTGCGAAACACGGCGATATTGGTCACGACGCTGACCGATGATGCCGGCGCTACGGTTCAGATTACCGACCTTGCGCCGCGGTTCAAGCACTACGGGCGACTGTTCCGCCCGACGATCCTACTGCGCCGTGTCGCCCCGCTCGCCGGCAGTCCACGTCTTCGCATTCGTGTCAGACCTCGTTCGGATTATGGCGCCACGCCGATGACGCAGATCCTCGGGAGCAATCACATCCGTTACACCTCATCCACCTTGGCGTTACGTCTCACAACTGATGCGCCGATTTCCTACGTTGCCGAGGAAGTGCCCTTCGTTCTGGAAGGGCCGATTAACCTGATTCTCGGTCCGGACGAACGCATCACGGCGCCGATTGCCGCCACGACACGTGAATATTTCGAGCTGACGCAGGACTATTGGTTTGAGTGGACGCGCTACCTCTCCGTGCCTTTCGAATGGCAGGACGCTGTTATTCGCGCCGCGATCGTCCTAAAGCTCTGCAGCTTCGAAGAGACGGGAGCTATTGTCGCCTCGCCGACGACCTCGATCCCCGAAGCGCCGAACAGCGGTCGTACATGGGATTATCGATATTGCTGGTTGCGCGACGCCTATTTTGTCGTGCAGGCGCTGAACCAGCTTGGGGCGACACTCACAATGGAAGACTTTCTTCACTACATCATCAACATTGCGGCTCTCGGCAAGGATCGCCGCCTGCGCCCTGTTTAC
>JBKPOZ010000137.1:0-17852 GCA_046733355.1 Pseudomonadota bacterium | reverse complement strand
CAGCACCTCCGGAGCGCCGATGGCCGGATCGATGTTGGGCACGGCGGCATCGAGTGAAAGCTTGCCCTGCTCGACGAGCTGCAGCGCGGCGATCGAGGTAATCAGCTTGACCATGGAGGCGATGCGAAAAACCGTGTCGAGCGTCATCGGCGGCGCAGCGTCGAGGCGCCGGTTGCCGAAAACACCCTCATAAAGGACGTCAGTATGGGTCGCAGCCAACGCCACCACGCCGGGCACTTCCTTCGCGCCGGTAGCGCTTCGCAGCATGCCGTCGATTTGCGCAACTGTCCGCGGCGCTTCGGCTTCCCTCGCACGCGCCACCCCTGGGCGCAACAGCGAGGCGATTGCCGCGAGCTTCACTGTCGTATTCACGACCGCGCGGCGGCTGGGTTGATACATGATCCCCCGTTTTCCCTTCTCAGGTCCAGTCGAGGCGCTTTCTGAGAGGCCGAAGGCACCCCATATACGCGCGATCCGTAGACCAGGCGTGTGGTGTTCTGAAGGCCTTCCCCGATGCTGGACAAGACCGATTCCGCCAATCTGCCGCCTATTCCGCCAAATGACGAGGCGCTGCTCGATGCCTATTCCCGGGCCGTCATCGACGTGGTCGAGCGCGTCGAGGCGACGGTGGTGCGGCTCGATGTCAAGGCCGACGGACGGCATGGGGGGACTGGCTCGGGCGTAGTGGTTGCGCCCGACGGCCTCGTGCTGACGAACAGCCACGTGGTGGGCGGCGGCACACGCGTGCAAATCACGACGATCGAAGGCCGCCATCTCGATGCGCGCGTGATGGGCGATGATCCGGACACGGACCTTGCGCTTATCCGCATCGATGCGCCCCTGACGGTGCCTTCGGCAACGCTCGGCAACTCCAAGCTGCTCAGGCGCGGGCAACTTGTGATCGCGATCGGCAACCCGCTTGGTTTTGAATCGACGGTGACGACCGGCGTGGTTTCGGCGCTTGGCCGCTCGCTCCGCTCGCGCTCGGGCCGCTTGATCGACGACGTCATCCAGACCGATGCCGCGCTCAATCCGGGCAATTCCGGCGGTCCATTGGTGTCCTCCCACGGCGAAGTGGTGGGTATCAACACCGCGGTGATCATGGGAGCCCAGGGGATCTGCTTTGCCGTCGCCTCGAACACCGCGAAATTCGTGCTCGGCGAGCTTGTCCGGCACGGACGGGTGCGGCGCGCCTATATCGGCATTGCCGCCCAGCACTACTCGCTCTCGCGCCGGCTGCGCCTCGCCGCGTCACTCACGCAGGACAGCGCGGTGATGATTGCTTCCGTAGAGACGGCAAGCCCCGCGGCGCGCGCCGGCCTCGCGGCCGGCGATGTCCTCGTTGCGCTTGATGGCGTCCCGGTCACCGGCGCGGACGATCTCATCCGCATGCTTGCCGGCGACAAGATCGCACGCCGACTCGAAGTCACGATCCTGCGCAACGGCAGCCGTCAGGCACTCGTGCTTGTTCCCGAGGAGCGCGTGAAGCGCAAGTAACGTCTGGCCGCAATCATAGGGTGGGCAAAATCGCCGCGGTTGTGTCCGCGTGGGCACGGCGCGTCGACGATTTTGCCCACGCGTCAACTGCTCAGGCCCGCGCCTTTGCCCACCCTACTTGCTACTTGCCAGCGGCGATGGATTGCCGGATCAAATCCGGCAATGACAATTCGTAGTTATGTGCCGCCGCCGAGCGCGAAGCAGTAGACGGCATTGGGAGGATGATGCGGAGAGGGCGGGGGCGCGCACAGATGGTTCCGGCCGTCCGGATTGTTGCGGTTGACCTCGACCTTCTTCCACGGGATGGGAATGTATTTGCCGTCCTCCCTCCGCATCGCCCACCATTGACCCTCGTGAAATTTCACCTGCGTGGGATAGCAATCCGCCCTGTTGCAGCATGAGCGTGTTGGCTCGTCCGGCATGTACCAGGTCGAATAAAACTTCTCGTGCAGCTGCATATGCTCGGGCGGATGGTGCCGCTCCTCGGCAAGCGCCGGCGAGGGGCGGAAAGGATCGGCGGGCATCAGAACGCCGGCAATAATCCAGGAATACGCAAGCAAAGTCGCGCGGAAGAGCTTCCACATGTGCGCCCCCCATTCTGAGGCTGGCTATGGACGCAACGCGCGGCAAATCAACGCAGTTTTTTGAAACCCGCTTCCTCCGCACACACACGCGCTTGACAGACGCTGCCCGCGCGAGACGCGAATCATAATTGTATAGTGATTCGCAACATTTCGCCTAGTCTGTGGTGTGATGGGTTTCGCCGTCGCTTAAGCAAGCGAACCGGCACCCAAATGCCACACTCGGCCGCGAAATACCGGCGGCCGATTGACAAACCGTCCCTCTCATTCATCCTTTTTCACGTTCAGGTGTGCCGGTCGGGTGATCGGCATGAAAAGGGAATCCGGAGGGCCGGCAAGCCGGTTCGATCCGGAGCTGCCCCCGCAACTGTGAACGGCGAGCCCTTCTCCGTGGCCACTGGGCCTTGCGAAGCGAGGTCTGGGAAGGTGGAGGAGAGCCGTGACCCGCGAGCCAGGAGACCTGCCTGAACATAGTCATCTTCCCGTGCGCGGGGCGCGCATGCGGGGCGGTCTTCCGCTGTGGTGACACGACACGGTCAGCGGGACGGAGGCGGCCGCCATGAATTCCTATGCACGGTTCGGGGCACTCGGGCTGGTCCTGGTCATGATGGTGCTCGCTGCCGAGCCCGCAGCGGCGCAGCAGATCACCAAATCACGCAATGTAGATTACGATTTCGACTGGAGCGGCCTTTATGTCGGAGGCCACGTTGGCTACGCGCGCGGCAAGGCGCGCGTCGGCATCGCCGAACTGAACGCGGACGCGACCGGCGATATGCCCGCGCAGCCCGCCACGTCGCAAAGCGCTGTGGGCTTCAACAGCCGAATCGGAACGCTGACCGGCGGCCTGCAGGCCGGCTACAACTGGCTGCTTCCCTCCCGTGTTCTCCTCGGCATAGAGGCTGATGCATCCTTCCCGAACTTTCTGGCGGCGGATGAGGTTGCCTGGTCGCGCGTCGGCAGCAGCGCGGAATACCTGGAAAAGATCGATTACATGGGCAGCATACGGGCGCGCCTTGGTCGCGCCATGGGTCATTGGCTCTTTTATGTGACCGGTGGGTTTGCGTGGTCGCAAGGACGCTTTCTGGCAAGTCCTGGCGCGACCGATGATGTCGACAAGGTGCTCCATCTGCATACGGCATGGGTCGCGGGTGCCGGGGCCGAGAGGGCCATTGCCAAGGATTGGATGCTGCGACTTGAATATCTGTACCGCAATTTCGGCCAGGCCGACGTCACGTTTCCGTCGGGCACGACGGCGGAATCCTCCTACGACGTTCACGCGGTGCGCCTGGGCCTGAGCTACAAGCCCGACTGGTCAGGAAGGAGCTCGGCCGCTTTTGCAAATTCGACGACTGCACAGCTTCCGACCTGGGAGATTCACGGACAGACCACGTACATTCAGCAGGGCTATCCGGCGTTCAGATCGCCCTATCTCGGAGAGAACAGTTTCACGCCATGGGCGCAGACACGTCAGACCTGGAGCAGCAGCGCCTTCATCGGCATCCGCCTATGGCAGGGCGGAGAGCTTTACTACAACCCGGAGCTGCTGCAGGGATTTGGCCTGCACGACACCACGGGCGCAGCGGGCTTTCCGAACGGCGAAGCGCAGAAATCCAACTTTCCCTATCCTCGCTACAGCACCTCGCGCCTGTTCGTGCGCCAGACCATCGGATTTGGCGGCGAGCAGGAAAAAGTCGAAAGCGCGTATGGCCAGCTTGCGGGGACCAGGGACGTTTCGCGACTTACGTTTCAGATCGGCAGATTCGCCGTGCACGATCTATTCGATACCAATGCCTATGCGGGCGATTCGCGGCTTGATTTCCTGAACTGGTCCATATGGGCGTCGGGCGCATTCGATTATGTCGCCGACAAGGTCGGGCTCGATTACGGCGCGATGGCCGAGCTCAACGAAAAATATTGGGCGTTGCGGATGGGGTATTTCCTGACCCCGGTCGAGCCCAACTCGAACGAGTTCGACATGCAGCTGTTCAGACGCGGTATGTACGTCACCGAGCTCGAGCTGCGTCACAATCTCTTCGCGCGAACCGGTAAGCTGCGCGTCGGCATTTGGGCCGATACCTATTTCTCCGGCAGCTACCGCGAAGCGCTCGCGCTCACCCAGCTCTATCCGGGTCTCGACCCGACGGACGCGATCGTGATGACCCGAACCGGCCGCACCAAGTATGGCTACTACCTGAATCTCGAGCAGCCGCTATCCGACGACCTCGGCATGTTCGGGCGGTGGAGCTGGAATAACGGCAAGAACGAGATCGCAGCCTTTACCGACATCGATGCAAGCCTTTCGCTTGGCACCTCGATCAAGGGTCGGGCGTGGGGGCGCCCCGATGACAAGGTCGGAATTGCCGGCGTGGTCAATGCGCTCTCACCGGAGCACCGCGACTATATTGCGGCAGGAGGGCTTGGGATCCTGATCGGTGACAGCCGCCTCAACTACCGTCCCGAGCGCATTCTCGAAACCTATTACGCCATCAATCTCGGCAAGGCGCTCACCCTCACCTTCGACTATCAGTACATGGTCAACCCGGCGCACAACGCTGACCGCGGGCCCATTTCCTTCTTCACCGGGCGCCTGCACGGCGAGTTTTAGACAGGACCTAGCCCGATCTGCGCGCCCTGCGCTGAAGCATGTCGATTGCGGCCAGAATGAATACAGCGGTAGCTCCGCATGCGAGTGCCGTGGCCATGATTGCTGCTGACATGCCCGCGCCTTCCTGTCGTGTTATTTCAGAGCCGTGGCAACGGATGTGTATTCGTTGTTTACCGAAGAACCGAGCCCGTTGACGACAACAATAATGGTCGCTGCCACCCCTTCCCTTGCTCTCTGCGCCAAACTAAAGCAAAGAATTCAAAATCTTGCAAAGCTTATGATTCAAGATCGCTCAACGCGCTTTATCGTTGGTTTAGGAAGCCATGCATGCGCAACGGGCGTGCAGTTACGTTTTGCTAACTGTATTGGCGTGCTGCAAGCCGTGATCTGATTTTGCGGGAGCCAGCGAGACAAGCGGGCGCATCGCATCAAGCACTTCGTCGGGGCGCTCGCTCATGAGCATATGCCCTGCCCCTTCGAGCACGACCTGGCGCGCACCAGCCAACGTCTTCGCAAGCTCGCGTCCGGCCTTCAGTGGCGTCATCAGATCGCGTTCGCCGAGCACGAGGATCGCCGGCACGTTCACCGCCGCGGCGGAGCTTGCTCCGTCCTGATAGTTGTTGCAGGCCAACAGGTCAGCAAACAGAACACCGGCACGCGCGCGCTCGAGCAACCGCTCGGCGCCCCCGCGCATCCATAGGCCGGGCGCGAGCGAACCGCCAATGCCGGCACGATAGCCGTATCCCCAGATGCAGATCATTTCGATGGCCTGATGTGCATTGAGCTTCGCAGCCGCGAGCAGCTGCGGCGCAACCGGGATGGCCGCCGCCGCGCCGATCAGCCCGAGGGCGTGCACATGTTTCGGGTGACGTGCCGCGGCCTCAAGCGCGATCAGTGAGCCCATGGAGTGGCCGACCACCGCCGCGCTGCCTGCACCCGAAGCCTTGATCAGCGCCGTCGTCCAGTCCGCCATGTCTGCAATGGAGCCGAGCGGCGCTCCGCGCGAGCGGCCATGGCCGGGCAGGTCGGGAGCGAGAACGGCGCAGCCGCGATGGGCGAACCAACGCGCGAGCAGCGCCCACACGGAATGGTCGAGACCCGCACCGTGGAGAAACACGACGAGCGGGAGCTTGCGGTCGAATTCGCGTCCGCCCGTCCCGGCGTAGGTTTCGATGCCGTCCACGAGGAGCCGCATCGGTCAGGCTCTTTGCGCCGCGCGCAGCGCCTGGGCGAGATCATCGATGATGTCGCCCGCCGCTTCGATTCCGACCGAGATGCGCACGAGCTCCTCCGTGAGCCCCGCGGCCTTGAGCTGCTCGGCATCCATCTGCTGGTGCGTCGTGCTCGCCGGATGAATCACCAGCGTCTTTGCGTCACCCACATTCGCGAGGTGGCTCGCAAGACGCAAACTCTCGATGAATTTGCGTCCTGCCGCGCGTCCCCCGGTAATGCCGCAGCTGATGATGGAGCCCGCCCCTTTCGGCAGCAGCTTTTTGGCGAGCTCATAGTCCGGATGGGAGGGCAGTGAAGGATGCAGCACCCAGGATATTCCCTTGGCCGCGGTGAGAAAATCGAGCACCGCCCGCGTGTTTTCCATGTGGCGCTGCATGCGCAAGCCGAGCGTCTCCACGCCCTGCAGCAGATGGAACGCATTGGCTGGAGACAGGCAGGCGCCGAAATCGCGCAGCCCTTCGCTGCGCGCGCGCATGATGAAGGCCTGTGGCCCGAATTCCTCGCCGAAGACGATACCGTGATAGCCGGCATACGGCTCCGTGATGGTTGGAAACTTGCCTGACCTGACGAAATCGAAGCGGCCGCCGTCGATAATGGCGCCGCCGATGGCGACGCCATGTCCGCCGATCCACTTCGTAATGGAATGCATGACGATATCGGCGCCGAGGGCAATGGGCTGACTCAGATATGGCGTGGCAAACGTGTTGTCGACGAGGAGCGGAATGTCGGCGTCACGCGCAATGGCACAAACGCGCGGGATGTCGAGCACTTCGAGCCCGGGATTGCCGATGGTCTCGGCGATGAGCAGCCGCGTATTGGGCCGCATCGCCGCCTGGAAGCCGGCGAGATCACGCGGGTTGACGAATGTGGTGGTGATGCCGAAGCGCGGGAGCGTGTGCGTGAGAAGATTGATGGTGCCGCCGTAAAGTGAAATGGACGCCACGATGTGGTCGCCTGCACCAAGCAGCGTAGCGATCGCCAGATGCATGGCGGCCATGCCACTTGCAGTGCAGATGGCGCCGACGCCTCCCTCAAGCGCCGCAACGCGCTCCTCCAGCACGGCGGTCGTGGGATTGGAGATGCGGGTGTAGATATGCCCGGCACGCTCCAGGTTGAACAAGGCGGCGGCGTGATCCGCGTCTTGAAACACGTAGGACGTTGTCTGATAGATGGGGACGGCGCGCGCGCCGGTTACCGGATCGGGATGCTGGCCCGCATGCACGCTCAACGTATCAAACGCCGCGGATCTCGGTTCGCTCATGCTGGCCTCGCGAAATGAGTGAGCTCTTTTCTCTGCAGGGGCGGGTAGCTCTGGTGACCGGCGCGTCGCGCGGACTCGGTCTTGCCATGGCGCAGGCGCTGGCGGAAGCGGGCGCCACCGTTGTTATCAATGGCCGCGATGCTGCTACACTCGAGACCACCGCGCGCAAGCTGTGCGATCAGGCCTTGCGCGTGGAGGCAGCGTGCTTCGACGTAACCGACCATGCCGCTGCGGATGCCGCCTTCAACGCACTGCTGGCGCGGCATGGGCGTCTCGATATTCTGCTGGCGAATGCCGGCATCACCCGCCGCGGCGCCCTCGAAGAGTGGACGCTGCAGATGTGGGACGAGGTGCTCGCGGCCAATCTGCGCGCCTGCTTTTTCCTTGCGCAACGCGCGGCCGCATCAATGCGCGAACGGCGGCACGGTCGCATCATCTTCACCACCTCGATGACGGCCCTTCTGGGCCGGGCCTATATTCACGGATACGTGGCGGCAAAGAGCGGGCTTGCCGGGCTCACGCGCTCGCTCGCTGCCGAGCTCGGCCCGGACGGCATCACCTGCAATGCGATTACGCCGGGCTATTTCGAAACCGCACTGACCGAGCCGCTGTTGCAGGACGAAGCCTTTGCCGCGCGCATCACCGCGCGCATCCCGCTGGGGAGATGGGGCAAGCCGCACGATCTCGCCGGCGCGGCCGTCTTCCTCGCTTCCGATGCAGCTTCCTATGTGACCGGTCAACAAATCGTCGTCGACGGCGGCTTCAGCACCACGATTTGAATATCCTCCCCTGCGAAGCGCGTAGCGTTGGGCAAAGGCGCAGCTCGCAGCATTCACGGCCCGGCAAATCGCGTGCGCGCCTTTGCCCACCCTACAGATCACCTGTCACGCGCGTTTGCGCGAGCCGAGAACGAGATATTTGAGGAACTTGAATGCGCTGTAGAGCGTCAGCTCGACCGCGGCGGTGAGGAGGAGAAGAAAGAGCGACCGCTGGCCGAGATCGTCGGTGATGGCGCCGCGAATCTTGTATCTCACGTCGACAGGCAGATACGTTTCCACCACGCCGTAAAGAGCATTGGTCAAGGGCTGCAGCTGGACGTATGCGCGCCCGAGCAAATCGATGCGATAGGCGTGCAGATAGGCATAGATCGCGTAGGTGACGAGAATCGTGACAAACAGCAAAAGCACCTTGCCCAGAAACAGCCAGAGGAAGGCGGGTTCGCGCCGCGGCACTTTGCTGACCATCACCGGAACCGTGCCGGCACGCACGCTCATACCGCTTCACGCAGCTTGACGGCTTCTTCCAGGTCCACGGAAACGAGCTGGGAAACGCCGCGTTCCGCCATGGTCACCCCATACAGGCGATTCATCCGCGCCATGGTTATTGGATTGTGCGTGATGATCACGAAGCGGGTGTCGGTCGAGCGGGTCATTTCATCAAGCAGGTCGCAGAAGCGCTCGATATTATGGTCGTCGAGCGGAGCGTCGACCTCATCGAGCACGCAGATTGGCGCCGGATTGGTCAAAAACACCGCGAAGATGAGCGCCAGCGCCGTGAGCGCCTGCTCTCCTCCGGAGAGGAGTGAAAGTGTAGCCGGCTTCTTGCCGGGCGGTTTGGCAATGATCTCGAGCCCCGCTTCGAGAGGATCCTCGCTTTCCACGAGATGAAGCTCGGCGCTGCCTCCGCCGAACAACGTCGTGAACAGGCGCTTGAAATGCTCGTTCACCACCTCGAAGGAAGCGAGCAGGCGCTCGCGTGCCTCGCGATTGAGACTCTGGATGCCATGGCGAAGGCGCTTGATCGCCTCGACGAGATCATCGCGCTCGGAAGCGAGCTTGTCGTGTTGCGCGCCAACTTCGCGCAGCTCTTCTTCCGCGCGGAGGTTGACCGCCCCAAGCCGCTCCCGATCGCGGCGCAGCCGCTCGAGATCCTGCTCGACCTGTCCCACCTCGGGCAGTGCCTTCTCGGGGGTCGCGCCGGCGAGATTTGCGACCTCGTTTGCTTCGACTTCCAGCATTTCGTGAATCTCATGCTCGATGTCGGCGAGCCGGCGCCTGGCCGCTTCGAGTTTCTCCTCGGCGCGCGCTGCCTCCTCGCGCGCAGCGCCCATGGCTTCGAGCGCGAGGCGGCCCATGCGGTCGGCCTCCGCAAGCTCGTTCTCCGCTTCTGCGAGGCGGTCGGCTGCGGCGCGGCGCCGGTCCTCGGCACCTTCGATTTCGGTCAGCAACGCGCGCCGCTTTTCCTCAAACAGCTGGGGTGCCTGCTGCAGCTCTGCGCGCTCGTTGTTTGTCTCGGCGAGACGCGCCTCGAGCGTAGTGAGCTGAGCGACGGCGCCATCCTGGCGCTCCCGCCAGGCCTGCACGTCGAGGGCGATGGCGGCAACCCGCCGAGCCGTAACCTCGGCTTCGCGCGCGAGGGCCTGGCATTGGGCGCGCAACTCAGCAAGCCGCGCGCGCTCGGCATCCATCTGCGCGCGCGCAGCGGCGAGCTCGCCCTCCAGGCTGACGCTGGCCGCAAGCCGCGCAAGCTCGCTCTCGGCCTGTGCTCGCGCCGCCTGAGCCTCATCCCGGTTGGAGGCAAGGCGGGTAAGCGCTTCGTGCAGCGCGGAAAGCCGCGCCGCATCGCGACTCATCCTGCGTTCGGTCTCGATGTAACGGTCCCGTGCGGCTTCCACCTCCTGCTTGCGTGTGCCGGAGAGAGCGCGCGCGGCCGCTTCGCTCTTTGCCAGCGAGGCCAGCTGCACCTCGGCAGAGGCCGCGGCCTCCTCCCTGCTGGCCGCCTCGGCACGCGCGTCCTGCAGCTCGGCTTCGATGTCGGCGAGTCGATTTTTCGCTGCGAGCCGGCGGGCGGCGCCTGTCGGGGCATTCGCGGCGACCGAAAAACCGTCCCAGCGCCAGAGATCGCCCTCGCGCGAGACGAGCCGCTGGCCGGGCTTGAGCAGCGGTGCAATGCGCCCCGCATCCGCACGGGCAATGACCCCGATCTGCTGCATGCGGCGCGAGAGCTCCTTGGGAGCCTTCACGCGAGTAGCGAGACATTCGACGCCGGCCGGAAGCGCCGGATCATCCGCATCGATCGGGGCACCCGCCCAGCGCATGGGAGCTGCAGGATCAATCGGTGCATCGAGGTCGTCGCCAAGCGCCGCGGCAAGCGCCGCTTCGTAGCCTTTCTCAACAACCAGATCGTCGATGACGGCCGGCCAGGGATTCTCTTTCTCTACCCGCAATAGCCTGGCGAGAGTCTTTGCCTCGGTTTCCAGCCGCTGCGCGCGCCGCTCTGCCTCGAGCAGCACCGCGCGCGCGGCATCGGTCGTCTCGCGCGCGCTCCTGTGCTGCGCTTCCGCGCGCACCACTTCCGCCTCTGCTTCGTCGAGACGCTGCCGAGCTGCTTCCGCCTCTTCGAGTGACGCGAGGTCGGCAAATTCTTCCGCTTGGAGCTGCTTGCGTTCGGCTTCGACCGCAGCAATTTCCTCACCGATTCGGCGCAGCCGCTCATCCTGCTCGGAAAGCGCGGCTTCGAGCGTGCGCCGTCGCACGTTGAGATCGGCGAGCTTTGCTGTCAGCTCGTCGACGCGCGCTTCGGCCCCTGCCACGGCTGCCTCCGCCTCGCCAAGCCGGGCAGAAATACTGGCGCCCTGCGCCTCGCTCGTTTTTGCTTCCTCATGCAGCGCCGTTTCCTCGCCGCCAAGGCGCGCGAGTGCCGCGGCCGCATCGTTCGCGAGGCGGCGCTCGCGCTCGATATCTTGCGCCAGCTGCTCGATGCGCCGGTCGAGCTCGGCGAGCCGCGCACGACCGCGATTCTCCTCATTCTCAAGCGCCTCCCGGGCGGCGATCAGGCGTTGCAGGGCCGCCGCTGCTGCCGCTTCCGCTTGCCGCAACTGCGGCAACTGCGCTGCTGCGTTTGCCTGAAGCCTGGAGGCTTCCGCCTGCTCGCCCGTGCGCTGGGCGACGGCGAGCGTGGCCGTGTGCTTTCCGTGCTCGGCCTCGGCCAGCTCGGCTGTGGCTGCAGTCCAGCGCAGGTGAAACAGCATCGCCTCGGCCTTGCGCACCTGCTCGGAAACCGTGCGGTAGCGGACGGCCTGGCGCGCCTGGCGCTTGAGCGCGTCCATCTGGCCCGCGAGCTGCGTGATCACGTCCTCGAGGCGGCTGAGATTCTGCTCGGCGCCGCGCAGGCGCAGCTCCGCCTCGTGTCGACGGGCATGCAGCCCGGAGATTCCAGCCGCCTCCTCGAGCACACGCCGGCGCTGATCTGGCCGCGCCTGGATGATTTCCCCGATGCGGCCCTGGTGGACCATGGCCGGGGAGCGCGAGCCGGTCGAGGCATCGGCAAAGAGGATGTGCACGTCGCGGGCGCGCACCTCGCTCCCATTGATGCGATAGGTCGAGCCCTCATCGCGTTCGATGCGGCGCGATACGTCGAGCACCTCATGCTCGTTGAACTGCGCGGGCGCATGGCGGCTGCTGTTGTCGATCTGCACCGCGACCTCGGCATGGTTGCGGCCCGGCCGGTTGTTGGTGCCGGAAAAGATCACGTCATCCATGTCGGCGGCGCGCAGGGACTTGTGCGAGGTCTCGCCCATGACCCAACGCAGGGCCTCGACAAGGTTGGACTTCCCGCAGCCATTTGGCCCGACGACGCCGGTGAGCCCCGGCTCGATCAGAAAATCGGTCGGCTCAACGAAAGACTTGAAGCCAAGCAGGCGCAGGCGGGTGAGTTTCATGCCAAGCCTAGTCCGAAAGCAGAGGGAGCACGGCCGGACGTAAAGGGTCGCGGCTCAGGCCAATGGCGTGAGTCGAGGAATGCCGCATCGCCCCGCACCATGAATCGTCAACCATGATTCCGCAACAGAAGGAAACAAATGGTTAACGAAAAGCAAACGCCCAATACAATATGGGCAGCCGCGGCAGGGGTGCTGCGGCGCGGCTCAGAGCGGAAAGCGCTTACGTAGCCGGGAGATAAGGCGCGAGCTGCTTATCCAGCTGCTCGGGCGTCATGGCCCCGCTCACGCGCTTGCCATTGATGAAGAAGGTAGGCGTGGAATTGACCCCGAATTTCACGCCCCGGTCGCGCACCTGTTCTATTGCTGCGGCGAGCTGCTGATTCGCGAGGCATTGGTCAAATGTCTGCTGCGTGAAGCCCGCCTGCCTCGCGATCCCGAGAAGCCGCTCGAGCGGCTGCTGCACGACCCATTCACGCTGTTGCCGAAACAGCGTGTCGATCATGGGAAAATAGTTTTCCTTGCCGGCGCAACGCGCCAGCAATGCGCCCGCCTCGGCGAGCGCGTCGAGGGGAAACTCGCGGAAGATGTAACGCACCTTCCCGGTATCGATGTATTTGCGCTTGAGCTCGGGAAAGGTCGTTTCGGCAAAATGCGCGCAATGCGGACATGTCATGGACGCATATTCCACGACGACCACCGGCGCTTTCGCGTCACCCAAGGATTCATCCGGCAGTGGTCCTGCCGCCAAGAGCGTAGCCAGGGGCACTTCGCCGCTCGAATAATCAGGCCGGCTCCACAGGTAGTAACCCCCGCCCGCGGCGGCAGCGAGCGCCAGCACACCGCCGCCAATCAGCAACTGCCGGCGTGAAATGCCCGAGGCCGGCGCAGGCCGGTCCGTCGTCTCCATCGATGTCGCACTCGCGGATCGCACCATTTCGTCTCCAGTCATTGCTCCAGCATGCATGAATGTGGCAAGACGGGGCCTCTTGGCCAAGCCATTGCGCACAGGGTCACGGCTGTTTGATGGCAGCACCGAGGCGGGCGAGGGCATCGCGCAGCTCGGCGCTGCGGATTTCCCCGAGCTGCGCCGCAATCTCCTCCGCGGCTTGGTTATTCGCACGGGGCGGCGGGTTGCGTCTTCCGCGGCGGAGCGGTGCCTGGCGCAGTCGCAGTTGCCCGACCACCTGCCAGCCGAAGAACCGGTTCACGCGCTCCAGCACGAGCGGCGCGAGATGCTGGATTTCGACAGCCGCCGGTCCCTCGACGCGCAGCACGAGAGTCGCTGGCTCGCGCGTTTCTCCATCGGCGGGACGAGACCACTGGATCTTTTCGGGCTGCGAATGGGCCGCGATCTCCGGTCCGACGATCTCGCCCCAGTGCGTGAGAATTTCGCTCGATGCAAAACCGCGCTTGGCGAACGTCTCGCTCAATGTCTTGTGTAGAAGCTCCGAGAGTGGGCGGGGGCGGGATTTGCCGGACTTGTTCATCAACAATGACTCTGACAGGGACAAATCATGGGAAGCGCGGCTGGAGCTTACCGCCTCGAGACCGCAGACGTGCGGCCCGATGTCTCGTTAGCAAGAAAGCGCACCTCGCGCAGCACCCGGTTGCTTGCATGGTACGACCGGCATCGGCGCGTGTTGCCATGGCGCCCCTCGCCGGGGGAAGGGGCCGACCCATATCGGGTGTGGCTCTCGGAGATCATGCTGCAGCAGACGACGGTCAAAACCGTCGTGCCGTATTTTCATGCCTTCACGATTCGGTGGCACGATGTGCACGCGCTCGCAGCAGCGCCGCTGGACGAGGTGCTCAGCTTATGGGCAGGCCTCGGCTATTACGCGCGCGCGCGCAATCTGCATGCCTGCGCGCGGGCTGTAGTCGAGCGCCACGCCGGCCGCTTTCCGGAAACCGAAGCTGAGCTCGCGCAGCTGCCCGGCATCGGCCCGTACACGGCCGCAGCCATTGCGGCCATCGCGTTCGATGCGCGCACCGTTCCGGTGGACGGCAATGTGGAGCGCGTGGTCGCGCGTATGTTCGCATTCGAGGACGAGCTGCCGGCGGGCCGGCGTCGTCTGCGTGCTTTGGCCCAGACCCTGGTAGCCGGCAATCGGCCCGGCGATTTCGCGCAGGCGCTGATGGATCTCGGTGCCACCATTTGCACGCCGAAACGTCCGTGCTGCTCGTTGTGTCCCTGGCGAATTGATTGCCGCGCGTATGAGTGCGCTGACCCGGAAAACTTTCCGCGCAAGGCGCTGCGCAAGAAGGCTCCGCTTCGGTTCGGCGCTGCATTCGTCGCGACGCGAACAGATGGAGCGTTGCTCGTGCGCACGCGGCCGTCGAAAGGTCTCCTGGGCGGAATGAGCGAGGTCCCCTCGAGCGCGTGGAGCGAGCATTTCAATATGACGGCCGCGCTTGCATCAGCACCGCTCTGGACCGCTCACCGGGTGCGCTGGCGCCGCTGCAGCGGGGCTGTCACGCACGTGTTCACCCATTTTGCTCTCGAGCTCGCCGTCTATGCGGCACGTGTGCCCGCGCACATTCCCGCGCCGCACGGTTTGCGTTGGGTAGGAGCGGCCGATCTGGCACGCGAAGCGTTCCCCACGCTGATGCGCAAGATTTTGCGCCATGCAGCGGGGCCGTAGCCCGTAGCCCGGATTGAGCGCCAGCGAAATCCGGGACCGGCATAGGCGGGTCGCTCCATCCGGGCTACAAACAATAGGCTTCACACAGCACAGCAGGAGGTGATGTGACCATTCAACGAATTGAAACCAATGCCCGCATGAGCAAAGCGGTCGTGCATGGCGACACGGTTTTTCTGGCGGGGCTGATCGCGGACAAGACGCTCGGTCAAAGCGTCGCCGAGCAGACGCGCGAGATTCTCGGGCTGATCGACAGCTATCTGGCCAAAGCGGGGACTGACAAATCGAAGCTGCTCACCGCTACCATTTGGCTTTCGGACATTCGCACTGTGGATGAGCTCAACAAGGTGTGGGATGCGTGGGTGACACCCGGCCACACGCCCGCGCGCGCCTGTATCGAGGCGCTGCTGCAGGGGCCGGAGAAGAAGGTCGAGATCCAGGTGACTGCGGCGCGGTGACGCGCGTCATGCGCGGGCTTGTCCCGCGCATCCACGTCTTGTTTGTATCGTGAAAAGACGTGGATGGCCGTGACAAGCACGGCCATGACGGGAACGCCTGATTCGCCTCGGATCACGCGGACGCATTCTGTTCCTTCCGCACTCTTTCGCGGAGCGAATCGATCGAGACAAGCCCCGCTGGTGTCGCGAGGTGCCAGAAGGCCCAGCCGTTGCACGCGTCAATGCCCTGGGCGAAGGCGCCGATGCGGTGAATGGAGCCGACGGCGGCGCCGAGGCTGATGGCGCCGTCGGCGCGCACGAGTGCCTGCACCTCGCGTTTGCGATCGCAGAGAACCGCGCCGGGCAGCACCAGTCCCCGCTCAATGAGTGCCGTGAACGGAATGCGCGGCGCCTCGCGCGCGGTCATGAACGGCGCGATGGCCGCGACCGGCAGCCCTTCAATTGCCGCCACACGCGCGCGCGCGGCGCCCGCGTATTCGTCCTCCCGCTCGATGCCGAGAAAACGCCGGCCCAATCGTTTGGCCACCGCGCAGGTCGTCCCGGTGCCGCAGAAAGGATCGATCACCAGATCGCCCGGGCGTGAGGAGGCAAGAATGACGCGCGCGAGCAGGGCCTCCGGCTTCTGCGTCGGATGCAGCTTTTTGCCGTTGTGCTGCTTGAGCCGCTCGTCCCCGGTGCACAGCGCAAATGTCCAGTCCGAGCGCATCTGCACGTCCTCGTTGCCGGCCTTCAGCGCTTCGTAGTTGAACGTGTAACCTGTATTCCCCGCCTCGCGCGCCGCCCAGATCAGCGTCTCGTGCGCATTGGTGAAGCGCCGGCCGCGGAAGTTCGGCATCGGGTTCGTCTTGCGCCAGATCACATCGTTGAGAATCCAGAAGCCAAGGTCCTGCAGGACTGCCCCGACGCGAAAGATGTTGTGATACGAGCCGATCACCCAGAGCGTTGCGGCGGGCTTCATCACGCGCCGGCAGGCAAGCAGCCAGGCGCGCGTGAATTCGTCGTAGGCGGCAAAGCTCGAGAACTTGTCCCAGGCGTCGTCGACGCCATCGACCCGCGAATTGTCCGGCCGTTTGAGATCGCCTTGCAGCTGTAAATTGTAAGGCGGATCGGCAAACACCAGATCGACGCTGGCCGGCGCAATCCTGCCGAGCTCGGCGATACAGTCGCCGGTGACAATTCGATCGATGAGCTGGGGCGCAAAACTGACGCGGGGCGTCCGAACGGACGCCCCGCGACGCGACACAACCATGACTCAGGACTCTGACTCAGGCGACGCGGCCGGTGACGCGGGACCTACAACCGACACGAAGCACTATGACCCGCTAAGGTAAAAATCGGCTTAATCCGGCGAATGCAGCACTGGGAAAGAATTGCCCAGCAACTATATTGGCAAGCGCCCGTTGATTAAGGCGCGCAAAGTCGACGCGCTCGCCGGGCGGCGGCGCAGCATGCCAGGAGGCAACCCATGCGCTTGGACGATCTGCAGGAAAGCGGAAACGTCGAGGACCGCCGCGGTGAAGGCGGTTTTGGCGGCGGTGGATTCGGCATTCCGATCGGCGGCGGCGGACTGGGCGTCGGCACCATCGTGGTGCTCGGGCTGCTCGGCTGGGCGCTGGGCATAGACCCGAGTGTATTAATCGGGGGCGCGGAAATTCTGACCTCGCCGCATCAGACGCAGCAGCAGGCGCCGTCCACGGGCCGCCGCACCGGAGCCCCGCGCGACGACATGGGCCGTTTTGTCAGCAGGGTGCTCGGCAGCACCGAGGTGACCTGGAAACAGATCTTCGCCGGCGAGGGCAGGACCTACACCGCTCCCATCCTGGTGCTGTATCGCGGAGCGACGCAGGCGAATTGCGGTGGCGTTGCGCAATCCGCGATGGGCCCGTTCTACTGTCCGTCCGACCGCAAGGTGTATTTGGACACGTCTTTCTTCGATCAGATTGCCACCCGCTTTCACGGATGCGACGTCGGCAGCAAAGCCTGCCAGTTCTCTGAAGCCTATGTGATCGCGCACGAAGTGGGGCACCACGTGCAGAATCTCCTGGGCATTCTGCCGAAAGCGATGCAGGCGCAGCGAAGCGCGGGCAGCCGGGCTGCCGCGAATCACATCCAGGTGCAGGTCGAGCTGCAAGCCGACTGCCTGGCAGGCGTGTGGGCCAACCGCGAAAACGAAATGTTAAGAAGCCAGGGCAAGCCCGCCTTCATCGAGGCGGGCGATATCGAGGCCGCACTGCAGACCGCGAAGGCGATCGGCGACGACACCTTGCAGCGCCGCTCGCAGGGTTACGTGGTTCCGGACAGCTTCACGCATGGCAGCTCGGAGCAGCGCCAGCGCTGGTTCTATACCGGGTTCCGTTCCGGGAATCTGCAAAGCTGCAATACCTTCGCGGCCGCGCAGCTGTAATCTGCCTGCGCTTGTGAAACTCATCGCTGCCAAGAAGCTCCGGCGCGCTCCCTCTCCCCACCAGGGAACCGTTGCGTATTTGGGGTGCGGAGAGATTGTAGAGTGTACATGCGAAAGGCCAGTCATGTTGGAGGCTGTGTCGTCCTTTTTTCTTGGTCTACTGGGCTCATTGGGCGCGTTCTGGACGCACTTCGGCTGTCAGGGTGCGAGCGCGATCATGCGCCGCATGTTGTAGGCGATCGCGAGTAGCAGGAAATGCGCGTGGTTTTTAGCAAGTCCAATGTAACGCGCACGGATGAACCGCATCCGGCGCTTGAGCACGGCGAACACGGTCTCAACGCTGGCACGAATCGGGGCGATGAGCGCATTGCGGCGCGCCGCCCAAGCCGGCAGCACCGGATGATGTTTGTTGGCGCGGTGCATGATCCGATCCTTAACCCGGGCGGCCTTCAAT
>JBKPOZ010000136.1:0-59684 GCA_046733355.1 Pseudomonadota bacterium | reverse complement strand
CAAAGAGAGCGAGTACAGTATCGGCGTGAACGGGCAGGCCCGTGGGCTCATTAAGGCGCTGATCAGCGGCGAAGGCGAGTTGAACGCGCGCGGGCTCGTGGAAGACGGCGCGCCGGTGCCGACCGATTACAGCTCCAGCCTCAAATCGGAAGGCGGCATCGCGACTGTGAAGATGGTGCTGGACCACGGCCAGGTAACGCAGCTCATCGTCACTCCGGTCGACGCGAACTGGAGCGAGGGAATCAAGGACAAAATGCAGGGTGTGATAGATCCGTTGACCGCGCTGCTCATGCCCGTGCCGGGCCAGGATGGCCTCTCCGCAGATGTATGCCAGCGCACCGTAGCCGTGTTCGACGGGCATCACCGCTACGATCTGAAATTCGCATTCAAGCGCCTGGACAAGGAAACGGACTCGAAAAAGCCCTACGGCGGACCGAGCCTGGTGTGCTCGCTCGCTTACCAGCCGATCGGCTCTGACCAGCTCAGCCCCTTGGGCAAATATGTCTCCGAAGGACGCGACATGGAGATCGCTTTTGTCGCGCTGGCCGGCACGCGGGTGCTCGCGCCGGTGCGCTTCTCGGTCGCGAGCATGATTGCCAACATGGTGATTGAAGCCGACCGCTTCGTGTGGAAGGCCGGGCCGTAGCCCGGATGAGCGAAGCGAAATCCGGGTCCTCTGTCCCGCATTTCGCTAACGCTCATGCGGGCTACCATTGCGCAACGCGAGATGCTGCCCGAGCGCCACACCCGAGGTGCGGCGCGCGAACATCGCCTCGATCAGCCGGGAAGCTTCGACCGCGGCATTTTCGACAGACATGCCGTTTGCATGAATATTGGAGATGCAGTTGCGCTCGCTGTCGAGGCGTCCCACGCGGGGCGCGTAGGTGAGATACATGCCGAGCGAGTCGGCGGCGCTCAGGCCAGGGCGCTCGCCGACCATCATGACGGAGAGCCTTGCCTGCAGCAGCTCGCCGATTTCATCGGCCAGCGCGACACGCGCCTGCAGCGCCACGACGACGGGCGCAACGGCGTAGCGGCGCTCCTGCAGCCGCGGCCACAAGGCCTGCAGCACCGCAAGAGCGTTGCGCTCGACTGCCACGCTGCTCAGCCCATCGCCGATCACGATCACCACGTCCGGCGCGATCGACGGCTCCGACAATTCCGTTTTGCTTTCTACCGCCAGTGTCCGGCCGAGATGCGGAAAGCGCAAATAGGTGTGTCGCTCCGCGGCGGCGCTGCGCACGGTGACGACTGCGTAACCGCAGGACGCGATCCTGTCGGCAAGCGCCGCCGCGTCGAGGCCGGCGTACACCGCATCGCGGGCACGCGCGTGCGCCGCCTGGAACGCAAGATGCGCCTCGGTCGGCAGCCCGTTGCCGGCGCGGCCTAGCGCAATGCGCGCGGCCGTATGGCGGCGCAGCCCAACCCAGCTCTGCGGCACGACGGCATGCGAGCGCGGCGCGGTCACGATGCCGCGTGTTGCAGCGACGGCAGGGCGCGAATGAGCGGCTCGGCCTCCCCGGCCGCCAGACGGCCGGTACCGTCGGTGATGCCGAGTGCGCCGAGCCAGGCCTCGAACTCCGGCGCGGGGCGCAAGCCGAGGAGTCGGCGCACATAAGCCGCGTCGTGAAACGAGGTGCTCTGATAATTCAGCATGACATCGTCGGCGCCCGGCACGCCCATGACGAAGGTGCAGCCCGCGACCGCGAGCAAGGTGAGCAGCGCGTCCATGTCATCCTGGTCGGCTTCCGCATGGTTCGTGTAGCAGACGTCGCAGCCCATCGGCAGCCCGAGTAGCTTTCCGCAAAAATGGTCCTCGAGGCCTGCACGCGTGATCTGCTTTCCGTCGAACAGATATTCCGGCCCGATGAAGCCGACGACGGAATTCACCAAAAACGGCTTGAAATGCCGCGCAAGCCCATAGCAACGCGCCTCGAGCGTCTGCTGATCGACGCCTTCGTGGCCCTGTGATGACAGCTCGCTTCCTTGCCCGGTCTCGAAATACATCACGTTGCTGCCGACCGTGCCGCGTTTGAGGGTCTGCGCCGCCGCCCGCGCTTCTTCGAGCATGGCGATCGAGATTCCGAATGCGCGGTTGCCGGCTTCGCTGCCGGCAATGGACTGGAAGACGAGATCAACCGGCGCCGATCGCTCCATGGCGGCGAGGGTCGTCGTCACGTGGGAGAGCACGCAGGCCTGGATCGGCGCATCGAGTTTTTTGCGCATGTCGTCGAGCATGCACAGAAGCCGTGTCGACGTCTCGACGGTGTCGTTCACCGGGTTGATGCCGATCACCGCGTCACCCGCGCCATACATCAGGCCATCGACGATGCTCGCCGCAATCCCCGCGAGATCGTCGGTGGGATGGTTTGGCTGGAGGCGCGTCGAGAAGCGGCCGGGCAGCCCAATGGTGTTGCGAAACGCAGTCACGGTGCGGCACTTCTTCGCAACCGCGATGAGATCCTGCAGCCGCATGATCTTGCTCACCGCCGCCGCCATTTCGGGCGTGAGCCCGGGCGCGAGCTGCGCCAGCATCTGCTCGCCGGTTTCCTCGCGCAGCAGCCAATCGCGAAAATCGCCGACCGTCATGCTGCGGACCGGCGCGAACGCCTCTCCGTCGTGCGCGTCCACGATCAGCCGCGTCACCTCGTCGCGCTCGTAGGGGATCACCGCGTCGCTGAGGAATTCGCCTAACGGCAGGTTGGCAAGCGCCATTTGCGCGGCCACCCGCTCGGCACTGCTTGCTGCGGCAATGCCCGCAAGCTCGTCACCGGAACGGTGCGGCGAGGCCTTGGCGAGCAATTCTTTCAGATCGGCGAAATGGTACCTGGTCCCGCCCAGGCTATGCGTGAACCCCAACTCACCCTCCTACGTCAGCCGTCATTCCGGGGCGCCGTGTAGCGAAGCGAAACGGCGCCCGGAATCCATAACCCCAGGCCTGTGGTCATGGATTCCGGCTCTCGGCCCTTTGGGCCTCGGCCGGAATGACGACCGTTTGTTTTTACTCGTCTGTGTCCTGTGTCCTCTGTCGTCTGTCGTCTGTCCTCTATCATCCCGCGGCCTGCATAGTGCCATCGGCGCCGCGCATCGCCCATCCGGTCATTCGGCGCTCGATCACCACGGTGACGAGATACATGCCGATACCCATCACGCCCGTCACCAAAAGACCGGCAAAAGCGAGCGGTACCTCGAAGCGCGAGGACGCGACCAGCATCAGATTGCCGATGCCTCTGTTCGCCGCGACAGTCTCGGCCACGATGGAGCCCACGAAAGCGGCCGTGATGGCGACCTTCAGTGAAGCAAAGAAATAGGGCATGGAGCGCGGCAGTCCAACTTTCCTGATCACCTGCCAGCGGCTCGCGCCGAGCGCGCGCAGCACGTCCTGCAGCTCGGGCTCGACCGTGGCAATGCCCACCGCCACGTTCACCAGGATGGGGAAGAAGGCGATCAGGAACGCGGTGATCACCGCCGGGATGGTACCGATGCCGAACCAGATCACCAGTATTGGAACGACCGCCACCTTGGGGATGGAATTGAAGCCGATGAGTGCCGGATAGAGGCTGTCATAGGCGAGCGTCGAGGATCCCACGGCAATCCCGCCCAGCAATCCGATGATCACGGCGATCAGGAATCCGATGACGGTGGTGAACAACGTCTGCCAGGCATCCGCCAGAATCGGCACGCGCCATTGCCACCCGGCGGCAAAAATCGCGGATGGTGCCGGCAGAACGAATGATTCGATCGCAAACAGCCGGACAATCGCTTCCCAAGCTACAAACAACGCGATGATGACGACCCAGGGCATCACCAGGCGCAGTGTCTTTCGCCGCAACCAGCGCGAGTTGCGCGTCGCCACGGGCGGCCTCAGCCCTCGCCCACGCGCGCTGCACTGATGCGCTCGCGCAACGAATGCACCAGATCGACCGAATAGGGCGTATAGGTCATCTCCAGGTTTCGCGGCCTGTTCAGGTCGACGGCGGCTTCGGCGACGATTCGCCCCGGGCGCGCGCTCATGACCAGCACGCGGTCGGCGAGGAACACCGCTTCGCGCAGGTCGTGAGTGACGAGAATGACCGTAGGCCGGCGCGCGAGCCACAGCTCCTGCAAGGCGAGCCACAGCTCCTCGCGCGTGAACATGTCGAGGGAAGCGAACGGCTCGTCGAGCATGAGCAGCAGCGGATCGTGAATCAGCGCCCGGCAGAGCGACGCGCGTTGCTGCATGCCCCCCGACAGCTGCCACGGAAAGTGCTGTTCGAACCCGGCGAGGCCGACCAGCGCGATGAGCTCGCGCGCTTTCGCTTCGTAGGCCAGATATTCGCGGCGGAGCCTGCCGCAATGCGGCTGCACGATTTCGAGCGGCAGCATCACGTTCGCGAGCGTCGTGCGCCAGGGCAGGAGCGTCGGATTCTGAAACGCCATGCCGACAATGCTCAGCGGCGCTTGCACGCTGCGCCCGCTGACCATCACCGCGCCCTCGGTGGGCTGACACAGGCCGGTCACGACTTTCATCAGCGTCGACTTGCCGCATCCGGACGGGCCCACGATGGCGACGAATTCGCCGGCGTGGACCCGGAGGCTGGTTCCGTGAAGCGCGAGCGTTCCGCTCGCATCCTCGCCATAACGCAGGGAGACGCGGTCAAGCTCGACGAAGCTCCCGGCCAATCCCTCCCCCGAAGGGGGAGGGTGATCGGATTCGCGCATCGAAGCCGATCGGGTGGGGGTCTTAATCGAGCTCCGAAACACCCCCACCCGGCCTCGCTTCGCTCGGCCACCCTCCCCCGCTGCGCGGGGGAGGGATGGAGCCGGCGGTCAGTGCTTTTGACACAGTTCCTCACCCGCGGCGCAGGAGGCCGCGATCGATCATCGCATGCACGCCTTTGACGTTGTTCACCGTCTGGGTGATATGCAGATCGACCGCAAAGCTGCTCAACGAATAGGCCTCGTCGTGAGAGAGATTTGTCAGCGCGACGATCCAGTCGAGCATTTCGCTCAAAGCCGCGCGCGCGGCCACATCGAGATCGACATCGAGCCCGAAGGTGATGAGATGGCTCTGTGTTTGCGCGCGCGGCAGACGCCAGCGCAGGTCCTTACGCACGTGAAACTCGAACGTGCCTTTGAGCGCGGTCTCGACCGCCGTGCCGTTCACTTCGCCGTCGCCCTGGGCGGCGTGCCCGTCGCCGGTCGAGAACAGCGCGCCCTCGTTGCAGACGGGCAAATAAATGATGCTGCCGGCGGTGAGCTCCTTGCAATCGATGTTGCCGCCCCATTCGCGCGGCTCTTTGCTGTTCTGCCGTCCGAACGCCTTGGGCGGAGCAACGCCGAGCTGGCCAAAAAACGGCCGCACCGGCACGCTCAAGCCCGACGGCAAAATCGCGCGGTTGGTCTTGCGGTCAAGCGTTACGTAGATGATGCGCGCATACGGAAACGCCTCGGGAAGCGTGCCGCCATAGGGCCGGAACAGGTTGAAGCCCCAGTTCTGGCGCAGCTCAATCTCGGCGATGCGCACTTCGAGCACGTCGCCCATTGCGGCGCCGCGCACGAAAACGGGGCCGGTGAGGATGTGGTTGCCGCTGCCGCGTTGCGCATGGCGGTGAATGTCGGCGAGCTCGGGAAGGATTTCGAAGCCGCTCGATTTGGGCGGCATCCATTCGGGGTTGCCGGAAACGCATTCAATAGTGATGCGATCACCTGAGTCGATGCTCAGCACCGGAGGCAGCGCGCCGTCGAAATATCCCCAATGCACCGTCTTCGCATTCGACTCCAGCACATGGTGCTTGCTGGACACAGCCGCCGCGGCAAGGGTTTCGGTCATGACGGCTTGTTCTCCTTTCTGCTTAGCGCGGCCGTAGCCCGGATGAGCGAAGCGAAATCCGGGGTGTTGATCCCGCATGTGGCTCCGCTCATGCGGGCTACTGACTTCCCGGGATGAGCCCCTTGGGCAATCCGGAACAATATTGGGCAATATCGCCCGCGCGCGTGTACCACACGCGATCTCTGTGCTTGTGCCCGACGCAATGGCGAATGGCCTGGCGCACCGGACGCAGCCGAAACGGCTGCCCGACAATGAAGCCGTGCAGGGAAAGCGCAAACACCAATGGCTGGCGCTCGGATTGCTCGAGCATTTCCTCGAACTGATCGACGATCATGTCGGCAAACTCGCGCCCGGTATGGTCGCGATGCACCTGCGAGCCGGCGTCGTTGAGCTCCATCGGATAGGGCACGGACAGGAGCGGGCCTGCGCGTGTCTGCATCCAGATCGGCTGATCGTCCACCGGCCAGTCCAGGAGGTGCGTGTAGCCCGCCTCTTTGAGCAGATCGGGCGTGACATTGGATTCGAGCGCCGCCGGCCCCATCCAGCCGGTCGGCCGCACGCCCACATGCTTCTGGATCACCGCCGTGCATTCCTCGATGGCGCGCGCCTCATCGGCTTCCCACATCGGGCGCAGCACTTCGGCGTTGGTGCGCCCGTGCCCGAGCACATCATCGCCGCGCGCCTTTATCTTCTCCACGATCTCCGGATAGTGATAGCAGACGCTGCTGTTGAGCAGGATGCTCGCGGGCAGCTTCAGCTCGTCGAGAATATCGAACAGGCGCCAGTTGCCGACACGATTGCCGTAGTCGCGCCAGGCGTAGTTGCGCGTGGTCTGCTGTCCGCTGCGGTTCGAGGGGTCCATGCCCATGCCGGTGCCGAAGGCAAAGTGCTCGATGTTGAGTGCGATGTAGAAGGCGAGCCGCTTGCCGCCGGGCCAGTCGTAGTTCGGCCGCTTGACGATCGCCGAATAGGCGTAGCGCGCATGGCCCGGAAGCTTCAGCATGAGATTGCCTCCTCACCCTCCCATCTCTCGCTGTCATCCTGAGGTGCTCGGCGCAACGCGCCGAGCCTCGAAGGACCGACCGATCGACATCGGCGTTTTGTGACACGGCGTTGCCGGCAATGCCAAGCTCCAATACGCTGAAGGTCAGTCCGATCAGTTCCCGTGCGGAGGTTTTCAATGAGGCGACGTTCTTTCCTGCTTGGCACCGCCGGCACGACGGTTTTCGCGAGCGTGCTGCCCGGTTCGTTCTCCGCGCGCGCGGAGGTCAAGAACGTCCGCATCATGATGGACTGGATCATCCAAGGCACGCACGCGCCGTTCTTTGTCGCGCAGGAGAAGGGCTATTTCAAAGCCGCAGGCGTGAACGTCGAGACCATCGATGCCGGCAAGGGCGCGACAAACGTGGCGGTGAACGTGGCCGGCGGCGTCTATCAGTTCGGCTGGGTGGATCTCCCTTCGATGATCCGCTTCAACGCGCAGAATCCTGCCTCGCCATTGACCGCCGTCTACATGAGCTTCGATTCCTCCCCGCTCGCAGTGATCACCCGCAAGGCGGCGGGCATCCGCACGCCTGCCGATCTCGACGGGCGCAAGATCGCGGGCGGCCCGGGCACCGCCGTGCACGATACTATCTCCATTCTGCTCAAGGCCGCGCACGCCGAGCAGGTGAAGATCAACTGGGTGGCGGTGCAGCCGCAGCTGTTCGGCCCCATGCTCAAGCGCGGTGAAGTGGACGGCACCGGCGGCTTCACCAATTCAAACGTCCCGGCGGCGCTCGAGGTCGGCTTCACCATGGACGAGCTGTTCGTGATCAAATATTCGGATTTCGGCGCCGACATGTATGGGCTGGCGCTGGTCACGCCGAAGAAATTCGCCGACGAGAACCCGGAGACGGTGCGCGGGGTGGTGAAGGGACTCAATGCCGGCACCAGGGACACGATTGCCTCGCCCCAGGATGCGCTCGCCGTACTCAAAGCGCGCGACCCGATGATGAAGCTCGACATCGAGACGGTGCGCCTGGATATCGCGCTCGGGCTCACCGACACGCCGCACGTGCAACAGGCCGGATTGAGCTCGGTGACATCCGAGAAGCTGAAGAAGACGATCGACGCGACCGTGACCGCCTACCAGCTTCCCAACTCTCCCGACCCGGCGAGCGTCTACACGGACAAGTTCCTGCCGCCCGCCGCCGAGCGCATGCCGCCGAAAAAGTAGTCACTGTCATGCGCGGGCTTGTCCCGCGCATCCACGCCTTTCTTTCTGTGGCAGAAGACGTGGATGGCCGGGACAAGCCCGGCCATGACGTCCTGGAGAGTTCAGCCCGCCTCCTCGCACACGGACTTCCGGCGCTTCACCTTTGGATGAGACGGTTCCGTTGCGTGCGCGAGGTCTGACGAACACGCCTCGTCCCCCGACTCCTGCTCCGGCGCCGCTTGTTCCGGCCGCGCCGCAACTTTTTCCCACCACTGCGCCGAATACTTTGGCGTCATACTCACCCCCCGACACGCTCGCCTTTCAGCCGCTACGCTGGCCGGCATCCGTGGCAGCACTATGCCAATTCCACCTGCCTGCCGTGTACAAAGGCGCCGTCATTCCGGGGCGCCGCGGAGCGGCGAGCCCGGAACCCATAACCACAGGCCGGGGATTATGGATTCCGGCTCTCGGCCCTTTGGGCCTCGGCCGGAATGACGAGGACGAATTGTTAGATCTGCCGGCGCTTTGCGACGATGGCGGCGAATTTCTCGTATTCCGCCTCGTTGACGGAATACGAATGCTCGTCGTCCGGGAAGCTGCCTTCTTTCACCTCCTTCACGTACTGGGCAATGCCCGCGACCGCGACTTCGGTGAGCTTGGCGTAGCGCTTGGTGAATTTCGGCTTGAAATCGGTGAACACGCCAAGCAGGTCGTAGCAGAGCAGGATCTGCCCATCGCACCCGACCCCCGCGCCGATGCCGATGGTCGGGATGGTGAGCTGCTCGGAAATGAGCCTGGCAATTTTTGCCGGCACCGCCTCGAATTCGAGCATGAAGCAGCCGGCATCCTCGATGGCGAGCGCATCCTCAAGAATTTTCATCGCCGCGTCGGCGGTGCGTCCCTGGATCTTGAAGCCGCCGAACATCGCAATGGTGTGCGGGGTGAGCCCGATGTGGGAGGCCGTGGGAATACCGGCATCGACCAGCGCGCGCAGGATATGCGCCTGCGACTTGCCGCCCTGCGGCTTGACCGCGTCGCACAGCGCTTCCTGCATGAAGCGGCTGGCATTGGCGAGCGCGCGATCGACGGTGTTGTAGCTCTGGTACGGCATGCAACCGAGCACGAACGTGTTCGGCGCGCCGCGGCGCACCGCCTGTGAATGCAGGACCATCATGTCCATGGTTGCCGGGATGGTGTTGGAGTGCCCGTGCGCGATCATCGCCAGGCTGTCGCCCACCACCGCCACATCGACGCCGGCCATCTCCGCCCATTTCGCCGAGGTGTAATCGGGCACCGACATGTAGACCATCTTCTCGCCGGTCTTCTTCGAATCGCGGATCTCGGTGATGGTGCGCTTCTCGCGCTTGCCCTCGCTCTTGGCGCTCTGGCTCGGTTCAGGCTTCGCAACAGGAGCCTTGCCGCGCGCCTTCTCGATCTCCGCCGTCGACATGCTCTCCTCCCTGCCTGCGTGAGCGCGTACCCCCCGTAGCCCGGATTGAGCGAAGCGAAATCCGGGAATGCTGATCCCGGATGTCGCTGCGCTCCATCCGGGCTACACCATTATTTGCGCTATTTCGCTTTTTTCAGATCGCCCTTCTTCACCCCGGCCTCAGGGAAGACCCACATGGCCGCGACCATGAACACGGCAATCCCCATCAGCAGGTTCGAGAATTCATGGCGCACGGGCGAGCCGCTCCAGTACGCGAGCACCGCGGCGACGATAAGCACGACGACCGACAGACCGGCTTTGACGTCATTGGGCATAAGAGCCTCCTCGCGGCATCAATACGAGCCGACCGGCACCGCGGCAGCCTCGTCGGGACGCTTTGGCGCGCCGCGCAGCTTCTTTTTCAGGAAGCGCGTCTCATAGCCGTTGAACAGATGCCCAAGAAGCCCGCGATCGAGATCGGACGTCCCGAACAGCCAGTCGGCAATCGGGAAGGTGAGGTTCATGTTCACCTCCATCATCAGCCGCGCGTTGTGATGCGCGGTATGGTGGCGCCTCAACGTGTTGACGAACGGGCAATTGCGCACGAACCAGCTTTCCTCGACGTGGCAGCAGAAATGCATGAACTCGTAGATGAGATACATGCCGGTGGTCGTGCACATGAATAGCCAGCCGACATTGGGCGAGAACACCAGGCCGAGGATGACCGCAAGCGGGATGGACATGAGAATGAACACCACCAGCGCGTAAGGCGGGAACACGGTGACGCGCCAGTCCTTGTGGTCGCGGAAGCGCATCTCCTCGTCGGTGAAGAACTGATGGTGGTTGAGCGTGTGGCGCTCGTAGATCGAGCGCACGCCCTTGATGTTCACCGGACGGTGCATGACGTATTTGTGGACCGCCCATTCGAAGATGTTGGTGAACAGGAAGGTGAGCGGAATGGTGAGCCATTCCCACGCGGTCACGTCATGGATGTGCTGCACGTAGATGTAGAAGGCCGCCGCCCCCATCGCATAGATGATGACGATGTGAAAATAGCCGTCGTACCAACCCATGATGCGGGACCGGTACTCCTCTCGAAATGCAATTTGCCGCTGGCTGATCATGGGCGTCTCCAGTCTTGGAATTGATGCGTTTCGGGCCGTTTCGCCTTCGCGCGGGCCCGCCTCTGGCCTGATATATCACACATGTATTACAGCGGGAAAGGGGGCCAGAATGATGCCGTCATGGCCGGGCTTGGCCCGGCCATCCACGTCTTCATTGCGGCATCAAAGTCGTGGATGCCCGGCACAGGGCCGGGCATGACGGTGAAGGCCTAAACTGGCAGCGGCGAAGCATCACGCGCCGGTACTGTCTGGGCATAGCCGCCGGTGCTAGCATGCACAGAAATAAATCCAGCAGAGAGAGGAACCGCACCGTGTTGAGAAAGAACGAGTTCTGGTCACGCGTTTTCACGTTCGTGCCCACCGCCACCAAAGCGGATGGCGAGGAGATCGACGAGAACGGATTCCGCAAGGCGATCGATTACCAGATCGAGAGCGGCGTGCACGGCGTGTGTATCTTTGGCAGCACCGGCGGCAACGGCTCGTTCACCGACGATGAGATGAAGAAGGCGACCGCGATTGCGGCCAGGCACATCGACGGCCGCATCTCGCTCGTCGCGGGCACGGGCGCGCGCACGACCTCGGCCTGCATCGCGCTTTCCAGGCACGCTGAGGACGTCGGCTGCGATGCGGTGATGGTGCTGCCGGTCTCGTACTGGCCGCTCACCACCGACGAGGTCACGGAGCATTACGAGCGGGTGGCCAAGTCCATCCGCATTCCCATCTGCATCTACAACAATCCGTGGACGACCGGCGTCGACATGAAGCCCGAGCTGCTCGCCCGGCTGACCAAGCTCGACAACTGCAACTGCATCAAGGAGAGCACCGGCGATCTCACCCGCATCACCGCCATCCGGCTTTTGACCAACGACCAGGTCACGCTGATCGCCGGCTGGGAATCAACGAGCCTGCAGGCGTTCATGGCGGGCGCCACCGGCTGGGCGCCGGTGTGCACCAATTTCGTGCCCAACCTCGCGATGAAGTTCTTCGGCTCGGCGGTCGATAACCGCGATGCCGCCGCGGCGCAGGGCATGTGGGACAAGCTCTTTCCCGTCTGCGACTTCATCTGCGCGAAGTCGCACATCCGCGTCGCGCATTCAGGGCTCGAGATTCTCGGCCGCCCCGTCGGCCCGCCGCGCCGTCCGCTACGCATGCTCAACGCAGAGGACACGGCGAAGCTCAAGGGCGTGCTCAGCCACGCCGGCGCGCTGCAGTAGCACTCGGGTCATTCCGGGGCGCGCGCACGCAGGCAAGCCTGCGCAGGCTTGGCTGCGTGCGAAGCGACGAGCCCGGAATCCATAACCACAGGCCTGGGATTATGGATTCCGGCTCTCGGCCTACGGCCTCGTCCGGAATGACGTTGGATGTTTGCTGACCAAAAAGAAAAACCCCCGGCACACGCCGGGGGTTTTCTTGAACAAAATATAGCTTAGCGCTGTCCGCTCTGCTGGCCCGGCTTATGCTGGCCGCCGTGCTGCTGTCCGCCCTGACCGGGCTGTTGCTGCTGCTGGCCGGGCTTCTGAGAGCCGCCGCCCTGCTGCTGCCCGGGCTTGCCCTGGCCGCCTTGCTGTTGTTGGCCGGGATTCTGTTGGTTCGGATTGTTCATAAATGGCTCCTGTTTGCATCTTCGAACGGCGAATGGCTATGTCGTCTGCCGGTTCCCTTCAAATCACTTCGCCGCGGGCTAATTTCGCATCAGGAACTTGCGAAGCGTAAAACATGTGCATGCCTTCCTAATATATTGATATGTCCACTGGCATATCAGGGCTGAGCATCCGCATGGCAGATGCTGCTGAATTTCAGTCCGATTATTTTAATTTGAACTCGCGTTATCGAATTGATCTTGAAAAAACCACGATCGTTGCAGGCGTGTCCCGCACTTCGTGACAACCTGTACGCGCGATCCGGCCGGGCCTGAGCGCGTTCTGCCCGAGGAGCGCATCGATGACATGCGAGGTTGATGAGTGAGCGCAAAAACGACCTGGCCGGATTTGCCGCTCGCGGCGTGGCGCGAGACCTGTGACACCCTGCAGCTGTGGACGCAGATCGTCGGCAAGGTGCGCATTGCGCTTACGCCGCTCGTCAATCACTGGTGGAACGCAACGTTTTTCGTGACCGCGCGCGGACTTGTTGCGCCGGCCATGCCCTCTGGCGGGCGCACGTTCGACGTCAGCTTCGACTTCGTCGATCACCGGCTGGTGATCGAGATGAGCGACGGCGCTGGGGAGGCCTTTCCGCTCAGGCCGATGGCAGTCGCCGACTTCTATGCGCAATTCATGCAGCGGCTGCGCCGGCTCGGCATCGACGTGCATATCTGGACCATGCCGGTCGAGATCGAGAACGCGATTGTCTTCGAGCAGGACCGCACCCATGCGCAATACGATCCGGACTACGCGCACAAGTTCTCACTCGCTCTGCTGCAGGCGAGCCGCGTGTTGCACGAGTTTCGCGCGCGCTTCATCGGCAAGGTGAGCCCGGTGCATTTCTTCTGGGGGAGCTTCGACTTGGCGGTGACGCGTTTTTCCAGCCGCACCGCGCCCGCGCCCAAGGGCGTCACACCCAATCTCGGGAGCTGGGTCATGGCCGAAGCCTATTCGCACGAGGTGTCGAGCTGCGGGTTTTGGCCGGGCAACGGCGGTTTCGGCCGCGCGGCGTTCTATGTGTATGCTTATCCGGAGCCGGCCGGCTACGGCGCCAGCCGCCTTTCCATGCCGGAGGCCTTCTACGACGAAGGGCTCGGCCAATTCATCCTGCCCTACGATGCCGTGCGGCAGGCGCGCGATCCCGACAGGCTCCTGCTTGCATTTTTGCAGGAGACCTACGCGGCCGCGGCCGATCTCGGGAAATGGAATCGCAAGGCACTGGAGCGGGAGTATCTCACTCCGTCATCCTGAGCCGCGAGCGAGCGTAGCGAGCGAGCCTCAAAGGATGACAGCCCCTGCGGCGTGCCCAAAAAATGCGCATGGGCGCGCTTCTGCCTATTGTACGGACTTGCACGCGTACAGAAAGTGTGTATAGAAGGAGCATCATCCAAAGTGTGAGTTGAGGCGGCGGCTTGGGCCGCCGTTTTTATTCCGCCGGGGGCGAACCTTGATGGTATTGCTGTCTCAGCGAGTGCGGTCGAAACTTCTGCTGCGGAATCAAAGGACTAGCTTGATAATGCTTGTTCTTCCGGGCCGCCTTTCTGATTTTCCCTAGGTCGATCAAAGGCATCGCTCTCGCGAGCTTGTATTTTCGTTGTTATTTACAAGCCGCAGCTTGGTAGCTGCTACCTCGCCTCAGCGGCGATGATGCGGCGCACGGCGGGGTTGCGGCTCGCGTCGGCGAGCTTGCCGGAAAAGACGATCTCGCCGCGCTCGATCACATAGATGCGGCTCGCGTAATCCGGGACGTGCTGCAGCTCGGATTCCGCGACCAGCACCGCGCGGCCGAGCTGCACGATCTGATGCACGGAATCGCGGATGGCCGGGATAATCGTGGGCGACAGTCCCTCGAACGGCTCGTCGAGCAGCAGCACGCTTGCGTCGAGCGCGAGCGCGCGCGCAATCGACAGCATCTTGCGCTCGCCGCCCGAGAGATGCGTGCCCGGGCGCTCGGCGTAGCGGCGCAGCCCGGGAAACACCCGGTAGGCGAGCTCGATGCGCTCGTCGGCGCTCTTCTCCGTCGCCCGCGTCCAGGTCGGCAGCGCCACGTTCTCCGCAACCGTGAGCTCGCCCAGAACCTCGCTGTCCTCGGGCGAATAGCCGAGCCCCATGCGCGCGCGCTGGAGCGTCGATTTGCCGGCGAGATCGACGCCGCCAAGCCGGATCGTTCCGGCACGCGGCGCGAGATAGCCCATGATGGTGCGGAGCGTCGTGGTCTTGCCGGCGCCGTTGCGCCCCACGAGGCAAACGAGCTCCCCCGCGCCGACCTCGAAGCTCACGCCGCGCAGGATCTCGCTGCTCTGGATCTCGACCTCGAGCCCCGCAACCTCGAGCACGGCGTCACAACTTTCCGACCACGGCAGCCATGACGTCCGCGCGCGCGCGGATCGCCTCCGGGCTGCCGTCGGCAAGAATTTTTCCCTCGTGCACGGCGATGATCCGGCTCGAATAGCCAAAGACGATGTCCATGTCGTGCTCGACCTGGATGATCGCCCTGATCCCGGTCTCCTTCGCCGCCCGCACCAGCACCTGCATGATCGCTGACTTCTCGGCGGTGCTCACGCCGCTCGTCGGCTCGTCGAGAAGAATGATCTCGGGCCTGAGCGCAAACGCGCTCGCCACGTCGAGCAGCTTCTTGTCGCCCTGGGAGAGGCTTTTCGCCGGCTGCTCGAGCTTGCCAGCGAAGCCGAACAGCGCAGAGACGCGCTCGACGATGTCCCACACGGCGCTGCTCTTCTGCAACGAGGCAAGCAGGCGGCCGCCGAGGCCCAGCGTCGAGATCGCCGCCACCGCAAGCGTCTCGCGCACGCTCAGTTGCGGAAAGATATTCACCAGCTGGAACGAGCGCGCCATGCCCAGCCGCGACAGCCGCACCGGATCGAGGCGGGCGATGTCGCGTCCGCGGAACGTGACCGAGCCGGCGGTCGGGGAGAGCAGGCCGGTGAGCACATTGACGAGCGTAGTCTTGCCGGCGCCGTTCGGCCCGATGATGGACACATGCTCGCCTTCGCCGATCCGCAGGCTCACGCCGTCGAGCGCGCAGAACGTGCCATAGAATTTTTGCACCCCGTTGGCCTGCAGGAGGCTCATGCCGACCACCGCCGGCGCGGATCGAGAATGCCCATGAGCCCGTTCGGGAAAAAGATGACGATGACGGCGAGCAGGATGCCGAAGGTGAGGCGCCAGTATTCCGTGTACGACATCAGCTGATCCTGAAAGAACGTGAACACGGCGGCGCCCAGGATGGGGCCGAAGAAATTGGTGTAGCCGCCGAGGAGCAGCATGAACACCAGGTCTCCCGATTGCACCCAGTAGGCCAGCGTCGGGTCGGCAAGCCCGACCGGAATGGAGACGATGACACCGCCGAGTGCGCCGTAGACGCCGGCGATGATGAAGACGATGAGCCGGTTGCGCTGGATGTTGACGCCGAGATATTCCGCTTTTTGCCGATTGTCGCGGATGGCGCGCAGCCCGAGGCCGAACGGGGAAGCGGTGATGCGCCACATCAGGAAGGTGAGCGCAATCAGCATCGCGAGCACGTAGTAGTAGAGCGGCCCGGTGAGGATGCCGACGGTGTCGAGCTTCGAGACATCGAGGAGGAGCGGCACCGGCATCTTGATGCGCAGGCCTTCGTCACCGCCGGTGATGGGATAGAATTTGTAGAGAAACGAATAGAGCAGCATGCTGAAAGCGAGCGTGAGCATGCTGAAATAGATGCGCACGTAGCGGATGCAGAGCAGCCCGATCGGCACCGCCGCGACCACCGCGACCGCTGCGGCGGTGCACAGAATGAGCTCGAGGTGCAGGATCCTGGCGGCGGTGAGATATGCGGCCGTGTAGGCGCCGATCGCCACGAACATCGCGTGGCCGAAGCTCAGAAGCCCGGTATAGCCGAACAGCAGGTTGAGGCCGAGCAGGCAGATGGCGAAGCCCATCGCCGAGAACATCAGGATCGCGTAATGCGGCCCGACCAGAAACGGGAACGCCGCAATAAAGCCAAAGCCGACCACTGGCACTGCGTACACCATCGCACGTGCTGTCATTCCGGGGCGACGCGCCGCGTCGAGCCCGGAATCCATAACCACAGGCCTGTGATTATGGATTCCGGCCCTCGCCCCTTCGGGGCTCGATCGGAATGACGGACGCAGTTGCATGATCCTCATGCGGCGGCTTTGCCGAGAAGGCCGCGCGGGCGCAGGATCAGCACCGCAATGACGATCACGTAGACCGCGAGCATTTCGAACTCGGGGTAGAGCCAGATCGCGGCCGCGCGGGTGAGCCCGACGACGAGCGCGCCCAGGAGCGCGCCCGGCATGCTGCCGAGGCCGCCGATGATCACCACGGCGAACGCGTCGACGATCAGCTCCACGCCCATGTCGAGGGAGGCGGCGGTGGCGGGAATGACCAGCGCGCCGCCGACGGTGCCGAGCGCCACGCCCAGGGTGAACACCACGACGTAGACCTTGCGCAGATCGATGCAGAGCGCCTCGCAGATCGAGGCGTTCTCGGCCGTCGCGCGCACCATCTTGCCGAAGCGCGTTCTTTGCAGGAACCAGCCGAAACCGAGGCTGATGGCGAGCGCGACGGCGATGACGATGAGATTGTAGTTCGGGATGGTGAGGTCCGGGGCGAGCCGCAGCTCGCCGAAGGCGAGATAGACGTTGTTGATCTGCAACGGCGATGCCCCCCAGAAGATCCGGATGATGTCCTCGAACATCAACACCAGCGCAAACGTCAGCAGCAGCTGAAAGTGCTCGTCACGATGGTAGATGAAGCGCAGGAGCCGCTCGATCGGTGGACCGAGCACCAGAGCGAGCAGCACGCCGCTAACGATCAGGATGGGGATAAACAGCGCAACCGGCAGATCAAGCCGCAGCGCCCAGGCGAGCGCAGTGATGCCGAAATAGGCGCCAATGGCGTAGAACGAGCCGCAGGCAAGATTGACGATCTTCTGCACGCCGAACACGATCTGCAGCCCGGCGGAGACCAGAAACAGCACAGCGGCGTTGAACACGCCGCTGACCAGGATATTGATGCTGGAGATCAAGCTCGGCGCGCGTCAGGCGCCGCGGTGCTCCCTCTCCCTATGGGAGAGGGAGCAGGCCGCGCGCGTGGCGCCACTGCGTTTCAACCTCACTGAGCGCGCCCTACAGCATCTTGAAGTTCTTTTCCTGGATCCACTTGTAGAAGTCGGCGCCGCTGGGCTTCTGATATTCGCGCGTGTCGAGCGTGACCACCGGATCGATAGTGACGATGTCGTAGGGATTTTTGTGCGTGGTGAATCCCATGTAGTAGTTGCAGTCGGGAATGTGGTCAGGCCGCCAGGCGAAATAGCCGCCCAGCGAGTCGATGCTGATCCCTTCCAGCGCCTTGGCGATCGCCTCCTTGCTCGGCCATTTGCCGCCGTTCTCCTTTCCCGCCTTCTCCACGCCCTGCTTCCACGACTCGGCCGCCGAATAGGCGCGCTCCGCCTCGAAGTGCGGGAACAGCTTCGTCTTGTCGTGATAGAATTTCACGAACTCCTTGAGCAGCGGCGGGGCATTGGGCGGATCGAAATACATCGAGTTGTGCCCGAGGATCATGCCCTCCGGCGTGAACTCCTTCTTGAGCTCGTTCACCTGGAAACCCGCCGCCGGCATGACCAGCTTCGAATTCCTGGTCAGGCCCGCGGCATGCGCCAGCTTCATGAAGATGAACGCGTCCGTGAACAGGAGCGAGGACATGATCAGGTCGGGTTTCGCCTGCTGCAGCGAGGCCACGAACGACGTGAGGTCGGTGGTCCCTACCTTTACCCAAAGGTCTGCAACCGGGGTGACGTTCATGTCGTATTTCTTCATCATCGCCATGAACGTGTCCCACATATTGCGGCCGTACGAGTAATCGGTGCCAAGATTGGCAACCGTCTTGATCTTGCCTTTGAAGTTCTTGACCGTGAGCAGGGAGGCCATGAGGCCTTCGATCTCGTTGTCGCAGCTGCGGAAGGCGTATTTCGGATTGGGGATCGTTTCGGTGACGTCCTTCTGCGTGGTGCCGTCCCAGGACATCCAGATCACCTTGAGCTCTTCGGCGATGGGGCCGACGGAGAGCCCGTTGCCGGTTGAAATGATGCCGGTGATCATTTCCACATTGTCGCGCAGCGCGAGCTTGCGGAAGTGTTCGGAGGTCTCCTTCGCATTGCCTTCCTCCTCGACCACCAGCTCGACCTTGCGGCCGAGAATGCCGCCGCCGGCGTTGACGCGGTCGGCCCACCACTGAACCGTGGTGAGCGCGCACTCGCCGATGCTGGCGAGCACGCCCGAGCGCGCGGCCAGGACGCCGATGCGCACCGGCCCGGTCTGCGCGATGGCCGGCGCGCTGACGAGCGAGCTCGCAGCGAGCGCGCCGCCCGTGAGTTTCAGAAAATCCCTTCGGTTCTTTTTCATTGCGTTCCCTCTCAGGTTAGAGCGTCTTCATAGTGAGTGAGTCAGCCTCGTGCGGCGGACACAGCCCGGCTTCCTCTCCCATAGGGAGAGGGATGGGGTGAGAGGTTTTGCTCTCGCGATATTAGCGAGGGTTGTAACCCCCTCACCCCAACCTCTCCCCAAGGGGGAGAGGGGAGTGCCACCGTGTCTGTAGCGCCGACGCGCATCAATCTCATCGATGCAGCCGTTATTCCGCGGCCTGCGCAGGCGCGCCCTGTCCGAGCACGCCGAGATCGTGGAGAATGCGCACGAGCTGCGCGCGGTGCTCGGCATCGAGCATGCGCAACGGCCGCCGCGGCGGGCCCACCGAGCGTCCCATCAGATCGAGCGCGGTGTGCACCACGCGGATGTATCCGGTATCGCCCATGAGCTTGCAGATGGGGAAGATGCGGTCGAACAGCTCCTGCGCGCCTCGCAGATCCTTCTTCTCGACGGCGAGCTCGAACAGCTCGACGCATTCGCGCGGCAGCACATTGGGCAGGCCGGGGCACCAGCCGTCCGCGCCGGCGCAGAAGCCCTGCAGCACGACCGGCTCCCAGCCGTGGAAGACCGTCATCTTGCCCTTGGTGAGCATGCGGATCTGGGTGATGCGCGACAGATCGCCGGAGCTTTCCTTCACGCCCTGGATGTTATCGATCTCGGCCAGCCGGGCGAGCAGCGGCGGCTTGATGTCGACCCCGGTGGTGCCCGGATTGTTGTAGACGACGATTGGAATTTTGATCGCCCTGGCGATGCGGCTGTAGTGCTCGTACACCTCGTTCTCGGTGAGCGGCCAGTAAGTGATGGGGACGACGATCACCGCGTCGGCGCCGACGTCTTCGGCAAAGCGCGACAGGCGCACCGCTTCGTCCGTGGTGAGCGAGCCGGTGCCGGCCATTACTGGCACGCGGCCGTTGATGTGCCCGGTGCCGGCCCTGATCAGCTCCTCGCGCTCTTTTTCGCTGAACGATCCGTTCGAGCCGGTGCTGCCCAGGATGGCAATGCCGTGCACGCCATTGTCGATCTGAAAATCGAGATGCGAGCGCAGCCGGTCGAGATCAATGGTCGCGCCGTCGTCGCGCGTGGGGGTCGCGGTGAACGAGAACACGCCCCGCAGTCGTTTCTTTGCCATTCGTTTCCTCCCGGTGCCGGGGATTGCTGGTCAGTCCTAGCCCGGATTGAGCGCGAGCGAAATCCGGGACATGTGTCGCCGATTGTGGCTTTGCTCAGTCGAGGCTACGGCCTCGGCGCTCACCGGTTTTGCGCACAAACTCGTTGATCTGCTCGCTGGTGAGCGTCCAGTCGTTGTCCAGATTGGCGACCACCGTCTTCATGAACTCCTCCGACAGGAGGATGGCGCGCTCCTTCTCGCCGAGGTGATCGTAGAGAATGGCGAGCGCAAGCTGCTGCGGGCTCTCGCCCTCGTAGGTCCATTCGAAGCCAAACTTGGTGAAGCGCTTCACCTCATAGTGCTCGTCGAGCGGCTTGCCGTCGGCGGTGACGACGAGGCCGTCGATCGTGCGCTTTCCTTCGTAGACCGTCATTCCTAGACCGTCACCGTCGCCCGCGTGAAGCTCTCGACGTAATCCATGAGCCTGTCGCTGCTGCGTGCCGCGGCCTCGCCGTCGCCGTCGGCAATCGCGCGCGCCTGGCTCGCATGCAGCCGCGCACACAGCGGCAGATCCGCGGCTTCGCGGTAATGCATGTACCAGAACCGGCGCGAAAGGCCCTGCAGGAGCTTCATGGACCGGGTGGCATAGTCGTTGTGCGCGGCTTCGAGCATGAGCGCATTGAGTTCGCGATCGAGCCGCATGAAGGCGACGTCGTCGTTGGCCTTGGCTGCGCGGTCCATGCCGTCCGCGATCTTGCGCAGATTCTCGCGCTGCTGCGTCCTCGCGCGTTCCGCTCCCGCTCTGCTCAACAGCCGCTCGAGCTCGCGGCGAACTTCGAGGAGGAGCAGCTGCTGCCGCGGATTGAGATCGGAAACGAGAATCCCCTTGCGCGGCAGAATGGTGACGAGCCCTTCCCGCGCGAGCCGCTGCAACGCCTCGCGCACGGGCGTGCGGCCGATCCGGTATGTGGCGGAGAGCATCTGCTCGGAAAGCACGTGCCCGGGGGCGAGCCGCAATGTGACGATCGCCTCCTCGATCATCCGGTAGGCCTGCTCGGTGAGCGTGTCGGCGCGCGGCGCCGCAGCCGGCCGCGGCTCTCCTCGCGCCGGCGTGCGGGCTGTGTTCCGGCCGCGCGGCGCAGGGCGAGAAGGGGGCGGATGCAATCGGCGCTGCAAAGCAGTAGGCTGCACTGTGATATATGTGTCGTATATTACGAGCTGGGCTTCGGGCGCGCAACGATCATGAATGCCGACGCCGCCCTTGCGCTGGGCCTGATGCTGGCCCTGCTGCTGGCGTTTTCCCTGCAGGGCCTGGCTGCTAGCGGGCATTTTCCGAAATCGCACCGAGCGCCCGCGCTGGCCTCGAGAGGAGGCGTGATCGTCCTGCACGGCTCGATCGCAGTTTCGGCGCTCTCGCTCCTCATCGGCGCGATTGCGGTGTGGCGGCGCGTGCCATGGTATGCGGGCGTGATCGGAGGAGGCCTTGTCCTCCTCGGCGCGCCGCTTGTGCTGCGCCTGATGAGCGACGCGGTCGTCAACAGCCGGGCGCTGCTGATCGGGCTCGCTGGCATCAGCTTCGTGTTCGCAATCATGCTTGTTCTGTTGCGTAGCCCGGGTTGAGCAAAGCGAAACCCGGGGAAGCCGTACCCGGATTTCGCTGCCGCTCAATCCGGGCTACGGGATCTCGCGCTCGCTGCGCCGATCCTCCCACATCTCATAGAGCGAGAGCGCAACAAGCAGAACACCCACGATGATGCCGTCTGTTTTCGCGGCATGCGCACTGAACAAAAAAACCGCGGCAAGTATCAGCCACACGCCAAGCAGGGTATTGATCCACTCTTCCCAGGTACGAAAGAGATAAAACGCAAACAGCTCGCAGACGATGACGAGAAAGCCGATAAAATAGAAATGGGGCGTGGCTGCGGGATCGTCGAAACCGATGAGCACCGGCGAGACCCACAACCAGAGCCCCAGGATCAGCGTAGCCCAGTCTTCCCAGCCCTTGGGCGGGGAAAAAGATGCGATGGCCATGGAGCTCCGAACCTCCCCGCGTCGAAAGCTGTAATGCGCAACGAACAGCGCGCTTTCGCCATGATTGCGTGCGCGCCCTATACTGTCGCGTACCCTGCATGCGAGCGAAATGGAAGTGAGTTCCACTACCTCGTCAAGAAAACCGCTGGTCGCACTGACCGGCGCAACCGGCTTCATCGGCCAATGCCTGCTGCGCGAGTTGCCAAAGCGCGGCTACCGCCTGCGCGTGCTGCTGCGCCGGCCAAGCACGGTGCCGCTCGAATGCGCGAGCGCGGTCGTGGGCGATCTCGCGCGGCCGCAAAACATGGCGGCGGCGCTCGCCGATGCGGACGCGGTCATCCATTCGGCGGGCCTTGCGCACGCCATGTCGGGCTTGCCGGAGGACGACTACCGCATGCTCAACACCGAGGCGACCATTTCGCTTGCACGCGCGGCACAACGCGCTGGCGTCAAGCGCTTCGTGTTTCTCTCTTCGGTGCGCGCGCAGTGCGGCCCGACCGCGGACGAGGTCCTTACGGAAGAGCTTCCGGCGCAACCCACGGAGGCCTACGGACGCTCCAAGCTCGCGGCAGAGCAGGGTCTCGCCGGCGTCGGCATCGATTGGGTCGCGCTGCGCCTGGTGCTGGTTTATGGACCGGGCGTGAAAGGAAACATGGCGGAGCTCATTCGACTCGCGCGCTCACCCTACCCTCTGCCGCTCGGAAAACTTGGCGGCAAGCGCTCTCTTCTCGCGGCGGAGAATCTGGTTGCTGCAGTCGACACGGTGTTGGCCACGCCCGAGCGACTGCAGCGGCCGCTGATCGTTTCGGATCCCGACCCGTTCACCATTCCGCAGATGATCGCAGCCATGCGGCATGGGCTTGGCCGTGGTCCCGGTCTCGTGCCCGTGCCACCGCTGTTGCTCGAATGGGGATTGCGCGCGGCCGGCCGCGCGGAAATTTTTGCACGCCTTGCAGGCTCGCTGGTGGCCGACCCGTCGGCGCTTATGCGGCTCGGCTGGAAGCCGAGCATCGACACGCGCACAGCGCTTGCCGCCCTGATGCGATCAGGATGACGGTGGAGCGTCAGTTCTACGTGTACATTCTGGCGAGCCGAAAGCATGGCACGCTATACATCGGAGTAATGAATGATCTCGTCCGAAGAGTGCATCAGCACAGGCTTAAATTGGTACGCGGCTTCTCGAAGAAATATGGCGTCGATAAGCTGGTCTACTTCGAGATATTCGAGGATGCGACAAGCGCGATCACACGCGAAAAACAGCTGAAGAAATGGCGACGAGACTGGAAAATAAATCTCATCGAAAGCGCGAATCCAGATTGGGCTGACGTGTCGCTTACCCTTATGTAATCGCCGTCATTCCGGGGCGCCGCGCAGCGGAGCGGAGCGGCGAGCCCGGAATCCATAACCACAGGCCGGAGGTTTATGGATTCCGGCCCTCGGCCGGAATGACGGGGGGGTAGAAATCAGCGCGTGAGCACGATGAAGTCGGTGCCGGTGCCGGTCTCGCGACCAAGTCCGTAATCCGAGATGATCAGCGATGCGCCCGCCGACATCAGCTCGGAAACGCGGTCGAGCGCCTCGGCGGGAATATTCACGCGTTCCAGCGCCTGGGCGGCCGTCGAGGGCGAGCCGGTGGACGGCAGCTCGCCGTGGCCCTTCTCTCCCTTCTTGCTCCAGCCGGCGGCACTCGGGATTGTGATCACGTTCCAGCGCGCGGAATCGTCGTCGTTGAGCGCGAGCGCGGTGAACACATGCGTGCCGAGCGGACGCTCGGGCTGCTCGAAGGTAACCGGCGCGCTGTAGATCGGATCGAACCCCTTGCGAATGAACAGCTTGCCTTCCTTGCGGCTGATGAACACCGATATGGGACCGGGCTTGAGCGGACGCACCTCGGCTACGCTGCCGGTCGGCATCGACCTCGCTCCGCGATTGGAGAAATCGAATGGATCGTATGCGGACCGCACCACGTCCGAAGACGTGCTCGCCGCCGGGCTGACCCTGGCATAGGCCATGGCATCGAGCGCAGAATCGGGCTCGGCGGCCCCAATCCCTTGCAGCGCCTTGTACGCGGCCTCGACCACTTCGGTCGAAGTGAGCCCCGGCTCCTGCTTGGACTCGACCGACTCAACATGCCGCTTGAACAGGCGCGCATGCGTAATCGACGAGGGAGTTACGTCGCCATGCGCAACAATCACGCGCACGCCGAGCTTGGTCACCGGCCACAATTGCTTGGCGAACGCTTCCGGCAGGCGGATGCAGCCGTGCGAAGCCGGGCCAATTGGCACCACGCCTTGATGCATGGCCACGCCCGACCACGTGATGCGCTGCATGTAGTACATGGGCGCATCGTCGTAGATGTTCGAACGATGCCACTTGTCTTTCTGGATGATGCTGAAGACGCCGTGCGGTGTCGGATGTCCGGGCGTTCCGGTTGACACGCGCGAGCGCGCGATTGCTACGCCGTCGGAATAAAGCGTGAGCTGCTGCTTGTCGGTGGACACGACGATGGTGAGAACGCCTCTCGCCTTGCTGGCCAGATCGGCCGCGCTTTCCTTGACCGACTTCTCCTCTTTCTGAACGGTCTTGCCTGCTTGCGGAGCCCTCGCGCGCCGCACGACCGTGACGTCGCGGTTTGCAAAACCGGGATATGCGCCCGGCGGCCAGTCGAACGGGAATGCCTCGGCCGACCCAAGCCCCGCCAGCAACGCAAGGCTTGCGGTCATCGCCATCAGGGTCGCTTTGTGACGGGAAAGAATGGCATGGCCCGGTGCGGGCCGCTGCGGAATATGCACGAACGCCCCCTGTTACAGGATGTGGAGCAGACTCAGCCCGTGTCGAGCCGAGCCGGACTCAGGGGTTAGTCGATGGCGCCCACGAAAAGGTTCGAAGCGGAAAGCCTTTATTTTCAGCGCATTGGCTGGGGGGCAATGGGCGAAGGCAGGCGCGACACGAGCGCATCCACCGCCCAGCGCCCGGCGCCATGCGCGAACAGCAACAGGAGCCCACCCGCGATGGCAAAGTCCTTCTCAAAGTGGAGAAGCTGGTTACGGTCGCCCAGTTTATTGTGAAAGAGCAGCGCAGTGGCGATACAGAACCCCGCGAGCAGGAGCGCCGCCGCACGCGTCTGATAGCCGATCAGGATCAGGAGCCCGCATCCGAGCTCAAGCGCGATGGCAAACGGAAGCAGCTGCTCGGGCACGCCGAATACGCGCATATAGGCCGCGGCCGCCGCATAGCCAGTAAGCTTCGCCCACGCCTCGTGGAGAAACAGCCCCGCGATCATGAGGCGGCCGAACGCGGCCGCCCCATCGACGAGATGCATGGTTTCAGTTCACCTTGGCAGTGGCGCTGCCGATCGCTTTTTGCAAGTCGGCGAGCTCCTCGCAGCCGCTTGGACACAGTGCTTTCAGGCGATCCTCATTCTCCTTTGCCTTTTCGATCTGCCCGGTCTCCACGTAGAGCTCGCCGAGATATTCCAGCGCGCCTTTGTGATCGGGATCGAAGTCGAGCGCCTTGCGGTAGAACGTATAGGCCTGCTTGTAGTCGCCGGTCTTGCGCAGGCTGAAGCCCATCAGGTTGTACACATCCGCATGCTGATGGGTCGCGAGCATGGGCGTCAGCTCCTCGATCGCAGCCTTGTAATCCGCGGCTTTGATCTTGGCGCGCACGGAGGTCAGATCGGGCGCATCATTATAGCTGAGATTGTCCACCGCAACCGCGCCGGTTGCGCAGAAAGCTCCGGCGAGAGCGAGCGCGAATAGTACAGGCAGTCTCATCGATACCTCCTCTTCAGGGCGGTGGACGTCATCACCTGCCCCTTATGCCTTCTGCAGCGTGAGCGCGTAGCCGCTGCCATCCTTCTCGATGCGTCCGGCTGCGGGGAAGGGGAAGTGATAACCGCAGATCGGCATTTTTTCGGCAACGACCCGGTCGAGCAGCTTCCGGCGCGACGCTTCCGCCATGTTGCCGTCCTGATCATAGACGCCATGCCACTCCGGATGCGCGACGGTGAGAGCCGGCACATAGGCTGTGTCGTTCGAGATCATGAGCTGATCTCCGCCGGCGGACAAATGAAATGCGCGATGGCCGGGCGTGTGGCCGGGTGAGACGACGAAGCGAATGCCTGGCGCCACTTCAGGCTCGCCTTCCACTTGGCGAACATTTTTCCAGTTGGGAAAGGTCGCCTGAATCCGCCGGGCCAATCCTTTCCTGGCCTCGGGCAGCCGGTCGATGACAGCAGGATCGGTCCAGAACTTGTACTCCTTATCGGAGACGACGATCTCGCTGTCGGGATACAACGGCTTGTTAGTATCCTTCTCCATCAGTCCGAAAATGTGGTCGGGATGGAAATGCGAGATGAGAATGGTGTCAATCTTTGCCGGATCGATGCCGGCGGCCTTCATATTGGTTGCGAGCTTGCCGGCGGTGGGCTGCACCTGCCCGCCCGTGCCGCTGTCGCACATGATGGTCTTGCCGCTGGTTTTGATGACCACGACGGTGAACGGAATCGATACGAAATCGGCCGGCAGCCCTGCCTTGACCATGGCGCCTTTCACATCGTCCATTGACGCGTTGGCGATGAACCCTGGATCGTGCGGCTTCTCCCAGATGCCGTCATAGATCGCCGTTACTTCGGCGAAGCCGATCTTATAGGTAACGAAAGGCTTCGCGGGGTCGGGCGTCTTCTGCGCGAAGGCCGGCACCACGAGTCTTGCATTGAGCCCGAGCGCGGCCGCCATGGCGGTCGTGGCCACGAATTCGCGGCGGGAAAAGTTGAGCATTGCTCCCTCCAATGGAATGAAACGATCGCGATCTGCCGGGACGAGCGGTCCGCGGCACAACCCCAGGACTCGGGAGCCCCTCGATTTATTCCCGGCTTTTGCGGCGGCCGCTCAGGTAAAAGCCCAGGCGCCATAGCCCACGACGCGGGCCTTATCCCCCGCGGTGTCGCCGGAATTGCACAGTGCAAGCCGGCGCGCTTTCAACCGATGCCGGGCAGCCTCGCGCAAAAGACCGGCGACGGGCAGGAAACCGCATGCGTTCTGGGGACCGAGACTTTCCCATTCGCCCTCCTCGATCGCGCTTGCGGTAGCCCGGTCCAGGCGCTGGGCGGTCGCATAGTCGTGGTAATGCGACAGATCGGAGCTGACCACGACGAGCGTCTCATCGCCACCCCAGAGTCGCGCCAGTACCTCGGCCACTTCTGCCGGTTCCGCATGGCCGACCACGAGCGGAACGAGAAGAAACTCCGGCAACAGCATCTGCAGGAACGGCAACTCGACTTCGAGCCCGTGCTCGGGGGCGTGCGGAGCGTCATCGGCGCGCACGCATGGCAGATCGCGAATAGCAGCGAGCGCCGCCCGATCGAGAGAGATGCGGCCGAGTGGCGTCTCGAATAGGTCTGCCGTGGCGAGCGCGATTCCCCGGAACGGCACGTAGTGCGCAGGCCCGATCACCACTACGCGCGTCACACGCGGACCGGTATTTTTCCCGGCCGCGAAGGCGATGCCGGCGATTTTTCCCGAATACATGTAACCCGCGTGCGGAGCGATGAGCGCCTTCGGGCGAGGTCCGTCGTACAGGGGAGCAGTGTCAATGAAGTTCTGCACTTCGAGCGCCAGACGCGTTGCATCGCGGGTGTAGAATTGGCCGGCGACCGCAGGCGGCCGTACGCTTCTGCTTGCTTTCATCTGCTGCACAGGCTTGCTCCGCTGCCCGCCAATGGCCAATTTAGACCTCGAAGCTGACGCTGAACACCTGCTCTCTGTACGCCATGGTTCAAGAGATCATCGAGGGAGTGCCGGGCCGCTACTGGCACCTGCTCGACGATGGTCGCATCCAGTGTGATCTGTGCCCGCGCTATTGCCGACTGCATGAAGGCCAGCGCGGCGTCTGCTTCGTGCGCGGCCGCGCCGAAGACCAGATCGTGCTCACGACCTATGGCCGCTCGTCCGGATTTTGCATCGATCCGATCGAGAAGAAGCCGCTCAATCATTTCCTCCCGGGCACGCCGGTGCTCTCATTTGGCACCGCCGGCTGCAATCTCACCTGCAAGTTCTGCCAGAACTGGAGCATCTCGAAGGCGCGGGCGCTCGATCGCGTTCAGGACCACGCGTCACCGCGAGCAATTGCCGAAGCAGCCGCGGCGAGCGGATGCAAGTCCGTTGCGTTCACCTATAACGATCCCGTCATCTTTCTGGAATATGCGGTCGACGTGGCGGATGCCTGCCGCGCGCGAGGAATCAAAAGCGTGGCGGTGAGCGCTGGCTATATCGCGGACGAGCCGCGTCGCGAGTTTTTTCGGCACATGGATGCCGCCAACATCGATCTCAAAGGTTTCACGGAGCGCTTCTACAAGAATCTGTGCACCGGCAAGCTTTCGGCTGTGCTCGACACGCTGGTCTACCTGCGGCACGAAACGAACGTCTGGTTCGAGATCACGACGCTCCTCATTCCGGGCGAAAATGACTCGCCGGCCGAGATCAAAGCATTGTGCAAATGGGTGCTGGAGCATCTCGGCGCCGACGTGCCGCTGCATTTCACCGCCTTCCACCCGGATTGGAAGATGCAGGACACCCCGCCGACGCCGCCCGCAACCTTGCGCATGGCGCGGCGCATCGGTCAGGAGGCTGGGCTCGCCTACGTGTATACGGGAAATATCCATGATCCCGCCGGCCAGAGCACGTACTGTCGTGAGTGCGGAGTCCAGCTGATCGGACGCGATGGATATCAGATCACCGCCTGGAAGGTTGCACTTGACGGAAGCTGCCGCTGTTGCGGGAGATCCTGCGCGGGCGTGTTCGAAGCTCTACCTGGCCGCTGGGGAGCTCGCCGCCGCGCGCTCCACATCGCGGCGGCGTAAACATGTTCGCAGCCCCGATAGAGCGAAGCGATCTCCGGGAAAGCGCGCCCCGGATTTCGCTGACGCTCAATTTGGGCTACGGACCTGCGACCTACATCGGCTTGAACGCGCGATCGAGCTCCACGTCGATGAGCATGGGGCCGCCGCCGTTCAGCGCCTTGCCGAGCAGTTCGGTGGCATCCCGAACCGTCTTGGCGCAATCGGCCGCGATGCCGAGCGAGCGTGCGAGTCCGACAAAGTCGATCCTCGGGTCGATCAGCTCCATGCCCACATAGCTGTCGGCCTGCTCGGCAAGTCCGCGCAACGCGTGCAGCCGCTGCTTGAGAATGCGATATGAGCTGTTGTTGAGAATCACAAAAGCCACAGCGATGCGGTAGCGCGCGGCGGTCCATAGCGCCTGGCACGTATACATCGCGCTGCCGTCCCCGATGAGCGCGACCACAGGCCGATCCGGCAGCGCCAGCTTGGCGCCGATGGCAGCCGGCAACCCCCAGCCGATGCCGCCGCCGCGCAACCCGAAAAAGCTCTGCGGATCCTCGCTGCGGATCAGCTGCCGGATGCCCGACCCGGACGAAAGCGATTCATCGATCACTACAGCGTCTTTGGGCAGCATGGCGGCAATTGCGGCGAGCAGCGCTAGCGGCTGGATTGGCGACTCGTCGGCGAGTGCGCGCGCCTTGGTGTTGAGCGCTTCCCGCTCGTTTGCGATGGCTTTGGTTGCCCGATCGAAGCGCTCGCGCGCGGCGGCGCGGGCGCCGCTCGACATGCGCTCGCGCACTGCCGAAGTGATATCCGGCAAGGTCGCTTTCGGATCGCCAAAGATTGCGGCGGCTGCCGGATAGTTCTTGCCCAGCTCCCAGGGATCCAGATCGAGCTGAATGACTTTCATGTGGGCCGGCATGGGATCGATGTCGGAAGGAAGCGACAGCGTGAACAGGTCGCCGCCCACGGAGAAGAGCACGTCGTATTCCTCGAGCACCTTGCGCAGCTGCGGCGCGAGGCGGACGATGGCGCCGCGGAAGAGCGGATGCGAGAAGGGAAACGAGGCGGTGTTTGGAACGAACTCGGTGTAGACCGGCGCGCCGATCAGCTCGGCAAGCTGGATCAGCTCAGCGTGCGCGCGGCTTTGTGCAACCGCATCGCCGGCCATGATCGCAGGACGCTTGGCATGAGCCAGCAAACCGGCCGCAAGCTCGATCGCGTCTCGATCTCCGCGAATGCGCGAGCCCACGCGCGTGGGCGCAAGCAGATCGATGTGCTCGCTCGCGCGCAGAATGTCTCCTGGAATGGAGAGAAAGACCGGGCCGGTGGGTGGCGCAAGGGCGGTCTTCGCGGCGCGATGAATGAGGCGCGGCAGATCCGCAAGCCTGTTCACTTCCGAGGACCACTTCACCAGCGGCCGAGCCAACGTCGGCAGGTCCGCCCACAGGATCGGCTCGGTGGCGGTGAAGCTCTGCTCGTGCTGGCCGGCGGTCACCAGAATGGGCGAACCCGCCTTCTGCGCGTCATAGAGCATGCCCATGGCGTTGCCGAGACCCGGCGCGACATGCAGATTCACTGCGGTGAGCCGGCCCGAAGCTTGCGCGTAACCATCGGCCATCCCCATCACTGCTGCTTCCTGAAGGCCCAGCAGATAACGCAGCTCGTTCTCGGTGGCGAACGCATCCATCAGCGGCAATTCAGTCGTGCCGGGATTGCCGAACATGATCTCAATGCCTTCCTGCTTGAGCAGATCGAGGAAGACGCGGCTTCCGGTCATTGTGGGCAAAGGAGGCTCCCGGCGTGCTGTCGCCATGCCCGGACAAGCCCGGCCATGACGGTTGCGACTATGCGATGCGATACTTCTCTACTGCCTTTACGTTCCAGGTGAGCCCATTGCCCGGCCGATCCGGCGGGAGCGCAAAGCCGTCGACGATGCACAGCGGCTCCTCGAGGATCGGTGCCGCCCAGTCCACATATTCGAGGAAATGGCAGGTCGCAGTTGCGGCGAGCAGATGCGCGCTCACTTCCGGATAAAGGTGGGAGGACATCTCGATGCGATGGATGCTGGCGAGTGCGGCCGCGCGCTGCCAGCCGGTCACTCCGCCGATGCGCTCGAGATCAGGCATGACGTAATCGGCGGCACCCGCCGCGAGCGCTGTCGCCATGGCGGTGCTCTCGGAAAAATTCTCCCCGATCTGAATGGGTGTCTTCAATTCACGAACCAGCCTCGCATAGCCCGTGTAGTCATCGTGCCGGATCGGCTCCTCCAGCCAGTAAACATTTTCCTCGTCCAGCGCGCGACCGCGTGCGAGCGCCTCTGCGAGCCCCAGAGCCTGATTGTAGTCCACCATGATCGCAATCTCAGGGCCGACACGATTCCTTACCGCCAGCAGCACCTCAACGTCCTCGCGTAAAGCGGGATAGCCAAGCCGGAGTTTTATTGCGCGGAAGCCGCCGTCGAGCAGTTTCTCGGCTTCGTCCGCGACAAGCTGCGGTGATTTCATCAGGCCGAGCCCGCAGGAGTTATAGGCGCGAACCGGGGCCGGCACGCTGCCCAAAAGGCGCACGAGCGGCATTCCCGTAGCGTTTGCGAGCGCGTCCCACGCCGCGATATCGAAGCCTGACAGGGCCATGCGCACGATGCCCTGGATGCCGATGAGCGCAAACCGTTCGGCAAACCTGCGCCACAGATCCAGCGGCGCCACATTCGATCCGACCACGACACGCTCCACTTCCGCAATTATGCGCGTGAGCGCGGGAAGGACGGCGGGGAAATAGCACCAGATGTATGAGTGCCCGGTGATACCCTCCTCGGTTTCGAGATCTATCAGAAGCAGCGGCGCCTTTGTCAGGGTGCCGCGGCTCGTACCCAGCGCGTAGGTCATCGGAATCTCGACGGCGACGCACCGAATGGCCCGCACTTTAAGGAAAGGCAGCATCGCGAGTTGCGGTGTGATTATTCAGGTCTGATGCCGGATAGCGGATTTTGTGTCCGCCCGGCCTCCGGCATGCAGGATCAGGATATCGCGTACGGCTCGATTCATCGGAGTTGGGACGCCGATCTTGTTGCCGAGATCGACCACGCCGCCGGCGAGCCACTGCACCTCAAGCGGCCTGCCGTTCTGCAGATCGTGATGCATAGACGTGGTCATGTCCGGCGGCCAGCCGTCGAAGAACGGGATGCGCTGCTCGGCATAGTCTGCGGGCAGATTGACGCCGTGCGCGCGCCCCACTGCCACCACTTCGCGCGCAAGATCGATCAGAAATTCGCGCGTGAGCGGGTGGCTGCGAATGGGGCCGATGGTATGGCGCATGGACGTGGTGGCACCCGACATGGCGACTAGCGAAACATATTTCTCCCAGATCGACCGGCGAATGTCGTCGCTGATCTCGGCATCGATGCCGCCGCGCTGACATGCCTCGAACAGCCGCTCGAGCCGCTCGCTGCGCCGGCCGTCGTATTCTCCCATGACGAGACGTTGCAGTGAGCCGGTCTGCGCAATCACCCCCGGGCGCGCGATATGCGTGCCTACATACGCCACGCCGCCCATGATTGCCTCCTTGCCGAGAATGGGGCGCAGCATGTCATCCTTCTGCACGCCGTTCTGCAACGAGATCACGCCCGTGTGCGACTGCATGATGGGCCGCAAGGCGCGCGCCGCATTTTCGGTATCCCAGAGCTTGACGCAGAACAGCACGACGTCGACCGGCCCGATTTTCTTCGGATCGTCGGTTACGTTTACCTTGGGCAGGTGAATGGCTTGCGGGCCACCCTCGACGGCGAGCCCTCGCTCGCGCATGGCGGCGCAATGCGCCCCGCGCGCGACGAAATGGACGTCGGCACCCCCGCGTGCAAGCCGCGCGCCAAAATATCCGCCGACCGCGCCGGACCCCATTACAGCGATGCGCATCTGACCTCGCTAGTGACAGCCCTGCCTAGCGTTGCCCGCGACCTTGCTCAACATGAACCACCTCGCCGCCCGCATTAACTCGTCCGTTTGCGCACGAGGCGGCTAAGTCCCTCAAACCGCAGCGTTCTTGAAGCCTTAACCGGGCAGCCCCATATTTGGAAAAACCTGCCGGCATTCCGCGCGGCGGGTTCGGGACGCCGCAAGGGTCCCTTCAAAGTCGCTTCTTCGAGGGCTTTGAGACAATGTCCCGGGTACCTTCGTTGTCCAGTCCATTCCTGCTCGGATTCGACGAGATCGAGCGCGCTCTCGATCGCGTGTCGAAGGCCTCCGAGGGCTATCCCCCCTACAACATCGAGCGCGTTCCCCGCGAGGGCGATCAACCCGAGCGGTTACGCATCACCTTGGCGGTAGCCGGGTTCACGCGCGATCAACTCGATGTGACGGTGGAGGAGAGCCAGCTCGTCATTCGCGGGCGGCATCAGGACGACAGGCCTCGCGATTATGTGCATCGCGGGATTGCGGCGCGGCAGTTTCAGCGCTGTTTCGTGCTTGCGGACGGAATGGAAGTGTTGGGGGCCGATCTCAAGAACGGCCTTCTTTCCATCGATCTCGCCCGGCCGGAGCCTGAACGGATCGTGAAAACAATTAGCATAAACGAGAGCGAATGAACCCGGACTGAGCTCGACGCGTTGATAGAAAGGAGTCGAGTGTCATGAATAACAACATCACCTCCAGAGTCATATCCCGGGAGGCGCTGGCATTGCTCGGCGGCGGAAAGATCGCCTACCTGCGCACGATCCGCTCCGAGGATGTGCAGCGGCAATTCCCGCAGGCGCCGGCGCTCGCGCCCGGAACGCTGCTCTACGCGCTACATGCTGCAGACGGCACGCCCATCATGCTCACCGACAGCCGCGAGGCCGCATTGGCCAATGCCTGGAGCCAGGAACTCGAGACCATGAGCGTACACTGACGCGCTGAATGCGTCTGCGTCCAAGCATGCGCTGATATTCAGGCTGCGCTGGCAGAAGGTATAGACAAAACCGAATAAAGATCGTCGGCATTGCGTGAGGCGCGTAGCCTGCGCGCCACTTCACCATCGCGCAGCAATCTTGATACGCGTGCCAGCGCGCGCAGATGATCGGCGCCCGCCGATTCCGGCGCCAGCAGTACAAAAACCAGATCGACCGGCTTGCCGTCGAGCGCCTCGAAATCTATGGGCGTTTCCAACCGCGCAAAAAGGCCGACCAGCTTGTCGAGTTTCGGAAGCTTGCCGTGCGGGATCGCGATGCCATTGCCTACGCCGGTAGAGCCCAGCTTTTCGCGCTGTTGCAGCGTCTGGAATATCGTGAGCTCGCTCTGGCCGCACAGCTCGGCAGCTTTCGCCGCAGCATCCTGCAGGAGTTGCTTCTTGCTGCTGACCCTCAGCGCCGGCAGCACCGCATGCGGTGCGAGAATATCACTGAGCGGCATGGATGTTTTTACAAATAAATCCAGTACTTATCAGCAGGCCAGAGGTCGCGCGGGCAGACCTTAAATATCCGTTCTGGGGCCGTCAATGCCGCCGATCGCTGCTCCAGGCCGCGTGCATGCCTCCTCGCACACCAGCGCGATAAGCTCGGTCTCGTGCGGCCTCGAAGCGGTTCGTAGGACGGGGGCTCCCGCCGCTGCAAGCGGAGCCGCGACCTGGGCCGATAGACAGAACTGGACCGGCGCAAGTGCGCGCTGAAGGATTTCGGCACGCGCGCAGCAGTCGACATAGGCCTGCGCACTGCGCGCGGAGAAGTGCAAAACGCCATCGATCTGGTGGGCGCGCAATGCCTGGTCGACCGCGGCCGAAAGGTATTCGATGGCGCGCATGCGGTATACGACAACTGTGACGATATTCTGCGACTTACTGAGGTCCGCGGCCCGGTCTTCGCCGGCGAGGTACAGGCAGGAGGCGCCGGCTGCTATCCGGGCGTTCAGCAGCTGCAGCAGATCGTTGCTGTTCCCATTTGCTGATCTGACATCCTTAAATCCCATGCCGCGCGCTGCTTCGGCCGTGCGGCTGCCCACCGCAAATACAGGAAGTGTGAGAATGGCTGTGTGTTCAGGATGCGCCGCAGTCGCGCGTACTGCATTGATGCTCGTGAAAACCACCCCTGCGAACCGCCCCTCGGGAATTTTTGCGCTCACCGGCTCCATGTGCAGCACTGGAGAAACGAGCACGGCATGTCCGCGCGCGCGGAGCGCTTCTGCGGTACGTGTGCCGTCGGGCTCCGGCCGAGTGATGAGAACCCGCATGCTCATTCACCAGCGAAAAACGCCGGGCCCGCGCGGACTTTCAGTTCGCGGCCCGCGTCGGTCCCCATGCGTACGGCATCCTGCGTAAGCCCATACCGCTCGGTCTGAAAAACGGCGCTCCCGTCGGGACGCGCCAAGAGCCCGCGAAAATGCAGCGCCTCTCCATTCAATACGGCGTAACCTGCAATGGGAGTGCGGCAGGAGCCGTCGAGCGCGGCCAGAAACGCGCGCTCGGCTGCAAGCGCGCTCGCGGTGGCTGCGTGCATCAGCGAAGCGAGCAGGCTCGAGATTCGCGCATCGTCGCTGCGCGCCACCATTGTTACGATTCCTTGTCCGACTGCTGGAAGAAAGTCATCGATGTCGAGCACCGCAGTAGCTTTGTGCGCGAGGCCCAGCCGCTTGAGCCCTGCCAAGGCGAGCAGGGTGGCGTCGGCCGTTCCGTCGTCAAGCTTGCGCAACCTGGTCTCGACATTGCCCCGGAGATTCACCACGACGAGGTCTCCTCTCAACCGTCGCACGAGCGCCTGGCGTCGCAGTGAGGACGTGCCGAGCTTTGCGCCGATCGGGAGGTCGTGCAGGCTCAGCGCTTTGCGACTGATGAATGCATCGCGCGGATCTTCGCGGGACAGCACAGCCGCGAGTGCGAGACCCGCCGGCAGCATGGTTGGCATGTCCTTGGCCGAATGCACGGCAAGGTCGATCCTTCCGGCCAACAGCGCGTCATCGATCTCCTTGGTGAACAGGCCCTTGCCACCCGCTTCCGCAAGCGGTTTGTCATGGATCATGTCGCCGGTAGTGCGAATGACCTCGAGCTTTATCGCCTCGGGCGCGAGCCCAGTCGCGGATGAAATGCGCTGCGCCGCTTGCGTTGCTTGCGCAAGGGCAAGCGGGCTGCCGCGCGTACCAATGCGCAGCAGCGGCGGGGGTTCAGCCATAGTCATGGACCAAAGATTGCACGCCGCAAGCCGCCGGTGCTACCGCTCTCACGCCCATTCATGATCGTGCTCGGCATCGAAACGACCTGTGATGAGACCGCCGCGTCCGTTGTAGAACGGCCGCAAGCTGGGCCGGGCAACATTCTCTCCAACATCGTGCTCAGCCAGGTGAACGAACATGTCGCGTTCGGCGGCGTGGTTCCCGAGATCGCCGCCCGCGCGCATGTCGAGGCGCTCGACATGATCATCGCCAAAGCGATGGCTGACGCGCAACTCAGCTTCGTAGCGCTTGACGGCATAGCCTGCGCCGCCGGCCCAGGACTGATCGGCGGCGTCATCGTGGGACTCACCACCGCCAAGGCCATTGCGCTGGTCGCGGAAAAACCTCTCATTGCGGTCAATCACCTGGAGGCACATGCGCTCACGGCGCGGCTAACGGACAACACGGCATTCCCATACTGTCTCTTCCTTGCCTCCGGCGGACACACGCAGATCGTCGCGGTGCTTGGGGTCGGGCACTACGTGCGCCTGGGCACAACCGTTGATGACGCAATCGGCGAGGCTTTCGATAAAACGGCGAAGCTCCTTGGGCTGGGCTATCCGGGCGGACCGCTGGTGGAGAAGGAGGCTCTCGCGGGCAGTCCGGCGCGCTTTGCGTTGCCGCGGCCCATGCTCGGCCGCACTCATGCGGACTTCTCCCTGTCCGGACTGAAGACCGCGCTCCGCATCGAAGCAGAAAGAATTGCTCCGCTGAGCGACGAGGATGTGCGCGACCTGTGTGCCTCGTTCCAGCAGAGTGTATCCGATGTCGTGGCGGATCGGCTGCGTGTCGGATTGAAGCTCTTTCGCGAGCGCTATGGCCAGCCCACCGCGCTGGTCGCAGCGGGGGGCGTGGCCGCCAATGAATCGATCCGCAAGGTCCTGCAGCGTATCGCATTCCAAGCCGGCACCTCGCTGATCGTGCCGCCTGCAGCGTTGTGCACCGATAACGGCGCGATGATCGCGTGGGCAGGGGCGGAGCGGCTTTCGCTCGGGCTGACGGACGGGCTCGATGTAAAACCACATGCGCGCTGGCCGCTCAGTGAGGTTCGCCAGGCCCGTCCGGAGCAGGCCGACGCGGAAATTCTGCGCCCATGAAATTCGACCGCATTGCTGTTGTGGGCGCGGGCGCATGGGGAATTGCGCTTGCGAATGTGTTGGCTCGGGCGGGGCGCAAGGTGAGCCTGTGTGCGCGCGATGTTGCGGCTGCTGGTCGCCTCGCGGAGTGTCGAGAAAGCATGCACCTGCCGGGCGTGCGCATCGAAAAAACCGTCAGTATCGGTTCCGCGCTCGCAGGCTCGAAGCAGGATGTGATGCTGCTGGCGGTGCCGGCGCAACATATGCGCGAAGCAGCGCAGTCTTTCGCCTCGACCGTTGATCGCGGCACGCCGGTGGTTGCCTGCGCGAAGGGCATCGAACGCGGCACACACAAATTCATGACGGAAGTCATCGAGGAAACCATGCCGCCGGCGCTGCCTGCGATCCTGTCAGGTCCAAGTTTCGCGCGTGATGTTGCGAGCGGTCTGCCGACGGCGCTCACACTTGCGACGAACGATCAGGTCGCTGCAGCCGCGCTCGCGCGCGCTCTCGGTTCGCCCCTGTTCCGCCTGTATCACTCGACCGATGTGCGGGGAGTGGAGATCGGAGGCGCAGCAAAGAACGTGCTTGCGATTGCAGCCGGCATCGTGGCCGGCCGTGCACTCGGCGCGAGCGCGCAGGCGGCACTGATCACACGCGGGTTTGCGGAATTATTCCGGTTCGGCCAGGCGCTGGGCGCACGCCCTCAGACTCTGAGCGGGCTCTCGGGGCTGGGCGACCTCATTCTTACTTGCTCGAGCAGCCAGTCGCGAAATTTTTCCTTCGGGGTTGCGTGGGGCAAGGGCGCTCCACCCGAGCCCGCAACGGCACCGCTCGCCGAGGGCTTCTTTACCGCCCCCGCGCTCATTGAGATGGCAGAGGCTGCGCGAGTGGAGATGCCCATCGCAGCTGCGGTTGCTGATATTCTCGCACGTCGCGCCAGCATCGATGAAGCAATCGAGGCGCTGCTGATGCGGCCGTTCCGTGCGGAAGCGTGACATAATACAAGAAAAGACAAAGGGAGGAGCTATGGCGTATTGGCTGCTGAAGACGGAACCGGAAGAGTTTTCCTGGGACGATCAGGTCAACCGCGGCGCAAAAGGCGAGCCCTGGACCGGCGTCCGCAATTTTCGGGCGCGAGGGAACCTGAAGGCAATGAAGAAGGGCGAACGGGCCTTTTTCTATCACACGGGAAAGGAGAAGCAGGTGGTCGGGATCGCCGAAGTGATCCGCGAAGCCTATCCCGACCCGACCGATTCGGATGGGATCTTCGTGGCCGTGGACGTCAAGAGCGTGGCGCGCCTGCCGCGCCCGGTAACGCTGGCCGCCGTGAAGGCAAGCCCGAGACTAAAGGAAATGGCGCTGGTCAAATATTCGCGTCTCTCCGTTCAGCCGGTCACTGCGGGCGAGTGGAAGATCGTCTGCTCCATGGGTGGGCTGCGGGAGCAGTAAGCTCGTAGCTCGGCACACCGGAAGGAGTGCGCTAATGAAATTCGGCAATATCAACTATCTCGCCGTCTTGGCCGCTGCCGTGGTGGCATGGCTCGCCGGGGCGATGTGGTACAGAGCGTTCAGCAAGACATGGATCTCCGCGCTGGGCCTGACCCCCGAAAGCCTGCATGCGCTCCAACATCACCCCGGCGCCTACGTGCCCTTCATTGTTTCGTTTGTGGCAGAGCTGGTCATGGCGTGGACATTGGCCGGCATCCTCTTTCATGTCGGCTCAATCACCGTGCGCCGGGGCATCATCGCGGGTGCGCTCTGCTGGCTTGGATTTGTGCTCACGACCATGCTCGTGAACCACAGCTTTGCGCGGCGCGATCGTCGACTCACCCTCGTCGATGGCGGGCACTGGCTCCTGGTTTTAGTGCTGATGGGAGCCGTATTGGGCGCGCTCCCCCCTTGAGCCATGGCGGGTGACACGGCTGCCGCTTTCTCGGCTCGACCACAAGTCGCAGCGCAAGACGTCTTGTCGCTCATGCGCAGACTTGCATAAATAGTGAGGAGAAGAACAACGCGCGGCCGTCAAATAGCGCTGCGCCGCCCAGGAGGCAGTGATGTCGGAAAAAATCTATGACGTTCCGCCGCAGTGGAAGAAGCACGCCTTCATCGATGCTGCCAAGTACAAGGAGATGTACGAGCGTTCGCTCAAAGACCCGAAGGGGTTCTGGGCGGAGGCGGCCAAGCAGCTCGACTGGTACAGGGCGCCGAAGAAAATCAAGAACTGCTCGTTTGGACCGGGCAACGTGTTCATCAAATGGTTCGAAGATGGCGCGCTCAATGCCGCCTACAACTGCATTGATCGCCACCTGCCGCAGTGGGCCCACCAGACGGCAATCATCTGGGAAGGCGATGACCCTTCGCAGTCAAAACACATAACGTATCAGCAGCTGCACGATGAGGTCTGCAGATTCTCGAACATTCTGCGCAACCGCGACGTCACCAAAGGGGATCGCGTCACGATTTATCTGCCGATGATCCCGGAGGCGGTATACGCGATGCTCGCCTGCGCACGCATCGGTGCCGTGCATTCGGTGGTGTTCGGCGGCTTCTCCCCGGAATCGCTCGCGGGACGCATCGAGGACTGCGGCTCGAAAGTCGTGATAACTGCCGATGAAGGCATCCGCGGCGGGCGCAAGATCCCGCTGAAGATCAACACCGATGCAGCAATTGCCAAAGTCGGCGGCGTGGATCACGTGATCGTCGTGCGCCGCACCGGCGCGAGCGTGCCGATGAACCCCCAGCGGGACGTGTATTTCGATAAAGCCGCCGAAGTCGTGACCGCGGAATGCCCGTGCGAAGAAATGAATGCGGAGGACCCGCTGTTCATTCTCTACACGTCGGGATCAACCGGAAAACCCAAAGGCGTGCTGCACACCACGGCCGGCTATCTGCTCTATGTGGCAATGACCCATCAGCTCATCTTCGACTACCACGAAGGCGACATCTACTGGTGTACGGCCGATGTCGGCTGGGTCACAGGCCATAGCTACATTGTGTACGGGCCCCTCGCCAACGCGGCCATCACGCTCATGTTCGAAGGAGTGCCCAACTACCCAACGACATCGCGCTTCTGGGAAGTGGTCGACAAGCACAAGGTCAACACGTTCTACACAGCGCCCACTGCCATCCGCGCCTTGATGCAGGCCGGCGAAGCGCCGGTGAAAAAGACCTCGCGCGCCAGCCTTAAGCTCTTGGGGACCGTGGGAGAGCCGATCAATCCGGAGGCCTGGGAGTGGTACTACCACGTGGTTGGCGACGCTCGGTGTCCGATCGTGGATACCTGGTGGCAGACGGAAACCGGAGGCATTCTGATTACGCCGATGCCGGGCGCGATCCGGCTGAAGCCCGGCTCTGCCACGCAGCCCTTCTTCGGGATTGTCCCACAACTCGTGGACGCGGGCGGCAAGGTTCTGGAAGGCGCCGCAACCGGCAATCTCTGCATCGCGGATTCGTGGCCTGGGCAGATGCGCACGGTTTTCGGAGATCACCAGCGTTTCGTCGATACTTATTTCAAGGCATATCCGGGCAAATATTTCACCGGCGATGGCTGCCGACGCGACCAGGACGGCTATTACTGGATCACCGGCCGGGTCGACGACGTGATCAATGTCGCCGGTCACCGGCTCGGGACCGCAGAAGTCGAGAGCGCGCTCGTTGCGCATACGAACGTCTCGGAAGCGGCCGTGGTGGGGTACCCGCACGACATCAAGGGGCAAGGCATTTACGCCTATGTCACCTTGATGACCGGCGTTGAGCCCACGGAGGAGCTGCGCAAGGAGCTGGTCAACTGGGTACGCAAAGAGATCGGTCCCATTGCGTCACCCGATCTCATCCAGTTCGCGCCGAGCTTGCCCAAGACCCGATCCGGCAAGATCATGCGACGGATCCTGCGCAAAATCGCCGAGGACGAGTTCGGCAATCTGGGCGATACTTCGACCCTCGCCGATCCTGCGGTAGTCGACGACCTCGTGCGCAACCGCCAAAACCGCAAGGTTCACGCTTGAACGTGAGTTCGTCAATTCCGCCAAGGCCGCAGACCCAGGGCGGAAATCCATAAGCCCGGGTTTTTAATTATGCATTGCGGGCGCGCCGCTTGGCGCCGCCCGGAATGACGATGGCCCTGTTGCACCGGCGGCACACTCGCGCAAATTCTCGCGCCTGAGCCGGGCAGAACGGCTCGTTTCAGCTGAAACGTCCGCAGCCTTGATTATCATCTGCGCCGATCCGGCGCCTGGTCGGGGGATTCGGGACTCCTCGGCACGCTTGCGTGCTCGCAGGGTTCAGTACGGAGTGATCAGGCGCCGCGATCAGGATTCGGGGCAACAGAACAAGACGGTCGAACCATGCACGTTTGGCGATTCCTTGCAGCCGGCTGCGCTGCGTTCCTGATTCTGACGAGCACTGCGGTTGTGCATCCCGCGCAGGCGCGGGAGCTCGTTGCATTCCCCGGCTATGCGCCGGGCACGATCATTGTGCGAACCGGCGAGCGTCATCTCTATTACGTGCTCGGCAACGGCCGTGCGATCCGCTACCCGGTAGGCGTGGGACGCTTGGGCAAGCAGTGGTCAGGCACGTCGATGATCGATGGCAAGCATCTGCATCCCGCCTGGACGCCGCCTGCAGAAATCAAGCGCGACAAGCCGTACTTGCCAAATGTGATCGGCGGCGGCAGCGGGCGTAACCCGATGGGCGCCGCCGCGATGACCCTCGCGGGAGGCCAATACGCGATTCACGGCACCAACAATCCAGGGTCGATCGGTGGATTCGTCTCTTACGGCTGCATCCGCATGTACAACACGGACGTGCTCGATCTCTATTCCCGCGTTGGCTTCGGCACGCCGGTAATCGTCACGCGCTGATGGACGACGCATGGTCGTCATGGCCGCGCGTGTCGCGGCTTTGCACGCGAAGACGTGGATGCGCGGGACGAGCCCGTGCGTGACGTAGAAGGGCTGGCGGTCCGGCAGGGCGCACCCAACATTATTGCGCAGTGCGAATGTGAGTGACGCAAGAGGGCTGCGATGAATTACCTGCGAACGGCTATTCTGCTGGCGGCCCTTACCGCCCTGTTCATGGGCATTGGTTTTCTGATCGGCGGCAGCAGCGGCGCCCTCCTGGCGCTGCTGTTCGCAGCGGCGACCAACCTCATGGCGTACTGGAACGCGGACCGGCTCGTGCTCGCCATGCATGATGCGCACGAGGTGGATGCGCGCAGCGCTCCCGAGCTCATCGCACTCGTGCGCGATCTGGCGGGTCGCGCCGGACTGCCGATGCCGCGCGTCTATCTTATGGATAACCCGCAGCCCAACGCTTTTGCCACCGGGCGCAATCCCGCGCATGCAGCCGTGGCGGTGAGCACGGGATTGCTCGCTATGCTCGGCCCTGACGAAATTGCCGGCGTGATTGCGCACGAGCTCGCGCACGTGAGAAACCGCGACACTCTGACCATGACCATCACCGCAACGATTGCGGGCGCCATTTCTATGCTCGCCCAATTCGGATTGTTCTTTGGTGGCGGCTCGCGCGACAACAACGGCGGCCTCGGCGTGATCGGCACAGTTGCGATGGTGATCCTTGCGCCGATTGCGGCGATGCTGGTGCAGATGGCAATCAGCCGCACGCGCGAATATGCGGCCGACGAGATGGGCGCACACATCAGCGGCCACCCGGATGCGCTCGCTTCCGCCCTCGCAAAAATCTCCAATGCCGCTTCCATGATCGAGAATCGGACCGCAGAGCGCGCGCCGGCTACAGCGCATCTGTTTATCATCAACCCGCTCACCCATCGCGCCATGGACAATCTGTTCTCTACCCATCCTGCGACCGAGAATCGTATTGCGGCGTTGCAGCGGCTCGCGAGCGAGATGGGCATCGCCGCCTCGACCCGGGCCTCCGTCTCATATCCGAGACATGCCGCAAGCCCGTGGGGGCCGGCTCCCGAACATGCGCGCGGCCCGTGGGGGTGACAGATGTGGAGAAAGTGCCCGGGCTCGCCTCGCGACGCGTAGCGGCCGATATCCTGCACAATGTGCTGCACCGGCGAAGGCCGCTCGACGAGCAGCTGCAGGACGAGCGCGATCTCACGAATCTGAGCGAGCGGGATCGCGCGTTCATTCGCGCGCTCACTGCGACCGTCCTGCGCCGGCTGGGCACGCTTCGGCATGTGCTGGCGCGCTGCTTGCAACGGGGGCTGCCGACCGCCGCCCCCGGGGTAGAAATTGCGCTGTTGCTCGGGGCCGCGCAAATTCTCTGGTTCGACGTTCCTGACCACGCGGCGGTCGATCTGTCGGTCCGTCTGGTGCAAGTCGATGGCGCGGCTGCGCGTTACAGCGCGCTGGTCAACGCCGTTCTGCGGCGCATCGCACGCGAGCGAGGCGTTCTTCTCAGCGGACTCGATTCCGCCGGCCTCGACACGCCCGATTGGCTCATGGTGCGCTGGAGCAAGAGCTTCGGCCGCGAGACGGCGCGCGCTATCGCGCTCGCCAACGGTCGCGAGGCGGAGCTCGATCTCACCTGCAAGAGCGATCCAGAGGCGTGGGCGAGAAAGATCGGCGGACATGTTCTGCCCAGTGGCAGCGTGCGCACACACGTACAGGGCCGTCTGTCTGATCTCCCTGGCTACGCAGAGGGTGCGTGGTGGGTGCAGGACGCGGCCGCGGCTTTGCCCCCCCGGCTTTTCGGCGATGTACGCGGCGAACGCGTTGCCGATCTGTGCGCGGCCCCGGGCGGCAAAACAGCCCAGCTTGCTGCCGCGGGCGCGCATGTGGTCGCGGTTGACCGTTCGCCGGCACGGCTGGAACGGCTCACACAGAATCTCGCGCGACTACGGCTGTCGGCCGAGATCGTCGTCGCGGATGTGATGCAATGGCAGGCGGAGCCGTTCGATGCGGTGCTGCTCGACGCGCCATGTTCCTCGACGGGAACGATCCGACGCCATCCGGACATTCCGTGGATCAAGCGTCCGTCCGATATCGGGGCACTCGCGGCGCTGCAGCAGCGAATGCTCGCGCGCGCAGCTGATCTTGTCCGGCCCGGCGGTTTGTTGGTCTACTGCGTCTGCTCGCTCGAGCCCGAAGAGGGTGGCGATGTGGTGCGTGATGCGCTCGTGCAAAACGCATATCTGCGCCGTTGCCCGATCGCCGCGCGCGAGCTCAAAGCTGCACCGGACTGGCTCACGCCGGACGGAGACCTGCGCACACTGCCGTGCCACTGGGCGGACGAAACCGCCGGGCTTGCGGGGCTCGACGGCTTTTATGCCGCACGCCTGCAAAGGAACTGACAGGCATCTCAGGTTGGCCCCCCTCGCCCCCTCCGCTATCTTGCGCCGCCGCGAGATGCGGCCCGCAAGGAGGGGGAGCCAGGCCTCGGATGTCGCGCGTCTCAGCCGCGGAACGTGCCAGGCTGTCCCTTTTCCTGGCACGAATACTCTTGCGCAGGCTGCTCGGCGGTATCACTGCTCATCCTGCCGTCAGCTGGCTCTTGTCCTTCGGCAAGGTGGATCGTCTCCTCGTCGCGCCGCAGGACCTGCGCACCGCCGACGCGACGCGCGCTGCCGAAATCTATGCCGGACGTTTTGCCTTCGCGGGCAAGATCGTCGTGTGCGACGCACGCTCGCCATTCGAGATGGCTCCGCCAAGCGAGGATTGGGCGGTTGCCCTGTTCGGTTTCGGCTGGCTGCGCCACCTGCGCGCGGCTGACTCTGCGATAACCCGCTCGAATGCGCGCTCCCTGCTCGACGAGTGGATCTCTGTCACGCGCGCGCGCAATGCATATGCCTGGCGTCCCGACGTCATGGCTCGCCGCATTATTTCCTGGCTTAGCCAATCCCCTCTGCTGCTCGACGAGTCGGACCCCGAGTTCTACCGGCGTTTCATGCGCAGTCTTGCACGACAGGTGCGCCAGTTGCGCCACACCGTCTGGGAAGCGCGCGACGGCGTGCCGCGCCTGCAGGGTGCGATCGCACTTGTCTACGCAGCGCTGTGCATGTCGGGTCAGCAGCGCCAAATCAAACCGGCCACTAAGCGTCTGAGCGAGGAACTCACGCGACAGATACTGCCGGACGGCGGCCATATCAGTCGCAATCCGGGCGCACTGGTCGAGCTTTTGCTCGATCTCCTCCCGCTGCGGACCTTGTTCACCGCGCGTAACATTGCGCCGCCTGCTGCGCTGCTCAACGCGATGGACCGCATGATGCCCATGCTGCGCTTTTTCCGCCATGGCGACGGCTCTTTGGCGCTGTTCAACGGAATGGGTCCTACGCCAGCCGACTTGCTCACCACTATTCTTGTTTACGACGATGCACGCGGGGCTCCGCTCACCAATGCGCCCCATTGCGGATATCAGCGGATCGAGAGCGGCGGAAGCCTAGTGCTCATGGACACCGGCGGCCCACCTCCCCTGGCGGTGAGCCAGGAGGCGCATGCGGGTTGTTTGGCGTTCGAGTTTTCCGCGAGCCCGCAGCGCATCATCATCAATTGCGGCGTGCCGGTCATTGGCCGCGATAACTGGCGACAGCCCGCGCGCGCCACGGCAGCGCATTCCACCGCCACGCTGAACGACACCTCCTCGTGCGGTTTTCTGGAGTCGCGCCCGATCAAGCTCATGCTGCAGGGCGTGCCGATAGTCGCAGGGCCGCATGTCATTTCCGTCGCACGAGAGGAACAGCCGAACGGCATTGTCTTGCGCACTTCCCATAACGGATATGCCGAGTTGTTCAACATCGTGCATCACCGTGTGCTTATGCTTTCGCACGATGGACAGAAACTCGACGGCGAGGACCTGTTCACGCCGGCTCGGGGAGAGACGCTCGCGGCGGGCCGCGATCAGTTCGCGCTGCGCTTTCATCTGCATCCTTCGATCAAGGCGAACAGATTGGCGGACGGGCGTAGCGCCATGCTGCTGATGCCCAACAAGGAAGTATGGACATTCAGCGTGTATGAGGATCGCCTGGATATCGAGGAGAGCGTGTATCTCGCGGCGGCCCAAGGGCCACGTCGGACGAGCCAGGTCGTCATCTATGGGCGCGCGCGCAAAGCCATGCGAGTGCAGTGGACGCTTGCTGCGACGCCGTCCGGCGCGCCCGCAACCCCCGCCCGCCGTGTGCGCGCCGACGAGCCACAGCTGCCGCTGTGAACAGCTGCGCATGACACCGCAGGCGCGCTGTGATACCGCAGCGAAGTGAAATGACCGAACAGCTTCGCCGCATTTCCCGCGCGCTCATCTCGGTTTCGGACAAAACGGGGCTCCTCGATTTCGCACGCGCACTGTCGCAGCGAGGCATCGAGCTTGTCTCGACCGGCGGCACGCGCACGATGCTTCGCGAAGCGGGGATTGCAGCCACGGATGTGGCGGATCTCACCGGGTTTCCTGAAATGATGGATGGCAGAGTGAAGACCCTGCATCCGGCAGTGCATGGCGCTCTGCTCGGCATGCGCGCGAGCGCCGCACACGTCGAAGCCATGCGCGCGCACGGTATTCATCCCATCGATCTGCTCGTGGTGAATCTCTATCCGTTCGAGGCGACCGTTGCGCGCGGTGCAGACTTCGCCACCTGCATCGAGAACATCGACATTGGTGGGCCCGCAATGATCCGCGCCGCCGCCAAGAACCACGACGATGTCGCGGCGATCGTTGATCCAGCCGATTACGCCGTGCTCCTGAGCGAGCTCGAGAGACACAATGGCATGACCAGCCTCGCATTACGGCGCAAGCTGGCTGCCAAAGCCTACGCGCGCACGGCGACCTATGACGCGGCCATATCAAGCTGGTTCGCGCAGCAGCTCGGGGAAAACGCACTGCATTATCGCGCCCTCGGCGGCGAGTTGATCGAGTCTTTGCGTTACGGCGAGAACCCGCACCAGTGGGCTGCCTTCTACCGCACGCCCGACGTCCGCGACGGGGTTGCGAGCGCGCGCCAGGTCCAGGGCAAGCAGCTCTCCTACAACAACATCAATGATACCGATGCCGCTTACGAATGTGTCGCCGAGTTCGACGCTAAGCGCACGGCCGCATGCGTGATTGTGAAGCATGCCAATCCCTGCGGCGCCGCTGAAGGCGCGAATATTACCGAGGCCTATCGCAAGGCCCTCGCCTGCGATCCGGTTTCCGCTTTTGGCGGCATTGTCGCCGTGAACCGGCGGCTTGATGCGGAGGCGGCACGCGCCATCGTGGAGATTTTCACCGAGGTGATCATTGCGCCCGATGCAAGCGACGAGGCAATTGCAATAGTCGGAGTGAAGAAGAATTTGCGCCTGCTGCTCGCGGGCGGACCGCCGGACCCGCGCACTGCAGGCACGCTGTTCAAGTCCGTTGCGGGGGGATTCTTATTGCAATCGCGCGACAACGCCGTTGCGGATGACATGAAGCTCACCACGGTCACCCGGCGCGCTCCGACGAATGCCGAGTTGCGCGATCTGGTATTTGCCTTTCGGGTTGCCAAGCACGTCAAATCTAATACCATCGTGTATGCCAAGGACTGCGCCACCGTCGGCATTGGGGCCGGACAAATGAGTCGCATAGATTCGGCACGCATCGCGGAGCGCAAGGCCGCCGACGCGGCGAACGAAGCCGGAGTGCCGGCGCCGCTGACGCTGGGATCGGTCGTCGCGTCGGATGCCTTCTTCCCATTCGCCGACGGGCTGCTCGTCGCCATCGAGGCCGGCGCGACGGCCGTGATCCAGCCCGGCGGCTCAATGCGCGACGACGAAGTGATCAAGGCCGCCAATGAGCGCGATATCGCGATGGTGTTAACCGGCGTGCGTCATTTTAGGCATTGATGTGGCCACAAACGCGGGGGCACTCCCTCTCCCCTTGGGGTTGGGGTGAGGGGGTTATAAGTATACCGAAGGAGCTTCACCCCTCACCCTAACCCTCTCCCTATGGGAGAGGGAACGCGCATGCGCTTGCCGCGAGCTCGGTGCTCAATGTCGCGCGAGATCGCCCAAGAGACTGGCGGCCACCGAGAGCTTGGCAAGGGTAAGGCCCGACTGCACGATCTCGTTGACCGCCATGCGAACACGATCCACCTCCGCGTGGCGCGGCTTGACCCATTCCTGCACCGCATCCGCGCCGGCCGCACCGTTGCGTGTCATCGCGGCGGCGAGCCGGCGCTCCGCCTCGCCGATGGAATCGAGCGCACGGTCGAGCGCAAGTTTGTCGAAATAGTCCGAGATCACCATGGCGCGCGCGGCCGACGCAATCTGATCGACCCGAAAGAATGCCGCGGCGGCAAAATAGGTGGCGCTCACCGCCGCAATGCCAAGACCCGTGCGGTCTGCAACAAGCGTTATGTCGGGCGCTGCAACGAGCGCCGGCAATGTAGCAATCCGACGCGCGAGCTCCGTCGGCACGCCATCTGCTTGCAGGCGGGATTGCCGCGCACCGCGTTCGGCAAGCGCAGCCTGGGGCAATCCGGTGTCGAACGTTTTCTCCACCTCGGAAATGCCGGCGCCGTAATGGCTCACAATGGCGGCAAGACCCTGCGAAAAATCTACGTTGCGCAGAAACCAAACCAGCCGGTCGAGCAGGAGGTCCTGCACGGCTGCATAGAGCGCGAGTTGAACGCTGCCCGAAATCCTGTAATCGAGCGCATCGATCTCGGCATTCAGTGCGACCATGCCGTAGCTGTCGCGCACCGCGGCGAAGGCCGCCGCAATTTCAGCAGCGCCGGCACCGGTCTGATCCGCGATGCGCACCACGAGCGACGGGCCGCCGCGATTGATCATCGAATTGGCGAGCTGGGTGACAATGATCTCGCGGCGCAACCGGTGGCGCTCGACCGCGTCGGGAAATTTTTCCGCGAGGGCAGCAGGGAAATAGCGGCCAAGCTCGCGGCCCAGATAGGAGTCGTCGGGCACCGCCGAATGCAACAGGGCATGATTGAGCGAGAGCTTTGCGTAGGCGAGCAGCACCGCGAGCTCAGGCCGGGTCAAGGCGCGCGCGTTGCGACGTCGGTCCGCAATCTCCATCTCGTCAGGCAGAAACTCGACGGTGCGGTCGAGCTCGCCTGCCGCTTCCAGCGTTTGCATCAGGCGCTGCTCGAAACCGAGATCTTCGAGTCCGCGTAGCTCGGCTAGCGACAGCGCGAGACTCTGCAGATAGTTGTTGCGCAGGACCAGCCCCGCAACTTCTTCGGTCATGTCGGCGAGAAGGCTGTTCCGACCCGTGCCATCGAGCCGGCCGTCGCGCATCGGGGTTGCGAGGGCAATTTTCAAGTTCACTTCGAGATCGGACGTATTGACTCCCGCTGAGTTGTCGATTGCATCTGTGTTGAGGCGCACCCCATGCAGTGCCGCTTCCACCCGCCCGCGCTGAGTCATTCCCAAATTGGCCCCTTCCCCGATCACCTTGGCGCGCAGCTCGGCGCCGGTGACACGGATGGGATCGTTGGCGCGATCGCCCGCCGCGGCATCGCTTTCTGTGCTCGCGCGCACATAGGTCCCGATACCGCCGAAGAACATAAGATCGACGGGCGCTTTCAGGATCGCGTTCATGAGCTCGTGTGGCGTGGCCTTCGCGGCAGCAAAGCCAAGCACCGCCTGCGCCTCCGCGGACAATGCAATCTCCTTGAGTAAGCGCGAATAGATGCCGCCGCCCGCTGAAAGAAGCGCGCGGTCGTAATCCTGCCAGCTCGAACGCGGTAGCTCGAATAGCCGCTGGCGTTCGGCAAAACTGCGCTCCGGGTCCGGCGTCGGATCGATGAAAAGATCGCGGTGGTCGAAGGCAGCGACGAGCTTGATCGTCTTCTCCCGCAGCATTGCATTGCCGAACACGTCGCCCGACATGTCGCCGACGCCAGCGACCACAACCGGTGTGCTGCGGATGTCGATGTCCATCTCGCGGAAATGGCGTCTGACGCACTCCCAGGCCCCGCGCGCGGTGATCCCCATTTTCTTGTGGTCGTATCCGGCCGAGCCGCCGGAGGCGAAGGCGTCATCGAGCCAGAAGCCGTGCTCCTGGGCCATTGCATTGGCAATATCGGAGAAGGTGGCGGTGCCCTTGTCGGCGGCAACGACCAGATAGGGGTCGTCGTCGTCGTAGCGCACGGTGCGTTCGGGCGGCACCACACGCTCGCCAGCGATGTTGTCGGTGACCTCGAGCAGCGTCGAAATGAACAGTTTGTACGCGGCCACACCCTCGCGCTGCACCTGCTCCGCGGCGGCCGGCGCGGATCTTCCGCTAAGCAGCTTGGGTACGAAGCCGCCCTTGGCTCCCACGGGCACGATCACGGCGTTCTTGACCTGCTGCGCCTTGACCAGGCCAAGCACTTCCGTGCGAAAGTCCTGCGGACGATCAGACCAACGGATGCCGCCGCGCGCCACCTTGCCGGAGCGCAGGTGCACCGCCTCCACCTGTGGCGAATAGACGAATACCTCGTAGAGCGGCTTGGGCAGGGGCAGGCCTTCAATGCTGCGGCTCGCAAACTTGACCGCGATCAATGCCGAGGGCTGTCCGTTCCGGTCGATCTGATAGAAGTTCGTGCGGATCGCCGCCTGTACGGCGTTGACAAAGCGCCGCAGGATGCGATCCTCGTCGAGACTTGGGACGCTCGCCAGCGCGGACTCAATCGAGGTGAGCAGATTTGCTTGCCCGCGCGTGCGCTCGTCCTCGGACAAGCGCGGATCGAAGCGCTGCGTGAACAGCCGCACGATGTTGCCCGCGACCGTACGGTGCTTCACCAGGGTCGCCCACATGTAATCCTGCGAGTAAGGCACGGCGACTTGGCGCAGATAGCGCGAGATGGCCCGAATGAGCGCCACTTCCCGCCATCTGAGGCCTGCGACAAGCACCAGCGCGTTGTAGCCGTCGTTCTCGGCGACGCCGCGCATGATCATCAAAAACGCGGTTTGCAGCGCGCTCTTGCTCGCCTCGAGGTTCACGGCACTCCCGTCGGCGCTCTCCAGCAGCATGTCATGAAACCACACCGCAGCAGGGGGAGCCTTGAGCGCGACCTCGTACGTGCGCTCATCTACTACCTTGAATCCCATGTGCTCGAGCACCGGGACGCGTTCGGAGAGCGCAATAGGCCGGCCATGGCTCCATACTTTGAGCCCGACGCAGCTGGAGACGCCCGCATCAGCCCCTCTGTGGAAGAGCACGGCGAGCGGCCTCCGCTCGGTGAGTCCCTCGATGACACGGATATCCTCGACCGCGACCTCGGGCGAATAGGCTTCGCGGTATCCATCCGAAAAGGCGTTTTCGTATCGCTCGAACAGACTGCGGGCGCGCGCCGCCTCGTGCGCCCGCCCGAGCTCGTCCGCAAGGGCATCGGCCCAGGTGCGCACCATGCGTTCGACTGCTCGCTCGAGTGTGCCGCGATCAGGAGCGACGCTGCCCGCCCCGGAGAGCGCGATGATGTAGTGCACGCGCACGAGCGCGCCTTCCGGAAAGAACGGCCGAAACGAGCTGACCGAGCCGCCATAGGCTTGCGCCAGATATTCGCCAATGGCCTTGCGTACCGCGCTGTCGAAGCGATCGCGCGGCACATAGACGAGGATCGACACAAACCGACCGAATCGATCCGCGCGCGGGAGGACACGCACGCGCGGACGCTCGTCGAGCTGATGAATGACGAGCGCAAACTGCAACAGTGTGTCTGCATCGATCTGAAAGAGCTCGTCGCGCGGATAATGCTCCAGCACGTTGGCGAGCGCCTTGCCGGAATGGGATTCCGGCGCGAAGCCGGCGCGCACGATCACCCCGGCGGCCTTCCGGCGCAAATACGGGATCGACCGTATGGACCGCGTATAGGCGGTGGAAGTGAAAAGCCCCACGATGCGAAATTCGCCCACGAGCTCTCCATCGGGGCCAAAGCGCTTGAGTCCGACATGGTCCAATTCGACGCGGCGGTGCACGCGCGAGCGCACCGAAGATTTCGTGACAATGAGAAGCGACGGCTCATGAAGCAACGCCTTGATCTCCGGCGTAACCTTCAGCGGCCGGTCCCACTGCGCCGCACTTGGGGCGCGCAGAAGCCCGAGGCCGCTTTCCAGCATCGGTTGGAGGAGCTCGCCGCCTGCTGCAAGCCGATATTCGCGGAATCCCATGAAGGTGAAACTGTCGCTGACAAGCCATTCCAGAAAAGCGATCGCCTCCGCGATCTCTTCTGCGGGCGACGGCGGCGGGTTCGTTTTAAGGGCTGCAATGGCCTCGCCGACGCGCCCCAGCATCGGCTGCCAGTCCGCAACGCAAAGGCGCACATCCGCCAGGACAGCTTCGAGACTGCCAACAATGTCGGCGTACCGCGAGGCATCGTGAAGCGGCTCGATGTGAATCTGGATAAAGCTTTCGCGGAATGCCCCCGGGACCAGTTCGGTCCCATAGAACGCCGTCAGGCGACCATCGTGATCACGCGCGACCGAAAAGATCGGATGCACGACGAACCGGATCGCAAGACCGCGCTCCGCCAGCTCTCCCAGGACGGAGTCGAGAAGGAAGGGCATGTCATCATTGACGATATCCAGGACGGAGTCGCTGCGTCGCTGCGCGCCGGCCAATGACGGCCCTTTGAAACGAACCTTGGGCGAGCCCGCCATGCGCATGCCAAGAAAAGACCACGCGTCCTGCGCCACTGCTGCGAGCTGCGCAGGATCGTAGCGCAGCAGATCCTCGGGCGCGGCGTGCTCAAATAGCCCGCTTACGAACTCGACGGGGGCACCGCCAGCGCTCGCCAGCTTGGCCGCGGCGGCGATCAGGGCCGCTTCGGCACGCTCCTCGTCGCTCATGTCGGCAGGCATTTTTCTATTGTAGGCCGTAGCCCGGATGGAGCGAAGCGACATCCGGGATGATCGCCCCCGATTTCGCTGCGCTCCATCCGGGTTAACCAGATCCCGAGCTTCAAATCTCGACCAGCCGGTTGGGGAGCTCGTCGCGCGCGAGTGTGCCGGGGGGAAAATGCTGCGCCAGAACGGCACCGCATTGCTCGATCGCAGCGATGAAGCCGTTCCCAAGCCGCCCATGCTTCATTTCTGAAACAAGCACGGCGATGGCGCGATCCCACACGTCCGGGGTCACTTTGGCGTTGATGCCCGCATCCGCCACGATCTCCGCATAACGCTCGGCAAGGGAAGCGAAAATGAGAACGCCGGTACGCTTCTCCGTCTGATGCAGCCCCTGCGCAAAGAACTGGCGCATGGCTTCGGCGTGCGCACGGTCGTGTGCGGTGCCGCGGGGCACGAGCGCAAAGCGGATTTGCGGAAACGACAGCGCGAGCGCCGCCAGCATAAACGCAATCACCTGGATCGCGTAGATCAGCCACGCCGGCCAAAGAGTGAAATAGATGAGCGGCGCCGGGAGGACGAGCGCCATGGCGGCCGCCCACGCAAGCGGTATGAGCGCATATTCGCTCGAGTGACGCGCAAGCACGCAGAAGATCTCGCCCGCCGTCTTCTCTTCGGCGGCCCGGATCGCCCGCGCAACTCGCTCCTTGTCCTCGGGGGAGATCATCGGCTCACCAGCTCCCTGACGATCCGCCGCCCCCGAACGAGCCGCCCCCGCCGGAGAACCCGCCGCCGCCGGAGAACCCCCCGCCCGAACCCCATGACGAGCCGGAACTGGGCAACCAGACGATCGGACCGAGGCCGCTGCGGCGCCGTCTGGGACCAACACTCGGCGGTCCCGACATGATCCAAAAGATGAAAATGAGGACGGCTACGACGAGCAGAAGGTTGAGCAAAGGACCCCAGCCGGGGGCTTCCGGCCGCTTTGCCGCCTGGCGATGCCACTCCTCCGCGTCACCGCTGAGCACGCTGATGATGTCGTCGACGCCACGCGCGATCCCGCCGGGGAAATCGCCGGCGCGAAAGCGCGGAAGCATCGCGTTCTCGATGATCAGGCGTGAAACGGCATCGGTGAGCGCGCCTTCAAGCCCGTATCCAACCTCGATGCGCACCTTGCGCTCGTTAGGCGCGACGATGAGGAGGACGCCGTTGTTCTTGCCCTTCTGGCCGATCTGCCAAGTCCGACCCAGCTGTACCCCAAAATCCTCGATAGAAGTCCCTTGCAGGGACTTGAGCGTCACCACGACCAGCTGATCGGACGTCTTCGCCTCGAGATCGGCGAGCTTTTGCGTCAGCGCGGCACGCATGCCTGCATCGAGGATATTCGCCTCATCGACGACACGGCCGGTGAGGGCGGGAAACGTAAGCGCCAGCGCGGGCGCGGCGAGGAGAACAACAAGAGCCGCGCAAACAGTAGCCCGGATGAGCGAAGCGAAATCCGGGGCAAACCACTCCCCGCATGTCGCTCCGCTCATGCGGGCTACCCGTGCGAGCATCGGCAGCTGACTAAAACTTCACTGGCGGAGGGTGCGTCACGTTCTCGCTGACCGTGAACGTCTCCATGGGCTTGTAGCTGCGGTAGAGCGTGGAGGCCCAGATGACGCCCGGGAACGTGCGCAGTTCGGTGTTGTACTGACGCACCGCCTCGATGTAATCGCGCCGCGCCACGGCGATCCGGTTCTCCGTGCCTTCGAGCTGCGATTGCAGCGCCAGGAAGTTCTGATTTGCCTTGAGATCGGGGTAGCGTTCCGATACCGCAAGAAGGCGCGCCAGCGCGCTCGAGAGCTGGGCCTGCGCTTCCTGGAACCGCTTGAATGCCTCCGGATTCGTGAGCACATCGGGGGGGACTTGCAGCTGCACCTGGGTCGCCTGCGCGCGCGCTTTGGTGACCTGCTCGAGCACTTCGCGTTCATGTGCGGCATAGCCTTTGACCGTCTCCACCAGATTGGGAATGAGATCAGCGCGTCGCTGGTATTGGTTGAGCACTTCCGACCAGTTTGCCTTCGCATTCTCCTGATACGTCGGAATCGTGTTTATCCCGCAGCCCGCGGCGGAGAACCCGAGCAGCGAAGCAAACACCGGAGCACGAAGCAGGCGAAACATGCGTAATGCAAAATTCATCATGGATCTCCGTTTCTGGGCTTACGCGGGTCTGCCGTCGCTAACATCAGTTTGTGGTCTAATGCAATGCATGTGCAGCATTGCGATTTCCACAACCATTACGCTCTGCCTCATATCGCCGCTCTACGCGCAACCGCCGACGCAGGCTGATCGCGCACCGCCCGTGCAACCGAGCATTCCGGCAGTTACGGCCCCGAACGGAATGGTCGTGGCGCAGGAGGCGCGGGCCGCGAATGTCGGCGTGGACATCCTGCGCCACGGCGGCAATGCGGTGGATGCGGCGGTGGCGACGGGCTTTGCGCTTGCAGTGACGTATCCACGTGCCGGCAACATCGGCGGCGGCGGGTACATGGTTATTTACCTCGGTGCCACCGGAACCGAGACGACCATCGACTTTCGCGAGACCGCGCCTGCGGCCATCACGCGGGCGAGCTTTCTCGATGCGGAGGGAAATGCCGATCCGGCAAAGTCGCGCGATTCGGCGCTCGCCATCGGGGTGCCCGGCACGGTCGCGGGGCTTGCGCTCGCGCACGCCAAATACGGCTCGGGACGATTCACGCTCGCTGATCTGCTCGCGCCCGCGATTACGCTCGCGCGCGACGGCATCCCGATCGAAGATGACACCGCGAATTCGCTGCCGGGAGCGCAGGCGCGCCTGTGGCGCTGGCCGACGAGCCGCAACATTTTCTTTGCCGCCGACGGAAGACTGAAGGGACCGGGCGACACGTTGCGGCAGGCCGAGCTTGCCGACACGCTTGCCGCCATCGCGCAGGGCGGCCCACGCGCCTTCTACCAGGGCCCGATCGCGGAAAAGATCAGCGCGGCCGTGCGCGCGGCAGGCGGCGTGATGACGGGCAACGACCTCGCTGCTTATCAACCCATCGAGCGCGCGCCGCTCCTCGGCAGCTATCGCAATCACCCGATCATCGCCATGCCGCCATCGTCATCGGGCGGCGTCATTCTCCTCGAGATGTTGAACATCCTGGAAGGGTACGCCGACCTCGCCAGCGACGAGGCGCGGCGGCTGCACCTTGCCATTGAAGCAATGAAGCTTGCCTATGCGGATCGCGCGGCCTTTCTGGGCGATCCCGCACAGGTGCAGGCGCCCATCGAGAAGCTTGTCTCGAAAACGTATGCGGCGACGATGCGCACGCGCATTGACCCGCAGCGCGCGCGGCCTTCGGAAGAGATCCGCGCGGGCGCCCCGTTGCAGCACGAGGGGGCGAATACCACGCATTTCTCGGTGATGGATCGCGACGGGAATGCGGTGGCCACAACGGTGACGCTGAATCTAAGTTATGGCGTGGGGCTCATCGCCGAAGGCACTGGTGTTCTACTCAATAACGAGCTGGACGATTTCGCCGCGAAGGCCGGCGCGCCCAACGCCTATGGCCTCACCGGAGGTGAGGCGAATGCGCCGGCAGGAGGCAAGCGGCCGCTTTCCTCCATGGCGCCGACCATCGTTCTGAAAGATGGCCGGCCCTGGATCGTCACCGGCTCGCCCGGCGGAAGCCGCATCATCACGACCGTGCTGCAAGTGCTGCTGAACGTGATCGATCGCAAGCTCGCACTGACCGAAGCGGTTGCCGCGCCGCGGCTGCACCACCAATGGTTACCAGACGTGGTGTTCGTGGAGCCCGGCTTCGATCCGGCCCTGGTCGCCGGGCTTCAGGCGCGCGGTCACCATGTAGTCCAGAGCGCGGTGCCCTGGAGCTCGGCAAATTCGATCACGGTGACGGACGACGGCCTGCTTGGCGCGGCCGACAACCGCACCCGCGGCGCGCTTGCGTCGGGATACTGACTCGCCGCCGTCTCATTTCGGATCATCCCGATGGCGGCACGCGGTAGATGGGTGCCAGTGAGGAGTCCTCAACCGTCCACAATGGTGGCTTCTTGACACAAGGTACATTCCGAGATTTTGCCATCATTCGGGAGTTACTTCGCGCCATTCCAGACAACGACGGGGGGTGTGCATGAGCGTTGTGGAATCCTTGCGTAGCAAGGCAGAGGCTTATCTGGAAAAAGCGCGGCGGATAAGTGATCGTCAGCGTGCGCGGCTTCTTCTCGTGCAGGCACACAACTATCTGAAGCGCGCCGAGGAAACGGAAGCTGAACAGCTGAGCGGGCGCTGATCCGCGCACGCCGATCAGGCATCAACAGGTCTGACGCTGGGCACCCCAATGGGGTGCCTCGGCGTTTTTGGGCCCCTCTTTATGATAGGACGAAATGCCGCTTGAGACGCACGTATGGGGGAGCAGCATCATGACCGCACCTGCTGACCTGTTGCGCGGCGCCTGGGATTATCCGCTGTTTGATGCACTGTACGGCAGGAGATCGCGCCGCTTCGCCATGGGCTTTGAAATGAACGAAGGCCCCTTCACCTATAAATCCCAGTGCGCACCGATGCCCCTGAGCGAACTTGAAGAGGCGTTGCTGGTCGCTGCAGGAATCGGATTTTCCGGGCTGGCGCTGTGGGAGCATACGGCACCGTTGCCCTACCGCTTCTCGGAGGGCCGCACCTTTCCCAGCACCTGCCGTGGGCGCCGCACGGCGCTGTTCTTCACCAACGACCAAGGCGTCTACGTCATCGACCCTGGCGCCGGCGCGCCGGACAAGATGCGGGAAATCGAGAGCGTCGATGGGCGGGAGAAGGTCCTCGCACTCTATCGCGACCACCGCAAGACATTGCAGCAAGGCCGCCTGGGCTTTCCGCGGCGGATCCCCCCGCTTTCCGGGCATAACCTGTGGGATTCCAACATGCCCGGCTCAACTCTGTTCATGCCGGTCTGCGACGTGAGCTTTTCGTTGATCGGGCTGATCGCGCAGTTCGTCGACCCAAACCTGCGACGCTTCGCGGCAAAGAGCGGCCGCGGCTGGTACGTCGTCGACGATCGCTACGGCATGCGACCGGCGGGCACCGAAGCATGGCTCAAACGGGGATTTTTGGACGAGCACACCGTGCTGCCGCTGTCACATCTCGAGAGGCAGGCCTGCTATTTCATGTTCAGCGAGCCCGCGGTGATTTGTCAGAACATGTTTCTCGCAACCGAGGCGATGGGCATCGGCGGGTGGATGCATTGCGGATTTACATCACGAGAAGTTTTTGAAGCGCTCGGATTTAGGACCGCAATCCCGCGCGAGACCCCGCTGCTCGCCAATCCGATCGGACTTGACGGCATCTTTGAGGCTTACTGTCCGCCCTATTTCGCCAGCATGGACGCGGCCATCGACGCTGCGCTCGCCTCTTACTCGCGCGAGGGGCGGAGCATGACTGCGCAGCCCGCGGCGCAAATGCCTTATCTCGTGTCCGCGGCAGAGCACCGCAGTCGCACGGTCGAGATCAGCGAAGAAGGGATCGCCTGCACCAAGGCTATCTGCAATTATGTGTATGAAACCTATGGGCGCTTTCCAGGCAGCCTCGATGCCATGCATCTGATGTGGTTCATGCAGGCGCACCACATCGACACCGATTACTACGACAGGTTTTTCCGACCGGGAGCCTATGGGCCGACCCATGCCGCGCATACCCGCAGGTGGCATGGATAGCCCGCCAAATTTCGCGGACGCTCAATCCCGGCGAGGATTGATCGAATATGCCCGGAATGGACCCGATGAGCGGCCTGAGACATGGGTGACACTTCGTACCGGACACATGGGTTACACCTTTCGTCCTTTGCAGCGGGAGGTGTCAATGCCGTGGAAGGAGACTTCACCAGTGGAGGAGCGTCTGCGTTTTGTCGCCCGACTGCTGGAAGGAGAGCCGATGGCGGCCCTGTGCCGTGAATTCGGCATATCTCGCAAGACCGGCTACAAGATCTTCGACCGCTACAAAGCGCACGGCCAAGAGGCGCTGGACGATCGTTCGCGCCGGCCCATCCGGTATGCCAACCAACTGCCGCAACAACTCGAGAGCCTGATCGTCTCCGCCAAGCGGAACAAGCCGCATTGGGGCGCGCGCAAGATTCGCGACCTCCTGGTCCGGCGACTGGATGGGGACATCAGGGTACCGGCGAAGAGCACCATTCATGCGGTTCTCGATCGGCATGGCTTGGTTCAACGCATGCACAGGACACGTAACCGCGCACGCGGGACACCGCTGTCCGAAGGCTCCGCGCCCAACGATTTATGGTGCGCCGATTACAAAGGCGAGTTCAAGCTCGGCAACGGGCGATACTGCTATCCGCTCACCGTGACCGACCACGCTTCGCGTTACCTGCTCTTGTGTGAGGCGCTGGAATCCACACGCGAACAGCTCGCTTGCACCGCATTTGAACGGCTGTTTCGCGATCGCGGCCTGCCCACAGCCATTCGGTCCGACAACGGCGTTCCGTTTGCCAGTCCCAATTCCTTGTTCAATCTTTCCAAGCTCTCGGTCTGGTGGTTGCGTCTCGGCATTGCCATCGAACGCATCAAACCCGGACAGCCCCAACAAAACGGCCGCCACGAGCGCATGCATCTCACCTTGAAAAAGGAGACAACCAGGCCTCCCGCAGCGAATAGCTTACAGCAGCAAGCGAAATTCGATGCCTTCGTTCACGAGTTCAACACCGAACGACCGCATGAAGCCTTGGATATGAAATACCCCGCAGAGGTCTACACACCTTCCCGGCGCCCATATAATGGCCTGCCTGAGCTCGGCTACCCCTTGCACGACCGAACTGTCGTGATCACCCATTGCGGACGACTGTGCCTGCATCGGAAGAGAATCAATATCTCAACTGTGTTCGCGGGTCAGACTGTCGGCATTAAAGAGATCGACGAGGGCATTTGGCTTGTGAGCTTCATGCACTACGATCTCGGTTACTTCGATCTGGAGCAGAAGACGTTGCAACCCGTGGACAACCCCTTCGGCCCAAGGTTGTCACCCATGTCTTAGGTACGTTTTGTCACCTATGTGTCCGGGTCGGACCC
>JBKPOZ010000135.1:0-23696 GCA_046733355.1 Pseudomonadota bacterium | reverse complement strand
GTCTTGCTCTCGGTGCTCGGATTGACTTTGAGAGTCCCATCTATCGTAGCTACCAGTGCAGTCCGAGTGAGCAGTTTCCTCAATTTACCCGATGCCAGCGAACGCAAAAACAACAAATCGTGGGCAGCCGTCGGTCTGCAGATTCAACTAGCTCACTTCTGCACGACTCACATGGCGTAGCGGTTTATATCAATCGCTATATTGCCCCGGTAATTTTTGATCGGAACGAGATTCAAAGCGAGATCAACAGGCTTTCGACCAAGTTCGGTGAACGCGCTCATGAGATGAGAATGCCGCAGCGTGAAGGGCTTCCAAATGCGGTCATTGCGGTATGGGGAAAGGTCCAGTTAGAGCAGCTAGACGCTGATGGAGTTTCAATACTGGCTTCTGGACAGAGCCCACGCAAAGGGTTGCTCATTGACTACTTGGGCGACCTTAGACGATCAGCGCAGCTTGGACTTCCGATCTACAGTCTTAACGGCGGAGCAGGATATCTCTGGTCGGCTAGTATTGACCGCAGCGGGCGCAGTCATGTCCGTTTATTGACGGTTGATGCGTCCGCGTTGACGCTGACAACAGCTAGGCAACAATCTTCAGCGGAAATCAAGGAGCCCGAGGAAATAACGACCGAGAGCACGGCGGGAAATGCTGAGCTTGCCCGCATAGAGATCAAGAGGGCAAAAATTGAACTGCCCACGGAGAATGCGGAGCTTGCCCGTGTAGAGACTGAAAGGGCGAAAATTGAGCCTCAGAAAGATGAAATTGAAAAGGTGGCTGCTTCAGATACGCCCAACGCTGATGTGGCTGTAATCGAGAACACCACCGCCCTCAAAGGAGCAGCTCTTGGTTTGATCGTCTTTTTCATAATTCTCGCGTTGCCGCTGCTTGTCTGGCGAGCAAAAGCACGCGCAAGAAGGCGTCAATTTTTGAACTCTGCCACGTATCATGCACGTGTCCCACAACGCAAATTGTTGGAGCAAAAGAGTGTGGCATCGCCGGATACGTCACCAGAAGCGATCGTTATAGACGGTGAGCCTACGAAAGAAGTCTCGCAACCCCCTGCAGCAAATTTACAACCGTGCTTTCACTGCAATCACGAAATCTCGATCAATGACAAATTTTGTAGGTACTGTGGGGAGTCAGTTGCCTCAAAAGTTTTGGATGGATCGACACGGCTTTGCTCGTCCTGTCGAAACCAAATTGGTGTTTCAGATACCTTCTGTCGTCATTGTGGAGCGAGTTCCATAGCGATTGTTGCACCTAGAATGAATCTCAGCAACGAAGGACACCATGAGATTATCCCCCAAAAAGCCCGGGCTACTCGAAAGCAGACACCGAGGAGGAAGAAAGTTATAAAACCTCAGGCTGCAAACAGTCAGCCAGATGGAAGAAACCCGAACGAAGAAATAGGGACGACCAGCGATCCGGTACCGACTGACGTGCCGAAGGAAGGCAGTACCACCGTCCTCAAAGCATTGAATCAGTAGCTCCGCTGTGGCGCTGGCTTTCGGGCAAAAAAGGCTGCCCCAATCGAGGGGGCAGCCCAAAGTTCTGCCAAGAGTGAATCTCAGCCGAAGTAGACGAGCGGCTTCTGTGCCTGCACCTTACTGGCGGTAGCTGGGTCAGCCGGAAGCTGGAGCACCGTTGCCTCCTGACCTTCAAGCAAGTGAGTCAGAAGCACAATCTGACCGTCCGGAAACTCCAGCGCATCACGATGTGCGTACCGGACATCCTTCTGGATCTGCCGGAAGATCGCGGTGGTGTGGTTGATGATCTGAGGTTTCCAGCCGAGGAGCCGGGGAGCCTGACAGATTACTCCGGTTGCAAAGGCGAGTTCTGTTCCGGGAAGCACACAAACTGCCATATTGGCGTCTTCTGGCGCAGCGAACCCGGTGGTGCCAGTGTTGAAGTTGTGAGTTGTCAGTTTGTCACCCACCTGGGCAGGTCGTGACTTCACGTTATGCAAGCTGTAATCGCACATGCTGAAGGACCTCCTATGTTGTCCCCAGCCCCGACCAACATGCCTTGAGCCTTTGGCTGCGTAGATGACAGCACGGTCGACTGGTGGAATCAACCGCCACATTGTCCGGTAAGGCGGTAAGGCATAGCCGCTGGTCTCATTATTGGTTGGCACCTAGCGGGCTCCGTCGTAAGCGCACCGCGGTACAAAGAACCAGCGTATTTTCGATCTGAAGGCTCGCAATAGAGAAGAAGCAAAGCAGATGGCTGAGCGGCGTTTCTGCGATTTGGAAGGAATAAAGGACTGGTCGTCACATGCTGACAACCTAGTGATAGAGGATGCAGATTTCGCCTCCTGAGTCCAAGTTGGTGAACGAGCCAGGCGACAACCCCGGCGTAATTGCCCCGCCACCTCTAATTGCGCTGGCAACCGTACTGCTCGGTCTGCTGCTCGATTGGTTTCTGCCGCCCTTCATCCTGCGAGGGCTTTTTGGCTTTTGGACACGACTGCTTTTTGGCGGCATCCTCATTGCTGGAGGAATCGTGTTGGCAATTTTTGCGGTTCGTAGCTTTCGTCAAGCCGGGACTAACGTCGAGCCGTGGAAGCCAGCCTTGACCCTCGTGACAACGGGAATTTACCGCTTGATCCGTAATCCGATGTACACGGCGATGATGGTGTTTATCGCCGGACTCGCTATCGCGCTTGGGTCGGATTGGATGCTCGTGCTGGTTATCCCCGCAGCCTTAATCTTGCATTTCGGGGTGGTGAAACGGGAGGAGCGCTATCTCTTGGCAAAATTCCGAGAGAGCTATCGCTCTTACCTGCGAGCGGTCCCACGCTATTGGGTATGAGTGGTTGGGGCAACTCGCGGAAAAAAGGCTAACGATTGCTGCATCAACGCGATGACATTGGTTAAATCATTCCCCGATTGTGCGCACGACGCTCGAATCCGCACGGCTTTCGCCATCGTACGCAGCGATCATCGTCACATCGATTACGTCGTAATATTTCTTAACAAGCTCGACGTTGCTAGATTGGATCGGTTCCACAGATTTGAGTGCCGCGTTTAGTTCCTTCAGCAATTCCTTCTTTTGGCTAGCCGTAATCGTTTTATCAGCAGCTACATCCTCTATCTCCTTCTTGATAGCTGCCTGTGGATCAGTGAATTCCTTGGTCTGCGGATCAATTGCCGCTACCACCATTGAGATACTTGCTGCAACTGACTCGTACTCGGCAATATTTTGAATCCCCGCTTTTTAGCACTTGCTAAAAGCTTTACTTCGTAATCAGCAGGGTTCACAGACATCGCCGCTTGCATCTTCGCTATCGCTTCCACCATGTCCTTCTGTACTAAGATGAATCCTTCAATGTGCCTTTCCGTAAGCATGATTTGCGTCGTACCAACCTCCGCTCGTGTGCTGAGCGGAAGGCTGGCAAAAACTAGGGGTACAGCCGTTATGAAAAGACCAAGCATTTGACGCATAGTGGCTCCCCCGTGAACCGCAGATAGCACTAGATAGATGAACGACTATGCAGGACGCCCATAATTCATGGATCGGCTTCTTTGTACTGGGGTTATCTCCCCGCACCCCTTAATGCAAACTAGAAGTAGGCATTTTTGCGGCTCCTTTTTGTCCGATTCCATTTCCTAATCAGGTTAAAAGGGGTGGCATACTCGTTGAAACTTGGGAGTTTGCTCACGGTTTTACGACATCTATCATCATATCGCTCGGCTCTGAGGTTTTTAACTCACTAGCCGTAGCGTGTCCTTCAATCAGCAAGCATTTTAAGATAGCGGCGGGTCGTCAGTGTCCAGAATGCAATTCTACAATCTGAACACCAAAGTTTTACAACAACCAACCCCGCCAGACATTTGACCAGGTTGTGCGTTGCGTATATATGCTAAGCTTGCCAACCGTGTTTGTTTGGTTGCAATTTAACTCGTCGTCTAAAACATTGGAGATCATATGGCTAGGACTAACTCGAAGCGCCGTGAATGGACTAAAACAGACGTTCGTGATCTTAAGAGTCTCGCTCGTGAAAAAATGCCAGCGGGAAAAATCGCTCGCAGACTTAAACGGTCAGAGGGAGCAACTCGACAGAAGGCTTTTGCCCTCGGAGTTTCGCTGGATTCCCGCGTTTAGAAGCAGTCGTTTTGTTGCTGAATTGCAAGGGTAGCCCGCTTCGGCGGGCTCACTCTTTATGTGCTATGGAATGGCTCGTCCCGGACCCCTAATCCCGCGTTGATCGAGTTCGCCAGTGCCACGTGAAAACCCCTGCCTTGCGGGACAGGGGTTCCGCACTCACGTGAAGGGATTGCATCCTTGAACCGCCTCTTAGTAGAGCATGCTCAGCTGCTTGAGCGGCATTGAGCACGAACAGCTATCTGAGAAGTCCACGACTCAAGGCTCACGATCTGTCGGCGTCATCACAAGCTGAAGGGACATCCAGTAATTTTCTGTCCAAGTTTCACCTTCGCCGTTACACCGAAATTGGACGAGGTAATTTGAGTTCTCATCCGCTACAGAACGAACCAGCTTGCAAGTGACTTCATGAGCGGCAAAACCGCCTGTGCCGACGGTCAGCCATCCAGCATTGCTTTTGTGAGTTGGGAGACAGTGACCAAACGCGTACGTTATTCCGAGTTCTTTGTCCTGTGCATCTCTCCGGCACCAATCACCCGTAAATTGAAGCGGCAATTTATTCGGCTCACCAGCCGCGATAGCACTAGATGCCAGGAGCACCCCTGCACAAAACATTAAGATGATATGCATGACTTTCTCTCGGTATGTTACGCCCACGGACGACATCACTCACCTGCCTCTGTTCACTAGCTGCGTTGTCTCGGGTGCAAGTACTCCGCTCTTCCGCCTCTGTCCTGGTGCGTAATTGCCAGTCTGCTCCTAGACGTCGCAACAAGGAATCAATCCAAATCGGTTCCATTGGTGCCATAGCGAGCATGCGCCCCTGATTGGCGTGAGGGGGGTCATGGCACGGCTAACGACGCGTGCTAGTTCATCACCTGGGGTTTTCTCCGAAGGGACGGGGTAAGGGACACTAGCGCCGAGTATAATTATTTCACCTAGAATGGTGGCGGGCTCGGACAGTGCTTATCTCCCGGTCATGGGCTCCTTCTGGTCGAGGGCTTTAATCGCTGCGTTGACCGCAGTCGCTGTTGGTCAGGCTGATACGGCATTCGCACAGAACTGGGGCGTCCCGAACATCATGGTAGATGTGGATGCGAATGGAACCCCGATTATCATGAGGGATACGCACTCGCGACCGAAAAAACCTGAAAGCAAGGAACGCCAGAACAAAGGTGCCGAACGTCCGCGTAGCATTGCACGAGGGAGCAGTGCCTACGTAGCGCCAATCCCATTACCGAGGACTGGTCGCGACATAGGAAGCGTGCCCGTTGTAACTCCTTACATTCCGCCTCCCATAGACAACCCCAGCGAGCGCATCCATCAGCTCAATCATTCATTTCCACTCAACAGAGGCTTGGGGCTGAATCCCACCGACCGCGACCAGTACATTCGGTACAATCTGACGCGCTGACCGCAGGGTGCCCCTAGGGAAGCGAGGGGCTATTGCTGCTCGCGTTCAGCGCCTGCCATTACTCATCAGGTCAATGCTGATTAGCTTCATTCAGAACGATGCAGCTCCCCCCGGGGCGAGTCCTAGAAAGGAGCGAGCCCGCACTCATCTCCGCGGCTGACGGCACGGGCTCTGCGATGCCGTGCTCAGTTGCGGTGGCAACCTAATCCGCGCGGGCTTGGGTGGCGTTGACAACTGCACCAACAGCATCGGTCCTATAATCATAGCTGCACGATGTCGACATTGTAAGCCGGGCGTTCTTACGCGCGGTTACGCGAAATGTGTTGCCGCCGCAATCGTTACACAATCTCCTACCTACCATTCGACGAGCGGACATCAGCGGAGTGCATCATTGTATGCGGCACATCTGAAGCTCCCTATCGTGCTCTGTCCTACGGTGCGCATATGCAGGAAGTGCCACCCTACTGTCGGGGAGGTGGGACACTCGCGCAACGTCGGTATATACGGATCGCTTTCGGCAGTACGCATCAGCCATTATTGTCCTCACATGCCCAGAGCAGGTTTCAAAGCGATCCTCCACCCGACAGATTTTTCACATCTGAGCGGGTTGGCGTTCGCCCACGCCTTGCGCATAGCTCTTGCCAGCAAAGCTAAATTGCATCTTATTCATGTTACACCACAGGAGCCCGATATTGCATTGGCGTTTCCTCATGCGCGGCGTCTGCTTGCACAATGGGGATTCTGTGACGATGCTGACACGCCATCCACAATTGAGCGAAAGCTTGGAGTTTCAGTTTATAACACGCGCATAAGGTCACGTGAGCCAGTACAACCTATTCTCCAGGTTTTGCGCGATTCTCATTTCGACTTAGTCGTGCTTGCGACACAAGGAGGAAAAGGCATTGCCCGCTGGTTGAAGGGATCAGTGGCGGAACTGATAGCTCGTCACGCCCGCACACCGACGCTGTTCGTTGCACCAGGGACCCGACCTTTCATCAGGCAAGTGACTGGCGACATCCAAATCCGGCGCGCAATCGTCCCGATTGATTCCTTGGCGAATGCGGGTAGAGCAATTGCCCTCGCTAAGCGCGTAGGAGCCCTTTTAGCAGGGGCGGACATTACATTGGACCTTCTCCACGTGGGGCACTCGGTCCCACCCCTGCCTACTAAATCGTCAAAGTCCGCGCATTTGCCACCCGTGATGCTCCGAGCAGGCAGCATCGTCAAAACTATTGTCGATACAGCCATTGAATTCGACGCCGATTTCATAGCCATGGCGACTGCTGGTCATAGGAGCGCGCTGGATCCTCTGCTTGGCAGTACAACTGAGCGTGTGGTCCGGCATGCCCCGTGTCCAGTGTTCGCTATACCTCGTACATTTTGAGATGCAGAACCTGCTCTAAAAAGATTAAGCACCCTTGGTGAAGCGCAAGGAAAGAAGCTCGGGATACATATCGCGACTACGGCTTACGAGCGGTGGGACAATCCAGAAAATAAACGTCGGAAATCAGTGAAACGAAACAAAAGAGTGGGACAAACTAAATTGTTGATAGTGTGTTCAAGTTTCGCCCCTCTCCTGGGCACCACCTGAGTTTGACCGCCAGACAATCAGCCGCATCGACGAGACCGCGAGGCGCGGCCGGCATGGCGCTGGTTGGGCCGCCAAAAAAAGCCGCCCGGTGTAAGCCGAGCGGCTAAATATTAGGAGGTCCGGCGGACCGCGTTCAAAGCGCGGTTAAAAGTCGGTCCAGCGCTCGCCTTTCCAATAGCCGCGGCCTTCGTGCTCCCGGAATCTCACGCTCGGACCGGCTTTCCAGTTGTCCTCATGAATGGTGACACTTGCCTCTGGTGGGTAATTGTACCTTTCCTTGACGTGCCAGCACGTGTTGCCGCTGCAGACAATGGCAGCCGACGCGCTTACGGCAGAGAATGCTAAAAGGCCGGCCCCCAAGGCGGCGCCCAGGAGAGCCTTGTTCATTGATGTCATGGTCGTTGCTCCATTTCGTTTTTCAGATGGGGCAACTGCGCGCACCCGCGATGTGTTCCGCAACTTACGAGTTCCACATCTGCGGGTTTGGAACCTGCCCCTACACGAATATCCTCGTGATCAATGCCAGCACCACGAGGAGCACGAGGCCGAGTGCAAGGCTCCAGGTGATCAGCTTCTTCTCGATGGGTAAGAGCGGCTCGTGCCGCATCTTGCCCATTTCATCCGCGATCTTCGTTTGCTGCTCCGACATGACATTCTTCCCTGATTCGTGGAGCATGATCTTTTCCGAAAACCGGTTCCTACCCCCGGGTCAAAGCCCGAGGGCAAGCTTTTCGGGATGGTGCTCTATCCAGCAACGAGCGGCGGTTTCACGCCGGCAAAAAACACGAGCGAGATTGCCAATCCTACCCAGATCACAAATCCGAACAGGGAGAGCAGGTAGACGGCGGCGAGCCGGCCGATACCTTCCTCCCAAAGCTTGCGGAAATTGCTCATCACACCGATGGTGAAAAACGTCAGCACGAAGAAGATCGTGCGGAAGGTGTTGGCCTCGAGCATCGCCGCCTTGAGCTGCGCGGCAACCGCGGGTGAGGCGGCGAGCGCCATGAGCAGGACAATCAGGAAAGTTGCGACGTAGCCGATGATGAACTTCGGAAACCGCTGCCAGATTTCCCCGATTTTTGCCGTGTCGCCCTCGCGCACGTCGATGTGTCTCGTCCAGATCCAGGCGAGCACAAAAGCCCAGACGCCAATGAAAATGTCGATGAATACTTTCAGTGTTGCAGCAGTGCCCAGGATCCAGCCCGGCTGATACTTGATTCCCTGTGCCGCCGCCTTGGCGAGGATGAGCGCCTCCGTGATGCCGCCGCTCGCGACCGCGGCGCCATCGGTCTTGACCGAGAGCGCCATCCACGCGCCCGCGGCCATTGGCTGGGTGTCAAGGAAATAGCCCGCCACGAACGGCAGGATGAGCAGTTCGACGACCGCAAAGATCACCACCAGCGAGGAGACCATGATCGCCACTACAGGCCGCGCGCGGATGGCGCCGCCGGTGGCGATCGCCGCCGAGACGCCGCAGACCGAAATGCCCGATGCCAAAGGCGCCGCCCATTCCCGGCTGAATTTAAACCACACGCGTGCGACGTAATAAACCACCGCCCAGAAGATCAGATAGGCGACGACGATCGAGGCGAGGCCGAGAAACATCAGCGAGGTCGCCAGGGCCAGCTTTTCTGCCGAGAGAATCCCCAAAAAGCCGCCGAGCAGGACGATGGCAATCTTGATGTACAATTCCGGCCGGACCGCCTCCTTCATCCAGTCCGCAAGACCGGGAAAGAAGTTGCCGACGATCAGTCCGACGATGAGCGCGATGATGAAGCCGCCCTCGGCCGTCAATCGCAGCGACCAGCTGATGCCGAACTTCTGCATGTCGGCCGGCGTGTTTGCGGCAAAGTTCGCGTAGTTGCCGGCGATCCAGCAAATATAACTGATCCAGAATACTGCGGTGAACCCGAGGGCAAAGGATCGCACGTCGACGCGCAGGGCCGCCGCGCCCGCGGTCATCAGCACCAGGAGGCCCACATAGGTCGCAACGAGCGCGCCGACGCCACCGATGCCGGCATACGCTTTCGATATGGGCGCGAGCGCTTTGCCGAGATCCGTCCATATCCCGGCAGTGACCACCCAGCCGAGAAGATCCGCGCCTGCGAGCAGGCCCAGAGCAAGTGCGAAAATTACCAGCCCGATGATGAGCGAGAGTACGTCCTCGCTGATGCCAGCGCTCTTCATGTTCCTCCCCTTTTAGCCCGGGACGGTGGCGCATTGCTCGCGGCAATTCGCCTCGTCCTCTTCGATCCTTGTTGAGGTTGCAGGCAGAAAATACCCCGTTGCACGGCCGTGTCGAGGAGGTAAATGAGCAGCGGCTCCTTCCTGCTTGCATTCATGTCTTGCCGGAGCAGGATGGCCCGCGCGGCTCCGGGCTCATCGGAACCGGTCTGGAAAGACGATGAAAGGAACTGAGATTCTTCTGGCGCTGCTCGGCAGCGTGGCGCTCCTGATCTGGGGCGTGCGCATGGTGCGCACGGGCATGATGCGCGCATTCGGCGCGGGGCTGCGGCGGATGCTCGGCACCTATGCGCGCAATCGGTTCAGTGCCTTCGCGCTGGGGCTCGGCGTCACCACGATCTTGCAAAGCTCGACCGCGACCGCCCTTCTGCTCGCCTCCTTCACCTCGCGCGGGGTGCTCGCGCTGCCGCTTGCGCTGGCCGCCATGCTGGGGGCCGACATCGGCACCGCCATTGCGGCGCAGATTTTTTCCCTCGACGTCAAATGGTTTTGGACGGTGATGGTGGCAGCGGGCGTAGTCGTCTTCATGTCCTCGCGGACCGACAAGGCGCGGGGCATTGCGCGCCTCATTCTCGGCCTCGGCCTGATGCTGCTTGCGCTCGAGCACATCGCGCTCGCGGCGGAGCCCCTGGCGCAATCGGATATCTTCGTCTCCGTGCTCTCGGGCCTGGCCGGCGATCCGGTGCTTGGCTTTCTGTTCGCGGGCGTTGCAGCATGGTTGGCGCATTCGAGCCTCTCGATTGTGCTCCTGGTGATGTCGCTCTGCGCCGGCGCTGCCTTGCCATGGCCATTGGCACTCGCGCTCGTGCTTGGGGCGAATGTGGGCGGTGCCATTGCGCCGTTCACCGCGCTCATCAGCTCGGGACCTGCTGCGAAACGCGTGCCGCTCGCCAATCTCGCCATGCGCAGCCTGCTGGCGATCGTCGCCATGTTTCTGGTTGCGCCGGCCGTGCACTGGATGTCGCTCATTGAGTCCGATCCGGCGCGACTGGTGGTGAATTTCCACCTGGCATTCAACCTCGCTGTTGCGCTCCTGTTTCTGCCAGTCGTGCACCGCGTCGCCGCGTTGGCGCAACGGCTCCTGCCGGACGCACCGCCCGCGGTCGATTCGAGCCAGCCGCGCCACCTCGATGCCAATGTGATCGACGTTCCCTCCGAGGCGCTCGCGTGCGCCATGCGCGAGACGCTCAACCTCGGCGATCGCGTTACCGACATGTTGCGGCAAGCACTGGCGGCGCTGGAAAAGTCGGACACGAGGCTCGTGCGGGAAGTGGAAAAGGCGGACAACGCCGTCGATGCATTGCACGAGGCGATCAAGCTTTACCTTGTAAAAGTCTCGTCCGAGGGCCTCAGCGATGAGGAGAGCCACCGCTATGCCGAGATCCTGACATTCACCGCCAATCTCGAGCACATAGGAGACATCATCGACAAGAACCTGATGGAGCTTGCGAGCAAGAAGATAAAGCACCGTTATGAGTTCTCGCGCGAAGGCCTCGACGATATTCGCAACCTGCACGCCCGCGTGATGGACAGCATGCGGCTGGCGCTCAATGTGTTCGCCACGCGCGACGTCGCGCTGGCGCGGCGGCTCCTCGCGGAGAAGACGGCGATGCGCAATGCGGAGCTTGCGGCGGCCGAGCGCCACTACGCGCGCTTGCGCGAGGCGCGGCCCGAATCGATCGAGACCAGCTCCATTCACCTCGACGTAATCCGCGACCTCAAGCGCATCCACAGCCATCTCACCTCGGTGGCCTATCCCATCCTGGAATCGACGGGAGAGCTGCAGGACAGCCGCTTGCGCGCGGGCGAGCTCGAAGTCTCAGCAGACCGTGTCGCCGCCTCGCGCTCGTAAGGCGCGTTCCTGTTACGCTTGCGGCCTTTCCTCGGGCGCTTTGACATGGCGGAACGAGTACAGCAGCGCCACGTCATAGACGATTTTGAGCACGCCGCAGATCACCAGCGGCAGGCCGGTGAACGCAGTCGAGAGAAGCGCGCCGGACATCGCCGGGCTAATGGAGGAAGCGAGACTGCGCGGCACGGCGGTGACGCTCGCCGCAGCGGCGCGCTCGGCAGGTGTCACCACCGCCATCACGTAAGAGGTGCGGGTAGGCACATCCATTTGTGACAGTGCCGCCCTGATCAGGAGAAGCACGAGAACAGTGCCGAGATTTGGCGACAAGGCCGCGGCGATCAGGCAGAGGCTGGAAGGTATGTGCGTGAACACCATGGTGTTGACCAGCCCGAAACGCCGGCCCAAGCGGGCCGCCACTGGATATGAAAAGGCAGAAAGGACATTGGTCCAGAAGAAAAAAGTGCTGGCGGCGGCGAGCGAGAGATCGAATCGCTCGAACAGCCACAGCGCCATCAGCGACTGCACGATAAAACCACCCGCGAATGCGTCGAGGCTGAAAAGCGCGGCAAGCTTGTAGACGACGCCGCGCGAAGGGCCGAGCGCACTCCTCTGCACCGTCGTTTCGGTTGTATGTGCCGGCGGCAGGCGGGCGTAGAGGATGCTGCTCAGGAGGCCGAGGGCGGCATACAAATAGAACATCGCCTGCAGGGCGCCGATCCTGCCCAGTCCGGGGCTGCCCAGAAAATCCGGCAAGCCGGCAATCAAGGAGCCTGCGGCAACCGAAAACGCACCTATGAGGCTATAGCGCGCAAATGTGTGCGTGCGATTCTCGTCGGATGTCGCATGTGCGAGCGCCGCATGTTCCAGGGGAACGTGCACGCCGATGTCGCCCGTCGTGGGATTCATCGTCCCGATGAAGGCAACGAGCGCGAGAGGTATGAACTGCTGAAAGATTGGCATCGCGAGGCCGGTGGCAATCATCAGGCCCGCGCATAGCAACAGAAGCGTGCGCAGATCGGAGCGATGCGACCACAGGCCGATGGTCAAAGTGAGTACCGCGGAGCCGAGCAGTGCGGAAGTTGCGATTACACCGATCTGGAAGGGGCTGAAACCGAGCTCCGACAGGTAGGCCGGCAGAATGATTGCAGCAAAGCCGTCTCCGAACCCTCGGGCGGCGCGTGCGGTGTATAAATACAGCCTCTCCGAACGGGAGCTGTGCACCTGCACGGCGCGCATTTGATGACCTCCTAGATTCGTTATTCTCTGCCACTACCCTGTCATCGCCCGCGCATGCGAGCGATCCAGTAATCACAGCAGCCGAGAGTGACGAATAGGCCATAGGAATGCATTGGCGTCACCTGACGAAACACCGTGTGCAGCGCCGTCGACCGATACGCCGTGCTGGGGGCGGCTTGCGTGCGGGCGGGAACAAAGATTTCAGAAAGGTCTGCACTGCACTGTGAGGCGCGCAGCTTTCCGTAAACGAGCCTTGCTCTCTTCTAATCTAGTTAGGGCGCGCGGCGCAAAGCACAGTTTCTGGGAGGAGGGTGAAAATTTCTCATGTCGGCCACGAATGCGACCGGCCGCGCCAGCACTTCAGGTGCTGGTACGGCCGACCCCGGGGCTGCCCCGATAGATAATGGGTTCCGCGGCTGTTACGCGGCCCTGCGCTCGTCGCCCGCCCGGCCAGGGTGGGAAGCAAGCGGCTCGTCGATCACGGCTACACGATGACGGTAAACCATCTCCCAGCCTTTCCAGCCGGTGAACAACAGGATGCACACCACGACCGCCGAACAGATCAGCCCGATCGGAAGAACCGCGGCGGTGCCATATCGATAACGCTCATAGAAGCTGAACAGCTGGATGAGCACGGCTATGACATTGCCGATCGCATGCTGCCAGCTGTCGCTGATATCACGAATGCGCTTGTCGCCGGCAAAATCGGCGAGACCGGCGATTGCCGCGAGTGCCGTCATGACCAGGCCCGCGCCGAGCAACCAGATTGCCGCCCGCGGCCATGCATCATAGCGCGTCGCCCAGAACACAAGATCGCAGACGAGCGTCGCCACGAAAAAAGCGACTGGGAATGGAATCAGCATGGGATGGATCGGATGGCCAGCAATGCTGGCCGTGCTCACAGGATTTCGGGTTTGCATGACTGCCTCCTTTTATTCTGCAGTTTGCAATGCGCTTGATTGGGTAACCTCTGTTCCAAGCTGTTGTTCCAGAGCGTTCTTCCCTCACTTCAATTCTTCGTTGATGTTGCGGCGGAATCGGATCACCGGGCCGGACCGGTCACGCAAGGTTCCCGGGAAAGCGGTCGTGCTCTCAGCTAAGTACCGGGCCCGAGATGCGGCGGAACAACGCGCAGGCCGGCGTTTTTTTCCGGAGCCCCCGCGGTTCTTTCCGCGAGTGCTTACGGAATTTCTTCGTAGGTCGATGCATCGAGTGGCACCGTCGCGCCGCCAATTGCATGCCAGGCAGTAATTCCACCCACGAGAGCCCTGGCGTCATAGCCACGGCGTCGCAGCTCTTTGACGGCCGTGCCACTGACCTGAAATCCGCAAATGCAATAAACCACGATCGGGCGGTCTCGCGGGAGCTCATCGGCCCACAGCGGCAACGCAGCGGGTGCGTGCATGCTGGCGCCGGGCAGCATATCTGTGCGTCGAGGAAGGTCTCTGGCCAGGCACAGATCCAACAGCACAGGCTGATCATCTCTATTCTCAAGCGCAAGCTTGAGCTCTTCTGCGGAAATCCGTGCTTCCTCCTGCGTCGGCGCGCCATAAGGAAGAAAACGCCCGTCTTCGGTCGTCTGTTTGCCAACTGCCAGGCTATAGCGCGCACCGATGCGTTCCCAATTCAGATTTGTCATCACCTGATCGACATAGGCAGCCGCTTTCGCGCCAAAGTCGACATGATAGGCGTGCTCGTACATGTCGATGGCCATGATCGCATCAGCGCCTGCCAGAGCGTGCGCGTGGTCTGCTGCCCATTGGTTGACCAGCCGGCCGAGGCGCTTTGACCAGGCGAGGATCACCCAGCCTGAACCGCCCGCCAGCGCCTTTGCCATTGCGGTAAATTCGATGCTCCATTTCGTCACGCTGCCGAAATCGCGCTCAAGCGCATTAGCAAGCTCCGCGGGCGGATTAAGAACCCCTGCAGGACGATCGTCGCCGTGGCCGCCGAGCGATTCAAAATAGATCTCATGCAGGATCACAGATCCCGCTGCGATAAGCTCCTCGCGCTTGAGCCCGTTGATTTCGAAGCCGGCCGTCTTTGCCCAGTCGACAGAAGCCAGGCGCGCCCGAATGGCGTTCAGCCGTCGAACCGCACCGCCGTAGTTGTTCACGTAATGGCTCACGAGCAGTCGCTCCGAAAGGCCGTTCATCCATTGCGGCTTGAGCAGGAGCGGCCGCACCGTGACGATTCCGGGCGCAGCGAGTTGCTGGGCTGAAGCAGAAAGCTGCTTTCCTATCTCCACTAATCCGCGCTCCAGATGCGACCTACGCACAACGCTGCGAGGCCGCGGCTTTGACTATCGCAGGCAGGTTCGTTTAGGCCGGCTTGCGCGTGAGACACAAAGCATGGTTTCTCTGGCGAGCCCTAGAATTTCTCATGAGATGGCCCGATGCCGCGCCGGTTGCCGCCGCTCAACGCGCTCAAGGCTTTCGAGGCCGCGGCCCGGCACGAAAGCTTCACCCGCGCCGCGCAGGAGCTCTGCGTCACCCAGGGTGCGGTTAGCCATCAGGTGAAGGCGCTCGAGGCCGAGCTGGGCATCAAGCTGTTCAACCGGCACCGCCAGCGCCTCGTGATCACCGAATCGGGGCGCACCTATCTGGCGACAGTGCGCGATGCGCTCGACCGTATCGAGGACGGAACCGAGCGGCTGCTGCGCCGCCAGAGCAGCGGCGTGCTGACGGTGAGCACGTCTCCCAATTTCGCGGCGAAATGGCTGGTGCACCGCCTGAGCCGGTTTGCGCAGGCCCATCCTGCAATTGACCTGCGGGTGAGTGCCTCGCTGCATCACGTCGACTTTGCGCGCGAGGATATCGATATTGCGATACGGCACGGGGACGGGAGCGAGAGCGGACTGCATGTGGTGCGACTATGCGCGGAGGAGCTCTTTCCCGTGTGCAGCCCGAAGCTGCTCAAAGGCAGGGCCGCGCTGCGCGCGCCCGCCGATCTGCGCCATGCCGTGCTTCTGCACGTCAACGATCGGCAGGACTGGAAGAGATGGCTCGATGCAGCGGGCGTGAACGGGATCGACCTCGCGCGCGGGCCGCTGCTCAACCAGGCGAGCATGGCGATCGATGCGGCGGTGGACGGCCAAGGCGTGGCCCTGGCGCGCACCGCGCTTGGTGCGTGGGATCTTATCGGTGGACGCCTGGTGCGCCCGTTCCGCCTCGCTTTGCCCGTGCCCTACGCCTACTGGATCGTTTGCCCGAAGACCGCGGCAAAGCTTCCGAAGATCACGGCTTTCACCGAGTGGCTGCTGGCGGAAGCTGCCGAAGACCAGCGACAGCTACAAAAGCAGGAGGTCGGTAGGGTGGGTTGAGCGAAAGCGAAACCCACCAAGTCGTTGATGGGTTTCGCTGTGCGCTCAACCCATCCTACGATAGGATCCCTCAGTCCGGATAGCGCGACAGTCGAGGCTCGCCGGAAAACTGATATCGCGCCATGTTCAGCTCCATGGCCAGGAATGTGTAGTAGCCGGCGATCGCGGCCATATCCACGACCCCCTTCTTTCCAAAGCGCTGATCGGCGCGATTGAAGGTCGCGTCCGAGATGCGTTTGTTCTTCAGGAGCTCGCTGGTGAAGTCGTACACGATCTCCTCGTCGGCGCTCATCCCGGCGGGGCGGCGCCCGTCGCCGATGGCATCGGCGACGTCCTTGGCGATGCCGGCCTTGAGGGCGATCGGATAGTGCACGTGCCACTCGTAATCCTGCGACCATTCGCGCGCGGTAATCAGGATCACCAGCTCGCTGAGTGTGTTCCCGATGGAGGAGCGATAGCGCAGATAATCGCCCATGGAGCGGGCGAGGTTCATCACCGCCGGGCTGTGCATCATCGGCTCAAATGGGCCGAACACCGGCGCCTTGCGGGCGGCAAGAAACTCCTCGGCCGCTTTCTTCTGCTCCTCCGTGTACTGGTCGGGCGGGATGGTGGGCAGGCGCGGCTCCGCGGCCGCGGGGCGCGCCATAAGTACGCCGAGGACCAGGATGGATACGGCCGCTGAACGGATCATGAGACTTGCTCCTTCTTTCAATGCCTTTTCTGATTGTGCGATCGGCTCGAAGAGCCTTTCAATAGAATTTCTCATGCTGGCCTGAGAATTCATTGCTTGCGGCTGCAGGCAAATGCAGCCATCGAGCGGGGCCATGTGTCGTTGCAGAGGAGTAACGCATCATGGCGGCCGTCGAGCAGAATACGATCAAGCGCCGGGGTGTTGGCCTGCGCGCGTATGATCCGGAACGGGCGTTTTCCGGGTTTACGCTGTTTGCGCCGCACTTCGAAGGAAGCAGAAACGTCTATCTGATCGATCTTCACGGCAACGTCGTCCATACCTGGGCCATGCCTTACGCGCCCGGCCTATCCGGATATCTCACCGAACGCGGGACGCTCTTTTTCAATGGACGTAGCCCGGAAGAGACCTTTCTCAGCCGATTTCCGTTCAAGGGCGGGGTGGTCCTGGAAGCCGACTGGAATGGCAAGGTGCTGTGGGAAGTGCGACATCCGGATCATCATCATCATGGCATTCTCTTACGCAATGGAAACGTGCTCCTGCATTGCATGGGACAAGTGCCCGAGGACATTGCGCGGCGCGTCGAGGGGGGCATGGTGGAAAAAAGCATGCTGTCGGGCCAGTACATTCCCCCTTCGCAGGCCGAGGCCGGCAAGATGTACTCCGATTATTTGGCGGAAGTGACCCGGGCAGGAAAGACCGTGTGGGAATGGCGCACCTGGGAGCATCTCGACCCGGAAGCAGACGGCATTGCGGAGGTGCAAGCCCCTCGCACCATGTGGGCGCAGGGCAATAGCGTGCAGGAGCTGCCCGACGGAGACATCCTCGCGAGCTTCCGGCCAACGTCTACGGTCGTCCGCATCTCGCGGAGCACCGGAAAAATTCTTTGGAAGCTCGGGCCGCCGGCCGTATCGGGCCAGCATGCGCCAACACTGTTGCCGAACGGCAATATCCTCATCTTCGACAACGGAACGCATCGGCTTGATGACTCGATGCCCTATTCACGGGCGATCGAGGTGAACCCAGCCACGAAAGAGATCGTGTGGAAGTACCAGGATCATCCGTCGTGGAATTTCTTCTCGCCGCGGATGGGCATCGCGCAACGGCTGGCGAACGGCAATACCCTGCTCACCGAATCCTCATTCGGCCGCTTCTTCGAAGTCAACAACGAGGGACAGATTGTATGGGAATATGTCAATCCGTTTTTTGGCAGGCCGTTCTTTGGCGGGCCAGTTGGGTCCGAAACCAATCAGGTGTTCCGAGCCTTGCGCTACACTCCGGAAGAGATTTCGCGCGCGAAAACTGCGAGCTGAGAAATGCTTCTCAGTGCTCGCGTGTTTTGCCGGCAAGGTAAGCCGCGTAGGCGCGCTCGAGCCCTTCGCGCAAGGGCGTGCGCGCACGCCAGCCCATGGTCGACAGGATGGTGCTGTCGAGGAGCTTGCGCGCCATGCCGTCCGGACGCGACTGATCGAACACCAGTTTGCCCGCATACTGCACAATATCGGCAAGCAGCTTCGCCAGCTCGGCGATGGTCACTTCGTGGCCGCTGCCGATGTTTACATGCGGCTCGCCGGAATAATGCTCCAGCACGAACACACACGCATCGGCCAGATCATCGACGAACAGGAACTCGCGCCGCGGAGTTCCCGTTCCCCATACCGTGACACTTGGCGTGCCGGCGCGCTTGGCTTCGTGCAGCCGCCGGATCAATGCCGAGACCACGTGGCTGTTTTCCGGGTGATAGTTGTCGCCCGGGCCGTACAGATTGGTCGGCATGACGGAAATGAAGTCCGCCGCATACTGCCGGCGATACGCCTGGCACAGCTTTATGCCTGCAATTTTGGCGATCGCGTACCATTCGTTGGTCGGCTCCAGCGGGCCGGTGAGGAGCGCGTCCTCGCGCATGGGCTGAAGCGCCTCCCGTGGATAGATGCAGGAGGAGCCGAGAAACAGCAGCTTTTTCACCGCTGCCTTGTGACTTGCATCGATTGCATTGCGCGCAATGGCGAGATTGGTGGAAATGAACTCAGCCGGATACGTATCATTCGCATGAATGCCGCCGACCTTCGCGGCGGCGACGATCACCACGTCAGGTTTTGTTGTCGCAATGAATCGCTCGGTCGTTTCCTGGCGTTCGAGATCGAGCTCGCGCCGGTCGGCGGTGATGACCTCGCATTCGGCGCGGGCGAGCCGGCGGACAATGGCGGAGCCCACCATCCCACCGTGGCCTGCGACAAAGACGCGTTTGCCGGCCAGCTCGAATATTTTCGGAGTCATCGAATGATTCCGTCATGCGCGGGGCACGCAGTCAAGCTTGCGCAGACTGCGTGAACTTGTCTGCGGTACCCGCGCATCCACGTCTGTGCCTGGCAATAGATGTGGATGGCCGTGACAAGCACGGCCAGGACGTCGAGACATCAATGCCATGTCGTCCTCGTCCGTACCCCGGATGAGCGCAGCGATATCCGGGGAGCTCGACGCTGCCGCATGTCGCTTCGCGTCATGCGGGCTACACGTCTGCAATCTTCTCCACGACTAGCATCATCCGGAATCCCATGAAACGGCCGAGCGCGGGTTCGAGCTTGCGCTCGAAAGCGAGCAGGCGCCGCGCAACTCCTGGCGTTACGAGGCTCCATGGCTGGAACCCGCCGCTCAACGGATAGGCTGCAAACGAGAACCACTCGACGCGCACGATGCGCAGCTCGGGCAAAAGCCGATGGAATAGCTCATGCTGACGCGTCGCGATAATGGTCGGGATCGCCTGGTTCGATTCGTAAGGGTCGCGATCGGCGCGTGGGCTCCCGTTCACCAGCGCGTCCGCGCGGCTGCGCACCGGCTCGCGGTGCAGCATCCGGTAGAACAGCGTGCTGCCCCAGCTGATCGCCGGCTCGACCATGATCGCGCGGCCGCCCGGCTGCAGGACCCGAGCAGCCTCGCGAAAAAAGGCGAGCGGAAATTCCAGATGATGCAGCACGTCGACCATGACAATGTTGGAAGCGCACGCGTACGCAAACGGAAGGCGCTGCGCGTCCGCGACGCAGTCGAGCCAGGCTGTCGGCTGCAGGTCGGTGCTGATCACATCTTTTATCCGCTCTTTCAGATTGCCAATACCGCCACCGATCTCGATAGTTCGCCCCGGCCGGCAGCACGCTGCAATGCGAGCGTAGAAATCGTCGTAGATGAGACGCAGCACCGGCTTTTGCGCCCATGTCTTGCTAAAGCAATCGAGGGACTCTGAAGGCGCGGCCCGCATCACATCGCCTTGATGCGGAAAAACGCAAACACCACCATGCGCAGCAGCATGAGGCCGTGGCGAAAGCGCGAGATTTGCGTCTCGCCGTAGCTGCGGCTTGCGTAGCGTATCGGCACATCGACGATTTTGAGCGCGAGCTTGGAGGCGCCGAAAATGAGATCGAAATCGCCGAATGGATCGAACTGTCCGAAATACCTGCGTGCGGATTTGAGCCGCGCGTAATCGGAGCGGCAGAGCGCCTTGGTCCCGCACAAGGTATCTGTGATGCGCTGCGCAAGCAGCCAGCTGAACAGGAAGGAGAAGAGCTTGTTGGCGACGAGATTGAGAAAGCGCATCGCCTGCTGCTCCATCGGATAGACCAGCCGGCTGCCATTGACGAACTCCCCCTTGCCGGAGGCAATCGCGTCCCAGAACTTCGGCAGCTGCTCGGGCGGCATGGTCAGATCGGCATCGAGAATCATCAGTACATCCCCGCGCGCGCGCGCGAAGCCGGCGAAGACCGCGTCCGCTTTGCCGGAGCCGGGCTGGCGCAGCGCCTTGATGTCGTATGCGGGATAGGCCGAAATGACGCGCTGGATCTCCTCCCAGGTACCATCCTGTGAATGGCCCTCGACAAAAACGATTTCGATCTGTTCGACGAAGCGCGGGATGCGCCTGACCGCAGCCTCGATATTGCCGCGCTCGTTGCGCGCGGGGATCACGACGCTGGCCGATTCAATGACGGGCACGCGGTGTCGGAGCGAGCGGCAGATAGTATAGTGCCGCAGACAGAAGCTTCGGATGAGCGGCAGCGGCGCGATAAAGCGGTTCACGATGCGGCCGAAACCGAGCGCCCGCACCGGCATGAGCAGCCGCGCCTCGCTCTTTACCGTTTCGTAATCGGCCAGTGCCGCAAGCGCGCCCACATCGGCAGGCGAAAGCACATTCTGCGGAGGCTGCGGCATCTTCAGACCAGCTGCCTCTGCCATTTTGAGCGCCGGATACCAGAGATGCGAGAAGTAGCCGATCACAAGCCGCGTCTCGCGCGTGCACAGCTGGTGCAGCTGCTGCAGCATTTCCTGGCAGTCGTCGAGCGCACCGAGCGTGTCGACGATCACGATCGCATCGAACGGGCCGGGCACGGTTTTCATAAACGAAGCATCTTCAATATCGCCCAAAAGAAAACTGAGAGCGGGAAAAGATCTGCGCGCCTGCGCGATCATTTCTTTGCTGAAATCCACGCCCACGCCGAAGGCGGGCTTGAGCGCGGCGAGCAGCTCACCGGTGCCGCAACCAAGCTCGAGAACGCGCGCGCCTTCGGGAATGAGGAATTTGAGGTAGCGGAGATCCTCCTCGTGGAAGAAGGCGGCGCGATGCAGCCATTCCTTGCGCCGTGCGGCGCTTGCGTCGGCGAGCCGTCGCACTTCCTGCTTGCGAGCAGAACCGGCCGATTGTGCATAGATGCCGTACTGCATGGTGCCGGTATATGCGCGCGGCGTTTTGTTTGAAATATGTCGCAGGGTGGCGTCTAGGAACCCGTAGCCCGGATGAGCGTCAGCGATATCCGGGATCGACGGTCCCGCATATCGCTTCGCTCATGCAGGCTACGTCTAATCCGCAGTGGCAAGAGGACGCGCAACCGCCTCCAGCGGCTGGCGCTCGGCGGCGACCGCCCAGCGCGCCGCAATGGCCGCTGCGAGCACCATGAGCAGCGAGCCCAAGAGATACCCCCCGAAAACGCTCCAGCGCGAGCCGGTATCGATGAGCTGGCCGAAGAGCCACGGGCCCACGACGCCGCCGATGCCGGTGCCGATGGCATAGAAAAAGGCGATCGCCAGGGCGCGGATTTCGAGTGGAAATGTCTCGCTCACTGTCAGGTAGGCCGAGCTGGCCGCAGCCGAGGCAAAGAAAAAGATCACCATCCAGGCGATGGTCTGGCCGCGCGCCGAAAGCAGTCCGATGGCGAACAGGTAGCCGGCGCCCGCGAGGAGCACGCCCGAGAGGCCGTACGTGAAGGCAATCATCACCCGCCGCCCGACGGTGTCGAACAGCCGCCCGAGCAGCAGTGGCCCAAGAAAATTGCCGGCCGCAAACGGCAATATGTACCAACCGACCCGATCGGCCTCAATGCCATAGAAATCGGTCAGAACGAGTGCATAGGTGAAGAAGATCGCGTTGTAGAAGAATGCCTGCGCGACCATCAGGCTCAGCCCCACGAGCGTGCGCGTGCGATGGACGGTAAACAGCGTGTTGAACACCGCCGCGAGCGGGGTGAAACGGCGCACGCGCAGCCGCATCGTCGCCAGCCCGGTCGGCAAGCTCACATGCGGAAACTTCGCTTCGATCCCTTCCACGACGCGTTCGGCTTCTGCGGCGCGGCCGTGCGTCATCAGCCAGCGGGGCGATTCGGGAAGCCAGAACCGCATCAGAAAAATAATCAGTCCGAGTGATGCGCCGATCAAGAACACCAGACGCCAGCCGTAGTCCGGTGGCAGCAGGGCAGGATCGAGCAGAAAGATTGATCCTCCGGCGCCGATGGCAGCGCCGACCCAGAAGCTGCCGTTGATGACGAGATCGGTCCAGCCGCGGTAGCGCGCGGGAATCAGCTCCTGAATCGTCGAATTGATGGCGGTATATTCGCCGCCAATGCCGGCGCCGGTCAGAAAGCGGAACAAGACGAAGCTCCACAAATTCCATGACAGCGCGGTGGCGGCGGTGGCGACGAGATAGACCGCAAGCGTGATAAAGAAGAGCCGCTTGCGCCCGAGCCGATCCGTGAGCCAGCCGAAGAACAAGGCGCCGAACACGGCGCCGGCCAGATAGCCGCTGCTGGCGATGCCCACTTGGGCATTCGTGAAGTGGAGCAACGGGCTTTCCTTCAGCGCGGGAGCCACGGCGCCCGCCAGGGTCACTTCGAGCCCGTCCAGCACCCAGGTAATCCCGAGCGCGACCACCACAAGCGAGTGGAACGGGCCCCAGGGCAGGCGATCGAGACGTGCCGGAATGCTCGTCTCGATTATGCCCGAGGAGACAGGCGCTGTGATCGTAATCGGCTGCGATGCGGTCATGACAGGTGATGTCCTTGCGCTAGCAGCAACAAAGTCACGAGTGCGGTCGTTCCCTGAGCTTTCCCCGCAACGCCGGAAGCCCTACAGTCCGCGCACGCAAATCCCTGCAAGGAGCAACAGCATGACCACGACGGGCTGGATCGTGATTGCCGTGATCGTCGTTTTGGGTATCTGGATCATGACGATCTACAATGGGCTTGTCGCCCTGCGGCAGCGCGTCAACCAGGCCTTCTCCGACATCGATGTACAGACGAAGCAGCGGCACGACCTCATCCCCAACCTGGTGGAGACGGTGAAAGGATATGCGGCGCACGAACGCGGGACGCTTGAGGCGGTGGTGCAGGCGCGCAATGCGGCAGTGGCGGCGCAATCGGGCGGGGTGGCGGCGCAAGCCGCCGCAGAGAATGCGCTCAGCGGAGCCTTGCGGCAGCTCTTTGCGCTCAGCGAGGCCTATCCCGACCTGAAGGCGAACCAGAATTTTCAGCAGCTGCAGAACCAGCTCTCGGACATCGAGAACAAGATCGCCGCGGCGCGCCGGTTCTTCAACAATGCGGTGCAGGAATACAATACCGGGATCCAGCAATTTCCCGCCGTGCTCCTGGCGGGTCCTCTGGGGTTTACACAGAAGGATTTTTTCGACGTCGGCGTCGAGCAGCGCAAGGAGCTGGAGCAGGCGCCGCAGGTGAAGTTTTGATTTTCCGTCATTCCGGGGCGCTGCGTAGCAGCGAGCCGGAATCCATAATCATAGGCCTGGCGTTATGGATTCCGGCTCTCGTCTGTCGCCTCGGCCGGAATGACGGTGGTGCGATATGGCCGCGTACGGGCTCTACACGCATATCCAGGCGAACAAGCGCCGATCCGTCGCTCTCATTCTCGGGCTGTTTTTTCTTATCTATCTCCTGGTATTCTCAGGCGCGCTATTAGGCGAGGGACTCACTTCGGGTG
>JBKPOZ010000134.1:0-5773 GCA_046733355.1 Pseudomonadota bacterium | reverse complement strand
AGATAAAGTACGGTTTTGGTTACAGAACTTGAAGGTGGCGGCTACGATGGACTGAGCGACCCTATCGCGGAACTCGGCGGTTGCCACCGCCAGCTCCTCCTCGCGGTTGACGATCACGCCGGCTTCGAGAAGCACCGCAGGCGCTTTGGTGCGCTTGAGCACGACCAGCTCATCATAGCGATAGACGCCGAGGTCGGGGTCGATCAGCTGCCGGTTCTCGCCCGGAATCCTCTCCGCATGATGTGTGGTGAACGACAGACCCTGCGCCTTGAGCTCGCGCGCAAGGTCCAGAGCGAAGCGGCGGCTCTCCTCGACATGCGCGTTGTCATAAGAGACGAATACCGAATAGCCCTTGAACTTGTCGCTATACTGGTAGGAGTGTCCCTTATATTTCCAGGTGCGCAAGTACATGTCCTGCACCGAGTCGTGGTGAATTGAAACGAACAGGTCGGCGCCCATCTTGTTGGCGCGATCGGCGCGTTGCTCAAGATTGCGCTTGGCTCCTTTCATGCGCATGAGATAGGTCGAGGTAAATCCCGCAGCGACGAGAGCGTTTCTCACCTGCGTCGCCAGGCGAAGGTTGAACTCATATTCGTAGACGCCGCGCGCGCTCAGCGCCCCGGCCGCTTGCGGAGTATGGCCGACGTCAATGACAATGCGCAGTTTCGATGGATCGCAGCCGGAGCCCATTACCGTGTGATTCTTCTCCTGTCCTGCTGCTCCGGACGCGGTCGCAAAATAACATTCCGCGTTAAGCACCAAGCACAACAGCGCACAAGGCAAAAAACTGCGCATGAAAGCCGCTCGTCTGGGCACATCAGCCAAACCGTTTGGCCGAAGCATGGCGCAACATCAGTTCAGCCCCGTGGAGCGGCGCCTGATCGCACGCCTGCGCACGCCGGCGCAGGTCCAGCACTGGCTCAATTGCCTGCCCTATAACAGGGAGCTGCGGCTGCGCGGGGGCACGCTGCGCAGCTTCCGGCAAGTCGTCCGGCGCGGCACCGCGCATTGTCTCGAAGCGGCGCTTGCCGCCGCCTGCATTCTCGAGCAGCACGGCTACCCGCCGCTGTTCATGACATTCGAATCGATCGACAATCTCGACCACGTGATATTTGTCTACCGACGCGGCGGACGGTGGGGCTCGGTGGCGCGCTCGCGCGATCCCGGGCTGCACGGGCGCAAGCCGGTGTTTCGCACCGCGCGCGCCCTCGCCATGAGCTATTTCGATCCGTATATCGATTTGACCGGCTGCATCACCGGATATGCGATCGTCGATCTGCGCCAGCTGGGGAGCTATGACTGGAGGTTCGCGCCAAAGAACATGTGGGCGGTCGAGCGGTTTCTGATCGACATCCCGCATCGACGCGTCAGGGTGTCGCAAAAACGCATTCGCCGCATGCGGGCGCGTTACAGGGATTACCTGGACCGCACCGGAAGAAAACCGCTGTTCTATCGCGGCATGGAAAAGTGGACTGAAATACCGCGCGAATTCCTGTAGGGTTCAGTCCGCAGCCCGGATGAGCGCAGCGATATCCGGGAGCGATTTCCCCGCATCTCGCTTCGCTCATGCGGGCTACACTCTCCGCGAGGCGCGCAATGTCATGGTCGTTCACCATCGGCAGGATCGCCGGCACGCTCATTCGCGTGCACGTCACGTTCGTTTTGTTTCTCATCTGGATCTTTGCCGCAAATTACGTGTCCGGCGGGCCGCAGGCGGCCTGGCACGCGCTCGTCTTCATGCTGCTCCTGTTCGCCTGCGTGGTGGCGCATGAATTCGGGCACATTTTCACCGCACGCGCTTTCGGCGTCTCCACACCCGATGTCACGCTCCTGCCCATAGGCGGCGTGGCGCGGCTCGAGCGCATTCCGGAGGCGCCGCACGAGGAATTCCTGGTTGCCATCGCCGGCCCGCTCGTGAATGTGGCCATCGCATTTGCACTTGTCGTGCTCACGCGAGCCCGCCTCAACATGGGCGATCTCAACGCGCTCGAGAGCACGAGCGCCTCGCTCACCGATCAGCTCGCGGCCGTTAACATTTTCATTGCACTGTTCAATATGATCCCGGCCTTTCCGATGGACGGCGGGCGCGTTTTGCGCGCGCTGCTTGCGGCAAAGCTCGGCTTCGTTCGCGCGACCGAGATCGCCGCCTGGATCGGCCAGGGCGTGGCCTTCGCGCTCGGCTTCGTCGGCCTGTTCTACAACCCGCTGCTCATCTTCATTGCCATTTTCGTCTATCTGGCCGCCGCCTCTGAAGCGCACTCCGTGGCGCTGCGCGCCATGTCGCGGGGCGTGCCCGTGAGCACCGCCATGATGACACAGTTCGCGACGCTCACCCCGGAAGAACACGTGGACGAGGCGGTGCAGACCTTGCTGCGCACGAGCCAGAGTGAATTCCCGGTTATAGACGGCGCAGGTAAGCCGGTCGGCTTCCTCGGACGGGCCGATATCATTCGCGCGCTCAAAGAGCGCGGGCCTGACGCTCGGGTGGGCGACGCTATGTCATCAAAGATTGTGACCATCGGCCATCGGCGGTGCCTCGACGAGGCGTTCCGGATTCTGCAGGAGAAAGCGGCACCTGCCGTCGCCGTGGTCGATGCCTCGGGACGACTGGTCGGGCTGGTCACGCCGGAGACGGTTGGCGAGATGTTCATGCTGCACGAGGCGCTGCCGAGAGGCGCCCGATGGGGCCGTGGAGCCGCCAAATCAGATTGAAATAATGGTGCTTTTTATGGACCTGGCCAGTGCGACCCCCGGATCAGCACGCGGGGTGGCCGGGGCCCGCGCGTAGAATGAGGGTGGGCGGCGTAGCCTGGGACGCGTGGCCGCCCGTCCCTGCCTGCCCCAGCGCTGGCTATGGACGCCGGCAGGCACCAATCATATTGAAAAGGCTACATTTTTACTCTGAATTTTGGAGCGACCCCCGGGACAGGCGAGGTGCAACGGGCAGCTTAGCGCGTTGCCAATCGCACCGGTTCGGTGTCAGTTGGTCCTCACATGCCAGTAAGTCGTTTGCTGCCAGAGTGATTTGCGCTGTTTTGTTTTTGTGTGTGGAATTTCCGGCTAAAGCTATCGAGCCGGCGGTGGGGGGAGCGTCGTGCTCAGCGCTGATCGGCTGGCGCCTTGCAGCGACCTTCTCCCACCACTGCGCCGAATATTTTGGCGTCATCCAAGGGCCCCGATGCGGCTCGAATGCTCTCGCTGCCGCATATACATGGCAGCACTATGCAAATTCCACTTTGCCAACGTGTACAAAGGCCCCAGCAGATGCAGGCCTTAGCCTCGTTGCGACTGCTCCGGTTCGATGTTCAGTTCGCCCGCACATGCCAGTACTGAACCAGTGGCCCCATGCGGCATGCCCAGACGCCGTACGTCAGGAGGCCTTGGACACACGAGCCAATTCCTCCCGCGAAAACGCGAAAGCCACGAGCATCGCCCAGACCTTTTGCAACGGTTTGTACGAGACGCCATTCGTCCAATTATTCTTCGCGTGGATGATGTACAGAATCTCGGGAATTACAGACGAGCCTTGTCCCCCCTCCTGGAGATGTTGGGCCGGCGATCCCCGGGGTGTCGATGATCCTGGGAGGCTTGGCAAAAGCTTGTCCCGCCGATTGAGATCGGGATTATAGGCCCGGCAACAAGAAAGTGGGCGACGGTGGTTTGGATCGCGCGGGGTCTGATCACTGCGGCGCTGGCCCATGATCTTGTTGGCGTAATACTGGAGCGCACATAAACGACTTGCCCGTCCGAAACGGCGGCGGCAACGCCCAAGCTGCAGTGCGTTTTTTTGTTCAGATCATATGTTCAGCGATTTCGGCAATGCTGTCCAAAAAATTGCACTTGCGCCGCCGTGAACCTCATCCGCCGGGTCGATGTTATCGCACGCATGCTATCTGCAACACTGATTGGCACGGCTTAGAGGATGAAACCAAAGATTGCTCTATTTGCGACTGCATTGAGCATTGCTGCTCTGTACGCCCCGCAGACCCGCGCACAAAACGCCGCGGTAGATGCCATAGTCATCCAAACGATTGGTGACGCGCTTACCACTCCTCCCCCAATCGGCAACTTTAGCTTCCCTCCCGGAGGTCCAATTGATGACCTAGAGATTATCGGCCCTCCATTGAATTGTCAGATTACCCGAGGTGGAGATTTGCTAATATGCCACCCCGGCCCCCCCTCATTGGCGCCGAGGCACGACGTCAGTGAGCCTCGCAAATAAGCGCGTATACCGGCGTTCCGTTGCTGAGTTCTGATTCCGACAGCCTTACCCGCACTGGCGCAGCAATAGCTTTCGCGGATGAATCAATGGGCGGCCCCAGTTTCGAAGGGCCATTCGAAGTGCCCCGCCCCAGTGCCCGCGCCCGAGATGGCTAGCTCGGAGGCACTCCGCCGGGCGATGATTAGGGGCAGGAGGTGACCGAGACTCGGACAATGGTTGAGAAGACGCTACCAACGGGGCGCGTCGCGTCCTGAAGGAGGCTACTCAAAGAATTGTCTGTTTTGGACACCTTGCCGCAGATTGACCGTATCGAGCCAATAAATCATCGGTTGATTTTGCAACCTGAACTGGCGAAAGTACGTGCGACTGCGGTGCTCTGGGGAACAGTCATGAAATCAAAACGTGTTGGGTCGATCGTTGGCGCTGTGCTGGCTTTCGCGAGCGCCCTTTGGCTTTGTCCAGCACGCGCCGATGTAGTGACGGTAACTGTCACGGGGACAACGACTTATGATCCAACTGGTATTTTTGGGCCAGTCGGTACGGATGTTACGGTCTTCTACAGGTTCAATACTGTATTGGGTATCTTTTCAGGCAATGACATCTACAACACGCTGTATGGAGGGACACTCGATGGTACCATGTCGCCTTTGCTCGGCGATGCTACGGTGACGAGTGCCACCCGCACGATCAGTTTCAAAGGCGATTATAGAGCACAATTATCCGCCTTCGATGACGGTTATAGCAGTTCATTGTATGTGCTGGCGGAGGACAGCGAGTCTTCCTACGTGGCGCTTAACCTGCAACCTTTTGCGCCCTTAAACCCTGGCGCTCTCCCAGCTTCGATTACGACGTCTTTTAGCTACTCGTGTCAGGTATATCAAAACGGTGAAAGCGTTTATCAAGATACGTGCATCGCAGGCAGTTACTACAATGGCGCCCCATTTGCTATTTACGACGCCACCGTAACCCTGAGGGATCCTCCGCGTGCAGTCCCCGGCCCCATCGCCGGTGCTGGCCTCCCCGGCCTAATATTGGCGGGCGGCGGCCTTCTTGCTTGGGGGCGACGGCGGCAACACAAGACTGCGTAACTGTCGCGCTCACCAACTGAAGCGCCCGCACATGGCAGTACTGACCAATATCCCATGTGGCATGCCCAATCGTGGTACGCCACGACGCCCTGAGCACACGAGCCAATTCCTCCAGCGATAAGAGCTAACGCCACGAGCACCACCTAGACCTTTTGTGACGTGGTTAGGGCGCGGACTCATTAACGCGCAGCCACAGCCGTATTGATGCAAGCTGGATGAATGCGAGGTAATTGGCAGCGAGCTTGTCGTAGCGCGTTGCCACGCGCCGACAGTGCTTGTCTTATTGAAGAACCGTTCGACCAGATTTCGAGCCCTGTAAAGATGCGGACTGAAGCATAGCGCCTCGGTCCGATTTCTCTTTGGTGGGATATTCGCCCAGGCGCCGCGCTGGCGAACAAGGTCCCTTATCCAGTCGGCGTCATAACCACGGTCGGCGAGCAGCATCGTTCCCGACTTCAAGCGT
>JBKPOZ010000133.1:0-8227 GCA_046733355.1 Pseudomonadota bacterium | reverse complement strand
TGGCATCACGGTGCGGAACATCTGCGCGTCATGCAGCGCATCGAGCACGTGGTCGGGTATCGTCAGGGACGTCTCGATTTCCGCGGCGCTCGCCTCCAGCAAGGATTTCAAGGCACGCGCCCGTTCGACCCATTCCCGCGTGGTCTTGGCGGAAATCGAGCCACGAATGTCAGGCGTTTCCAGGTTCACCGGCCTCTCCGCGTTTCATGATGGATCCGACAGCAAGCGTCGTCCCCTCAAATTCGGCCGTCGTAGGCGGCGCGGGGAAACTCGCAGGATAACACGCTGAACCGTTCCGCCGTCAGCGCCTGCGCGAGCGCGCTCTTGAGCTGCTCCCGGGTGCGGCAGACGTAGCCGTCGCCGCCCAACGCTCGAGCCAGCTTCTCGTAGTCGGTCCCGGGGAAATCGACGGCGGCGTTGGCATATCCGACAGCGCGTTGCTTCATCTCGATAAGCGCAAGCGAAGTGTCGGCGAAAACGATGACGATCACGGGCAGGTGCAAATCCCGCGCGGTCGTCAGCTCGCCCATTACCATGTCCAGTCCGGCATCGCCAGTGAAGGCGACGACCGGCCGGCTCGGCTCCGACAACTTCGCTCCGATTGCCAAAGGCAGCGCGCAACCCATCGTGCAGAGCCCATTCGACTGCAGCAGCTCGCGCGGCCCGTAGGACTCCCAAATCTGACTGAGCAGGATACGGTGGGCGCCGGAATCCACCGTTGCGATCGTCTCGCGCGGCAGTGTCCGGCGCGCAGTGTCGACGATGGCGGCAGGCCCCCACGCTTCATCCGGCCGGTAGGCGGCGCACAGCTTGCCGCGGTGCGCGGCGACCTCCTGCGGGTTCCATGTGGATTGACCCACCAGTCCCGCCGCCAACGTCCGCAGGCCGCCTGCGACCTCCCCGAGAAAGCTCAACGCTGCGCGATGCACGTAGTGCGTGTTGGGTATGGCGGTCAGCTCGATAACGCGCGCTTGCTCCGGCCATGGATTGCGCCAGCCGATTCGCATCTCGATCGGATCGTATCCGGCGAGCACCACGCAATCGCTCGCTCTGACGAGCGGCAGCAACACTTCGTCCGCAACCGGGGAAAGTCCAGCCCCGCCAAGGGCGAAGTCGTCGTCCTCGGGAATGATGCCTTTGGCCTTGTAGGTCGTAATCAACGGGATACTGAGCCGGCGAACGAAGTCTTGCACGTCGGCGGCCGCGTCTTGGGTGACCGCTTCCAAACCGGCGATCATGATTGGCCGTTTCGCCTCGGCAAGCCACCTGCGCGCGCAATTGAGCGCTTCGCCGTGTGGGGCGCCGCGCACGGGCCGGGATCGGCGAACCGGTGCCCTGCCTGGAGCCGCGGCGGTGCCGACGGCGACGGGGACATCGACATGCACCGGCCCGGGCGGGTCGTCGAAAGCGATGTTGACCGCTTTGTCGATGATCACGTCGATGGCATCGGGATCGGCGACAAACGAGGCCTTTGTGATCGGACCCAGCAGGGCAATCTGGTCGAGCCATTGATGGGTGTAGGTCTGCGCGGTGGCAGGCTCGATGCAGCCGGTCAGGACGATCAGGGGCACGCGGTCCTGCTGGGCGTTGGCCACGACGTTGACCGCGTTGACGAGGCCCGGCCCGACGGTCGTCACCAAGACGGCGGGGGTGCCGCTGCGCTGATGAACCCCTTCCGCCATGAACCCCCCGCAGTTCTCATGCTTGACCAGCACGAAACGGATGCCGATCTCCTGCAGCGCTCCGACAAGTGCGAGAACCTCGCCGCCCGGTATCCCGAAGGCATAACGGACCCCCGCCTCCTGAAGGCGCTTGGCGATGATCTGGGCAACGGTGGGCACGGGTAGCGTCACTCATCATGGCCGGACTTCAGATAGCCGTCGCGCGTTTGGGGAGTCTTGATCCCGAGAATAGCTCCAGCCACCTGTGTGCGCAGGATCTGCGCCGTTCCCCCCGCGATGGGAAACATCCGCGCATCGCGAACCTTGCGCTCCAGGCTGCGATTGCGTGAATAGCCCATGGCGCCGTGTATCTGCAGGGCATCATTCGTGACGCGGACCGCCGTCTCGGAGGCGAAGACCTTGGCCGCGGCCGCCTCATGCTTGTTGGGAAAGCGGTGGCCGGCGCTGGCGGCGGCCTTGTAGATCAGCGCCTGAGCGGCCGCGAGCTGGATCGACATGTCCGCGAGCATCCATTGGATTCCCTGAAACTCCGCGATAGGCCGGCCGAACTGGCGGCGATTGCGGGCATAGTCGAGCGCAAGCTCGTACGCGCTTTCGGCGATCCCAAGCGCGACCGTCGCGGCGCCGACGCGTTGTCCGTTGTAGGCGTCCATGAGGCCGCTAAATCCCTTCCGGATTCCTTGCGGGGGAACCACGATCATTTCCTCGGGAACGTCCAGGTTGTCGAAGATGATTTCCGTTTCAGGCAGGCCGCGCACGCCCATGGCCGGCTCACGCTTTCCGATGATCAGGCCCTTCGGCTCTCGGGTCTCCGGGTTTCGCACGACGATGAATCCGCCCAGTCCCTGCTCCTGCCCATTCCGGTAAACGCGGGCGAAAACGAGGTGCAATCGGGATACGCCGCCGCCCGTAATCCAGTGCTTCTTGCCGTTCAGGACGTAGCGGTTGCCCTTGTGATCGGCGCGGGTGGTCATCTCGCTGGCTGCGCTGCCCGCGTCCGGCTCCGTGATGCAAATCGCCGGCTTGTCACCGGCCAGGACTAAGGAAGCGGCCAAGCGCTTTTGCGCCTCGCTTCCATAGGCCATGATGGCCCCCAACGCTCCCATGTTCGCTTCAACGCAGATGCGGCCCGTCGTACTGCACGCCTTGGCCATCTCTTCGATGAGCACCACGGCGTGCAGAAAGGAGGCGCCTGCGCCCCCATACTCCACCGGGATCGTCATGCCCATGAAGCCCTCGCGCTTGAGGACGTCCACGCAATGCCACGGATATTCCTCGCTGCGATCCGTCTCGGCGGCATGCGGCGCGATCTCGGTGTTGGCAATGTGCCGAACCCTCGCCTGAAATTCTTTCAACTCGGCAGGAAGATCGAACAGCGCAACAGTGCCGGCGTCACGTGGTACACGCGCATACCGTGCGGATCGGATTTCCACTTCGCTCACAGCGCTGCTCATCTCACCATCCCTTGCAAGGTTCCGTCGCCGCGCGCGCGCAACGCTCTTTTGTCTTCCAGCGGGTGCCCTTGGCGACCTTGAACGAGCAGGGAAATCATTGCAAGATCAATGCTAAAGAGTTCGATCTGCTGGACTTTGGGGAGCCAGATATGAGGGGATTGCAGTCTGCCCTTTTCACTGGGTTCGTATCGCTCCTCTGTGTGAGCGCGGCGGGTTCGGCCATCGCGCAAGAGCCCGTCAAGGTCGGCGTTCTGACGATCCGAAGCGGCCCAGCCAAACCCATTGGCGACGATATACTCGCCGGCATCGAGACGGCGACCAAGATGTACGGTCGGGTTCTCAATCGGCCGATAGAGCTTGTCGTCGAGGAGAGCCTGTTCAACGCGCAGGCGGCGGTGACGAAGGCTACCAAGCTCGTCCAGCAAAACCAGGTGGCCGGCATCCTCGGCACGAGCACGATCGAAACGCTTGCGCTCCTGTCCGTCGCTGACCGGCTGCGGGTTCCGATCGTCACGTCGAACTCGGGCTCGGCTGCCATCACTCGCGAACGCTGCAACCGGTGGGTATTTCGGACCAACGCCGAAGACCTGATGTCCGTCGAGTCGTTGCGGGAACTGGTCGAGAAGACGCCACGGCTGCAACAGGCGAAGTGGTTTACGATCGGCCACGATTACCCGTGGAGCCGCCTAGTGGCCAGCTCGGTGAAGGGCGTCAAGGACCTTCAATACGTGGGAGAGACCTTTGCGCCGCTCGACACCACGGATTGGGCGCCCTTTATCGCGCGCGCGCGCTCGGCCGGCGCGACGGCCGTCATCATGCCAGTCACCTTGGGTGTCCCGCTGCTACAATTCATCCAACAGGCGAACGAATTCGGGTTGACTGGAACGGCCGTGCTCGTGTCGCCCATCGGGCTTCCCGATTGGCTTGTCGAAAAGCTGGGGAGCACATCGACGAGCGTCATTTCCGCCGGTTCCTGGGCGGCATGGCGATACGAAGAGGCCTGGCCGGCCACCAAGGAATTCAACGAGGCGTTCTACGCGATGCACGGCCGGGTGGCGGGAATGCAGTCGCTCCAGTCTGCCAGTGCGACGCTGATGTTGTACAACGCCATGACCAAGGCGGGCTCGATCGATCCCGAGGCGGTGGTCGGGGCCCTGGAGACCGTCGAGGTGAACACGCCGGTGGGATCGCTGACGTTTCAGCCCAACGGCCGCCAGGCACTGGTGTCCTTGTTCCTCGGCCCCTACGAGAAGCTCGACAGTCCAAGGTATGGCGCCACGTATGCCCAGCGGGCGGACCGGTTCCCGGCGAGCAAATCGTTGCCCAAGTCCGCCGCCGAATACGGCTGCAAGCTGTAGCCGACCGCGTCCCGAGCCCGACCGGGAGGCTGCACCGCCGTGGACTGGAATTTCCTGTTCGTCAACATCTTGAATGGCGTCGTCTACGGAGCCTTTCTGCTGCTGACCAGCCTCGGGCTTAGCTTGGTGTTCGGCCTCGGCCGGGTGGTCAATTTCGCTCATGGCGCCCTCTATGCGATGGGGGGCTACGCGCTGATCGCCGTGATGTACGGTGTCGGCGTTGGCTATTGGCTGGGGCTGGTTGTGGCGCCTCTCTTGGTCATACCGATTGCGATGGCGATCGAGCGTGCCGCCATCCAGCCGATCCGACATCGGCCGGACGTCGATACGCTGCTCGTCACCTTCGGCTTGTCATCCATGATTGTGGGAGGAATCGAATATGTATGGGGGACCGGCACGAAACTGCTTCCGCCTCCGGCCCCCTTTGCCGCCACTGTCGATGTATTGGGCAACCAATACCCGCTCTACCGGCTGGTTGCGGCCGTAGTGTCCCTTCTCGTGTCCGCCGGCGTGCTCGCCGTGATTCAATTCGCGCCGATCGGGCTGCGCATCCGCGCGATTACCGACGATCCCGGCATGGCGGAGGCGCTTGGCGTGAACAGGAAGCGACTACTCACGCTGGTGTTCGGTTGTGCCGCCGGCCTTGCGGCACTGGCCGGGGCGCTCGGGGCGCCGGTCTTTGCGATCCATCCCGAGATGGGGATGAATATCCTGATCGACTCGTTTCTGGTCGTGGTTCTCGGTGGGCTGGGCAGCCTAACGGGATCGGTAATTGGAGCCTTCTTCGTCTCCCTTACCAAGTCTATAGCGGGCGGCTATTTTGCCGAGTGGTCGACGGCGTTTCTGTTCCTCGTTGTCGCGATAGCGCTCATCGTTCGACCGACAGGTGTTTTCGGTCGCGGGCGAGTGGCCTGAGTCCCAATGACGACCGAGGCATTGGCCGGCCGCGCCATTGCGATGAAATCCGAGGCGCGGAGGAGGCGGGCGACGGCTTTGCTCATTGTCGCCGGCGCCGTGCTGCTGGGCTTGCTGCCCTTTGCCGGGGTGAGACCGTTCACGATCACCCTCCTGACCGAGGCGCTGATCTTCGCAATCTGGGCGATGAGCCTGGACCTGATGACCGGCTACACCGGGATGCTTACCTTTGGCCATGCCGCGGGTTTCGGTCTCGGAGGCTACGCGGCGGGCTATTTCGCACGCGAGGTCACCGCCGACTTCGTTGCTTCGCTCCTGGTCGCCGAGCTTGTCATTCTCTCCGTCGCGGTCCCGATCGGCTTTGTCGCGATCCGTCTCTCGGGCGCTGCATTCGCGATCATCTCGCTGTGCATCGCGCAAGTTTTCTTCCAGATCGCCGTCGCCTGGCGGTCCGTCACCGAGGGAATGGACGGCCTCGTCGGCGTCCCATTGCCGACAGTGCTGGGCAGAACAATCAATGTCGGAACCGAATTCTATCTGCTGACGGTGATGATTGCGGGCGCGGTCTGTCTCGTTCTCTGCCAGCTGGTGATATCGCCGTTTGGACGAACGCTGGGGGCGATTCGCGTCAACGAGGATCGCGCGGCCGCGATTGGTATCAACGTTCGGCTTCACAAGTGGCTCGTGTTCGTCATGTCCTGGGCCATTGCCGGAATCGGCGGCACATTGATGGTTTTCATGAAGGCCGGAACGACGCCGATGTCGCTCTATTGGACGGAGTCGGGAAACGTGCTGATCATGGCGATCTTCGGGGGGCTCGGCACGCTACTCGGTCCGATCGTCGGCGCGACCTCTTTCGTCTTCCTCAGGGACGCGCTGACGACCGGTTTCGAGGTGTGGCAGCTCGCATTCGGCGTTGTCTTTGTCATCGTTGTCTTAGTATTCCCTTCCGGTCTGGCGGGAATTGTCTCCCGCGTTTGGATGTTGCTGTGGCGAGCCCGCTCGTAGTCCGCGATCTTTCGAAGAATTTCGGCGCCCTTCGCGCGGTGGATGGGGTCAACCTAGAGGTCCGCGACAGCCATGTGCACTCCCTGATAGGTCCTAACGGCGCAGGCAAGACGACGGTATTCAACTGCATTTCCGGATTCCTGCGGCCGGCTGACGGCCAGGTCGTCTTGAACGGACTGGACGTAACCGCATGGCCACCGCATCGGCTTGTTGCCGCCGGACTGGCAAGAACGTTTCAGATCACGAAGGTCTTTGGCGATCTAACGGTCATAGAGAACGTGGCACTTGCAGCCGGGTCTCGTCTCGGCAGGAATCTTCAGATGTGGCATCGCACTCAAAGCGCCGCGGAGGCTCAGGACCGGGCCTATGACGTCTTGGATATGCTCGGTCTCTCGGCGCAGGCCGAAGCGAATGCCGATCATCTTGCGCACGGAGACAAGCGGATACTCGAGATCGCTATCGCGTTAGCGCTTCAACCAAGGGTGCTTCTGATGGATGAGCCAACCGCGGGTATGTCGCCGGGCGAAACGGAGCGCATTGGCGCACTCATTCGCCGCATCGCCCAGTGTTCCGCCATTCTGCTCGTCGAACACGATGTGGAAATGGTTCTCGGCATCTCTGACGAGATCACGGTTATGACTCAGGGGCGCGTCATTGCCAGCGGGACTCCCGACGCCGTCAGCAGCGACCCGATCGTCCAGGATGCCTACCTCGGAGAGATCGACGCGGGGACGCTGTAGTGCTGGTGCTGGAGGACGTTCACGTGCACTACGGCTCGGCCCACGTGCTGCATGGAGTGGGACTGGAGGTACAGGCGGGTCAGATTGTGTGCCTGGTGGGACGTAACGGCGCGGGGAAGAGCACGACGCTGAAGGCAATCATGGGCATTGTGCCGCTGAGCGGCGGGAGCATCTTGTTTCGTGGCGATCGCATCGATGGGCGCGCGCCTCACGTAGTGGCGGCGCGAGGTCTAGCCTGGGTTCCGGAGGACCGCCGGGTTTTCGGTTCGCTATCGGTCGAGGAGAACATCCGGGTTGCCGCGCAAGCCACGGGTCGATCCCCTTCCGGACAACGCGTCCGGGAGGCGCTTGGATTTTTTCCTGACCTGCAGGTGCGGCGCCGCAGCCTTGGCAAGAACCTTAGCGGCGGTCAGCAACAGATGCTTGCGATTGCGAGAGCACTCGCCTGCGAACCTGAGCTCCTCATGCTCGACGAGCCCACTGAGGGACTTGCACCGAGCATGGTCAACGCGATCCGCGCAGGAATCCTTGAGAGCCGGGCGCGCGGCATATCTATTCTCCTGGTCGAGCAAAATCTTCGGTTGGCCCTGTCCGTAGGCGACCTGTTCTTCGTGTTGAGTCGCGGAACGGTGGTGTTCCGAGGCACAAGGGCCGAGCTTCAGGAGACATCGGAAATCATCGGCGAGCACCTCGGAATCGGACGGGCAAAAAGGTCTTCGGAGTGAAGCGAATGATTGAGGAACAAGGAGCTTCCGGCGGATGGTTAGGTTTTCTCGCAATGTAGCCCGTTGCATCCTGCCTGATTATAGGCCGAGCAAGATCGGGCCAACCTTGCTGGGGAGTCCCAGCGAGCGCTGAAAAGAACCTCCGATAACTCTGGTTTTACCGAAGCCAATCTGCAGCGACAGGTGTGACCCAAACTCAGGCCACGGCTCTGCTTCGCGCCCTGGCGCGCGTTAGGGCTGCAAAAAACGCTGCCGAAGGGAAGGAACGGCACGGTGGCGCTGACGCTGCGCGCGGTATTGGATGGTTGTCACTGGCGGAGAGCAGGGGACTCGCACGTCCACGCA
>JBKPOZ010000132.1:0-7534 GCA_046733355.1 Pseudomonadota bacterium | reverse complement strand
ATTCGTCGGCAGCGTCAGATGTGTATAAGAGACAGGAACGTCATGCACTTTCAGATTGGCGCTCGCCTGTTTCATCATCTCGTTCGCCTCCCGATTGCTTATTTCGAAAAACGGCACATTGGCGACATCCTGTCGCGGTTTACTTCCATTGAGCCGATCAGAGCCGCCTTGGCGGAAGGCGTCATAACTGCGGTCATCGATGGCGTTATGGCTCTCGCGACCATTGCCATGATATTCGTGTACAGCGCAAAGCTTGCGCTCGTCGTGCTCACCGCTTTCGTTCTGTACGGCTTGGTACGGATTGGTCTCTACCGGATATTGCGGCAACGCAATCTGGCGGTGATCGAGGCAAAGGCGCAGGAGAGTTCCACCTTTATCGAAACGTTGCGTGCAATTCAGACTCTCAAGCTGTTCAACCGCGAGAGCGATCGTGAGGCGCAATGGCTCAACCGCTACGCCGATGTGGTGAGCGCCAATGTCCGGCTCGGTCGAACGAAGGTGGCATTTACCACCATAAACGACGCGATCTTCGGGCTGGAAAACATCATCACAATTTATCTTGCGGCCAGGATGGCGCTAGCGGACGCGTTTACCATCGGGATGATTTTCGCCTTTATGAGCTACAAAGTGCAGTTCATAGAAAAGGGTGTACAGCTGGTCGAAAAGGCGCTCGATTTCCGCATCCTCGAGCTGCATCTGGAACGTCTCGCAGACATAGCGTTAAGCAAGCTTGAGCGTGGGCACGATCAGGTGCTGGCCTACATGCGACCCATCGAAGGTCGCATCGAGCTTCGCAAGGTGTTCTTCCGCTATGCGGAATCCGAGCCTTTCGTGCTCGAAGATTTCAATTTGCTCATTGAGCCGGGGGAGTTCGTCACAATTACCGGTCCTTCCGGAGGCGGCAAGACCACGCTCATCAAGATTATGCTCGGGCTCCTGGAGCCCACGCATGGAGACGTTCTGATCGACGGGATGCCGCTCTCGAGCGTTGGAACGAGGGCGTACCGGGAGCAAATCGGCGCGGTCATGCAGGAGGACCAACTCCTCTCCGGATCGATTGCCGATAACATCTGCTTCTTTGATCCGTCCTTCGATCAGCAAAGAATGATCAAGTGCGCGCAGCTTGCGCGCATCCACGATGAGATCATGGCCATGCCGATGACCTACAACAGTTTGATCGGCGATATGGGAAGCTCGCTGTCGGGCGGTCAGAAACAGCGCGTGCTATTAGCACGCGCGCTGTATCGACAACCGCGCATGCTCTTTCTGGATGAGGGAACGGCTCACCTCGATGTCGAGAACGAGAAATGCATTAACGAGAGCTTGACATATCTCAAAATGACGCGCATCAGCGTAGCGCACCGGCCAGAGATAAGCAGCGGCGCTCACCGCATTTTGCGCGTTGGCGGGCAGAGCCAAGCCGTGCAGCGGCTGCCCGAGCGTGTTCTGTCCTGACCGACCCAACGTGCCTCAACGGAGAAGGGCCAGAAAACCTGTAGGATATTCCCGCATGCCCGAGAGTGCCGCAATGACTCGCATCAAAACGCGTTATGGGACCTTCTAGGGGTTTTGGTTTCCTACCATAACTTACGTTCCTTTCGTTGAATACGTGCCATTGGCGCCGTTTGGCGCACCGCCACCGACAGGTGATGCGCATTCGTGTCTATTGCCAATCGATAAGTTTAGACCGGCTGCTCAGCCACTGCATTTACATCAACTGTTCTGGTGTTTGTTTGCGACCTCCTCGACCGCATTGCGGCAGCATCGGCGGCATCGACTTCGCGCAAGACCGGTTGAGCGAGTTCTGCAAACCTTTCTTGGGTAATGCCCATCTCGCGAATGATCTCATTCATGTTGACGGTTGCGGCCCGCTCGGTGACTGCGATGGCGTTCTCCAAATCGGCTAGATCATCGAGTTCGCCAGGAAATTGAGCCTCCAGCAAACGGTCCTGCATCAGCTTTAGATGAGACGCTGCCACGCCGGATAATACGCGCGGGGCAGACAGCACAGCGTCTGCGATTGCAGGATCGACCTGCTCACCGCCGCCATTAAACATTCGGTCGCGCTTTGCTTGAGGCATGCTGCGAAGCCAAGCGCGAATTTCCTGCCTTCCGAGTTCAGCCGCGGCATCTTTCCTGTCCGGGGGCTTGAGCTTGATTCGTGCGCGCTGCTCACTCAGTTCCTGCTTGGCGCGCGCAATCAGGTTTTGTGCGCTGCGTAGCGGCTTCACCGCTTCTAATGCGTCTGGCATTAGCTGCTCGGTAACAGACCGGCATTGCTGCCGGGTCGCTAGGGGTCCAATCCGCGGCGATCGATACTGGCGCGCGTCGCGATCTGCACTAGATAAACTGCCCATGTGCGGGAGAGTTATCCAGAGCAGCGGACCACTACGTTACGCCATTGTTGATGGCCTGAACGTGCGCGATAGCCGCGTGCACAACTATCCCCCGCGCTGGAACGCCGCGCCGAGCCAAGAGCTATTGGTCATCCGGCGCAACCACAAGACTGGGGAAGTCTCTCTTGATCCGCTCCGGTGGGGTCTCATTCCGTACTGGTGCAAAGACCCAACGGGCGGGCGCAAGCCGATCAACGCCAAATGCGAGACGGTGAGCACTCTGCCGACGTTCCGCGATGCGTACCGCTTGCGCCGCTGCATTCTTCCGGTGGACGGGTTCTACGAGTGGAAGGCGATTAAGGGCCAGCGCGCGAAGCAGCCTTATGCCATTGCCATGGAGGACGGGTCACCATTCGGTATCGCGGGTCTATGGCAGAACTGGAAGGACCCTGCGTCCGGTGAGTGGATCAGGACCTTCGCCGTCATCACGACCGACGCCAACGAGTTGGTGGGCGAAATCCACGACCGAATGCCAGCGATCCTCGCACCCGGCGACTATACGCGATGGCTCAGTGACGAGCCTGATCCGCGCGACTTGATGCGCCCCTTCCCGGCTGACCTGATGCGAATGTGGCTCAACGCGCGTCAACAAGCCGGAGAATGACGACCCCTCAGTTATCGAGCCGGTCCTATTGCCGAGTGACGCGGCGTAAGCGCGAGGCGCATCAATGCCAGCGAAAGATGCCCGGCCACCTCACGTACGCGCGCAAGACTTAAAGGAACGGCGGGAATGTCTAAAAGCGGCAAAGGTATTTGAGCGTTTGTGTAAAGAAGGAGATGCGGACCGGCTATATGACGCCGCGAGATGGCTGAACGAGGCCGGAGATGTTGGATGGCGCATAGCGTTTGCGCGCGTGGCGAAGCTGTCGCGCGTCAGTACGGAAGTACAGCACGCATTCGTTCCGATATGGGTCGAACACAAGATGCTGCCACTCTGCGTAGGCGACCGCCCGGTATGTGCTGCTGCGCTCCGCGTGCTCATGCCGCGGAATTATTCGGGCGAACTTTTACTCCTCTTCCGCGGCGCTAACGCGCAAGAGCGGCGTCGTCGGCTTTACGGGTTTTCATGGAGCACAGATGCTGGCGTCGCTCGCGGATTTGCAACGCATTGGGGGCAGTCTTATCCCGGCGGCGTACTATTGAAAACGTTGGCTCCGCCTGAAGCGGTTCTGCTCGTGCGAAAGCCAGAAGATTACTATGATGAAGGTGAGGTGGTCGTCGATCCGTTCCGAATTGGCAGAGTCGAAGTCCTCGAACAGTTCACGGCTCCCGAAACAGATGCTGACCGGTCTTTAAAGAAGGCATTGAGAGCGTCGCTGAAGTAGCCCTGGGCCACCATTAAGTGCTGCGAGCACTGAAGTGAATGAGACCTCATGGAAGCGTATGTGACACATCCCGCCTTGCGACGCCTATGAGCGGGAAATTCTGCAGCGCCCCCCACACGGGCGATCTTGATGAGGCGCTTGGAGCCTAGCCTACGTCCGTCCGGGTCGTTGGCGGCTGTGTACGACACCGCTCAAGAGCGGCATTGGCATCTTCCGCCGCGCCTGCCAAGGCGACACTCGGCATGACCAGCAGCGCGCAGATCGTAACCGCACCCGCTATTCGCATCCTCTTCGTCTCCTAGTCTGGAACAATTCTTGTCCTAACATCGGTCATTGCTTTTGTGGAATGCGCGTAATGCCGGTAGGTCCCATGGCAGTGAACTGGACCATCACCTCTCCATCCTTCGCCCACACGAAGTGAGGTGTCCCCTTTGGCTCGGAAAAGAACGTGCCGGGAGGATAGAGCCTGAGGCTGCTTTCATCCCACTGCTCGCCGAGACCGAAATAGTAGTTGCCTGATAAAACTACTCCGGTGCGCCATTCGTCCGGATGAAAATGCGGCATGAGCTTTAGTCCGGCGGGAAACCTTACTCGCTGGACGTAGACGCCGGCCTTCGATGGGTCGCCATAGATGACGGCGATATCTGGGCCGGGGCTCACAGGCGCAGCCTTCCACATAATCTCATTCGGCAGGACGACAATGCTTTCGCTAGTGCCTTGAGCGTAAGCACCCGCCGCAAGCCCAGACACTAGCAGGGCCATCAACCTAACTATTTTTGTGCGCACGTTTTGTCCTCTCTTCCCGAGCTGTTGCCGACTGGGCCGTTTACTCACTTATCTCCTGTAGCTTCGCCCAGACGAGCCACTTGGCCCAGTTCTCTTTCAGCTCGGCTTGCGCTTCCTCAAACGAGCCTGTCACGCCTGCGAGGCGCATGACATTCGGCGGCGTCTGCTGCACGCCGTTGATCGCCCAGAGCCATTGCGTCGTTCTGGTGAACTCTCGCTTGTAAACTCGACCGACGCACAAATTGCCGCTCATAGCCAACTGATCCGTTTCTGGATGTGCGCTGTTAGGATTGCGTTCTACGCGGAGAGACATCTCTGGACTGCGCCGCTGAGGATTGGACGGGAACTGCGCCCAACTAGCTTTCTCGTGGTTGTCCGAGCAACTCTGCTCCGGTCCTTAACGGCGCGCGCCACGACGCGACCAAGCTGCGACGGCTCACAGAATAGCGCCGATCAGCGCTCGTACGCATCGTCACCAAATATCTTGACTGCTACGAACGCCAACACAATACCAGCGGTCAAATACGCGAAAATGGATGTGGCAAACACGTTCCCCGTCGCCTCCGCGATCCCGCACATGACGGCGGAGAGCACAGCGAGGATCGCAAGCTGCCGTTGTTTCCAGCTCACTGCGATGTCCTAAGCACTATCGCAAGTACTCCGATAGCACCCGTGAGACCCGCGAACACGCTGGTCGCTATGACATTATCCGAAGCAATGGCCACACCGCATAGAGCTGCGGAGAACAGAGCAAGCACGACAAGGTTCACGCATACGCAGTCCATTTGCTAAGGCTCTATGCCTTGAGGGAGCTGCTGATGCTTGCTGCGGGGGTCTGGGGCGTCAAGGAGCACGGAGGAGTTCGGCAGGGCGCGCCTTGAACACTGCTGCGCGCGTAGTACCCTCATGCGATGCTCGAACCCGAGGGAGTTCTCATGCGGCGTAGAGATGTCATCGGGCTGCTTGGCAGTGCGGCGGTGGCTTGGCCCCTAACAATAAGGGCACAGCAGCGAACGCCCGTTATCGGGCTGATGGGCGCGACGACCGCTGCGGCGCAGAGCCATCTGACTGCTGCCTTTCTGCAGCGCCTGCGTGAACTGGGCTGGACCGAGGGCCGCGATGTTCGTGTAGAGTATCGGTGGGCCGAAGGACGCGCCGAGCGCTTTGCCGAACTTGCGGCGGAGTTTGTTCGGCTCAAGGTCGATCTGATACTCACACATAACACGCCACCGACGCTTGCGGCCAAGCGCGCGACGTCGGTCATTCCAATCGTGTTCGCGACGGCCGGTGACCCGGTCGGCACCAGCATCGTAGCAAGCCTTGCCCGACCCGGCGGCAATGTCACTGGTTTATCGGGCCAAGCACCTGATACGGCATCAAAGCGCGTCGAACTTTTGCGCGAGATCATCCCCGACTTGCGTCTGTTTGGCATCTTAGCCGCCGTCGACAATCCGCTGACTGCTCGCGACGTAGAAGAAGTCCAGGAAGCCTCCCGCACTCTCTCGGTCCAAACGATGGCGCTGAACATTCAACGCGCAGAGGACATTCCTGCCGCTTTCGAAGCGCTGAACGGGCGGGGTCAGGCCTTGTATGTGTCGCCCGGCCCGCTCACGTTCGAGAACCTAACGCGGATTAATACGTTTGCGCTCGCTGCGCGGCTACCGACGATGTACACTTTTCGAGAGCCGGTCGAGGCGGGCGGCCTCATTTGCTATGGACCGAACTGGGCACACATGTGGAGCCGTGCCGCCGATGTGGTGGACAAAATTCTGCGCGGCGCCAAACCTGCAGACATTCCGGTCGAGCAACCAACGAAGTTCGATTTTGTCATCAATCTCACGACCGCGAAGGCCCTGGGCCTCAATGTGTCTGCCACGCTGCTCGCCCGAGCTGATGAGGTGATTGAGTAGTAAGCTTTGGCAAAGAAGGAGACCACGCGATGATTACGGAGATTGTGTCGTGGCGGCTGTCGGATCAGATGAGTCGGGAAGACGCGGTCAAGAAGTTTCGCGCCAGTGTTCGTACGTGGCAGGCCAACCCGGACCTGATCCACAAGGCTTTCCTGTTCGACGAAGGCACGCGCGGTGCGGGGGGTGTGTATCTGTGGAAAAACATCGAAGGCACGGTGAGGGTTTTCAGGAGCGCATCCGTTCCGTGTTCGGGGCCGCGCCTGAGTTTCAGTATTTTCAGACGCCTATTGTCATCGACAATGCGGCAAAGCAGGTAATTGACGACGCGGCTTGAGGGCCGAAAAGCGGATCATCAGAGGAGATTGACTATGCTAGGGCGCATGGCATTTGTTGCGGTGCTTGCGATGACCATCGGCCATCCTGCGCTGTCTCAAGATCAGCCACCGTCCTCAGCAGAGGCGAAGCGTATCGAAGCCCTCGTCAACAAGGCGGCGGCTGTCGTCGACGCGAAAGGCAAGGCGGCTCTATCGGAGTTTCGCCAGAAGGACAGCGAGTGGTTCTCGGGCGAGCTGTATGTGTTCGCATATGCACCTGATGGCACTGTGTTGCTCAATCCGGCGTTCCCTGCGCGGGAGGGCCGCTCATATCACGGCGAGAAAGACAAAAGGGGTAAACCATTTCACGATGAGATTATGAAGGTGGCGCAGGAGAACGGGGCTGGATGGGTGGACTACTGGTTGCCCAAGCCGGGGCAGACTGAGCCATCGCACAAGTGGAGCTACGTCAAGGCGGTGAAGGCCGAGGGCGTGGCGCTCGTGGGAGCGGGCTTCTTTCCCGATTGAGTTGGTGCCGGGTCGGAGGCGCATAGATTGCGGTGGATAACTTTCGCACGACAATCGACAAATCTGGAGTGCTAAGGCGCACTCAGGATGGATGCTGATTGGAGAATGGAGGAGGGTAATGGCCAAGAAGACAAGGCGCGGGCGGAGCCAGGATCGAAAACGAGTGGCAGGTGGCCAGGATTATGAGGTACGATACGAGGCCAAGAAGACCGGCAAGAGCAAGGGCGCGGTGAAGAGCGCGGTCAAGCGGGCCGGGACGAGCCGCAAGAAGGTGG
>JBKPOZ010000131.1:0-5158 GCA_046733355.1 Pseudomonadota bacterium | reverse complement strand
GTGCATGAACGCGATCATGTCGCCCGAGCGGTCTGAGAGCCGGAGCCCCAACACATTTTTGTAAAAGGCGATCGTCTTGGGAATATCGCGCGTAAACACGAGCATGTGCGCAAGCCGCCGCGGCTGCACGAACGGCACCTTGCTGCGCGAGGGGGCGTTCGCCTTTGCCGGCAGGCCCGCGGAATTATCGACCATCGATTTCTCGTTGGGGGAGGATTTCTCGGCTACCCTGATCTCGATGAGCGTGCCGTCCTCGTCGCGAAACCAAAGCCCGTTGGATTCGAAACCGGGTGGCGGATCGAGCAGGTCGATGCGCAAATTCTTGAGTCGCTCGCGGAAGCGTGGCAGGTCGTCCTCGAAGGCGCCGAAAGAAATGTAGTTGAGCTTCTTGCGCGGACCTTCCGCGATCGAGCCCCACCGGTGGGGATTGCCGCGCGTATGGACATTCAGCTTTCCGTCCTCCTCGCGCACTTCGAGCCCGAATGAACGGTAGAATTTCTCGGCGTCCGCCACATCCGGCACGGAAAAATTGAAATGATCAAGCGAATGCACGCCGAGCTCGCCGGGACGACGATGCACAGGCTGGGCGAGATGGCGGATCTGGGTCATTCTGGGCTCCTCCGTGAAAGAGCGCGCGCGGCACCCCGCCGGCGTTTCTTGTGTGTGCTGCTGAGAACATATAGGCCAAGTCTCGCATTTTCGCCACGCTCGCATCCTGCCTCACGCTGGTCGCACTTCGCGCGCACAGCCGTTACAAGCGCCGGATGAGCGACATCGGGCAGGCTTTCTCCGGGGCTGCGGCTCGATCTTGTCATTGCGTCTCACTCCATCTGCGGCATTCCTGCTCAGCGCGCTCGTGCGGAGGTAAGCATGCAGCCACTCGAAGGCGTGCTGGTACTCGATTTTTCCACGCTGCTGCCGGGGCCGCTGGCCACGCTTATTCTCGCCGAGGCAGGCGCGGAGGTGCTCAAGATCGAGCGCCCGGGCCGAGGCGAGGAGATGCGCCAAGGCCAGCCCAGATGGGGAGTCAGCAGCGTGAACTATGCGCTGCTCAACCGTGGCAAGAAGAGCCTCGCCATCGATCTGAAAAGTCCCGCGGATCAGGCGCGCCTTGCGCCTTTGGTCGCGCGCGCCGACGTTCTGGTCGAGCAGTTCCGCCCCGGCGTCATGGCCCGGCTCGGACTCGATTACGAGCGCGTGGCGCAGCTCAATCCGCGGCTCATCTACTGTTCAATCAGCGGCTATGGACAGGCGGGCCCCAAGCGGGACGTGGCGGGACACGATCTCAATTACATCGGCGATGCTGGATTGCTGGCGCTGTCCATGGGCAGCCTGGCGCATCCGGTGATTCCGCCCGCGCTCGTAGCCGACATTGGCGGAGGCACCTATCCAGCCGTGCTCAACATTCTGCTTGCGCTCATCGAGCGAGGCCGCACCGGTCGCGGGCGCTACCTTGATATCGCCATGAGCGATAACCTCTTTCCATGGATGTTCTGGGCGATCGGCAAGCTTGCCGCGACCGGGGCAAACCCGGGCAACGGCAGCGAGCTTCTAACCGGGGGATCGCCGCGGTTTCATCTCTATCCCACGCGCGACGGAAAGCTTGTTGCCGCCGCGCCGCTTGAGCAGAAGTTCTGGGAAGAGTTCTGCGAGACCATTGGGCTCGACAGGGAACTGCGCGAGGACCGGCGCGATCCGCAACGTACCGCACGAGCTTGCGCCGAGATCATTGCGCGGGAGAATTCCGAGATCTGGCGGGCTCGCTTTGCCGGGCGCGATTGCTGCTGCTCGATCGTCGCGACAATCGGCGAGGCGCTGCACGATCCTCACTTCAAGGCGCGCGGGCTGTTCGACCATGTGCTCGCAAATGAGATGGGCGAGCGCATTCCGGCCCTGCCCATGCCGCTTGTGCCCGGCTTTCGAGACCCGTCTGCGGACGTGAAGGCGGCGCCGCAACTCGGCGCGGACAACGAGAAATACCTCGGCTGAGACGATCTTGGAATGCCAATTGCCCGACATTGGGCAACGGCCGTCACCTTTCCGCCCCAAAGAAGGAGTGACCTAGACCAAGCGGCGCCAGGGGCCTTCGGGGGAATATACAATGACCAGACTGATCATTGATGCCGTGCTGTTTTCATGCATGTTCGCGTCCGTGACCGGAATCGTGATTGCGGCCGCGCATCTGCTGATCTGATAGGAATCTTCAGACGCAGCGGTCGAATACGACCTCAACCCGCCGGTTTTTTGTCGCCCTAGTGGATCGTCCTTGCCGTCTGCGGTGCTGTTGGGCGCGACAGGCCTGCTCTTGCCAAAGCCCTTGATCGGCGTTGTTGCCGGCACAACGGCGCGGCCGGCCAGCCAGTTGCGTACGGTCAAAGCGCGCGCGTTTCGGAGAGCTTCAAGTTTATAGGCGTCGGAGCCCTGCGCATCCGTATGCCCCCTCGATGGCTCGAGAAAAACGGCCATGCGAGCCGCCAGTCCGTGCTAGCATAGCGCGTCCGTCTTCCAGGACGGGCGGCAGGACTGGCCACGTGGTCACCGCGTTATCGGCATCTCATTCACTCACGGAATTGGGGCCGCGGGACGGCATTGCCGTCGCGCACTGTCGCCGAGATCGGGCGCGAGGCAACACAACCATCGGGGCGGCGGACAGTTAAAGAGGTTTGCATCCCGCTGATCGCGCATGGCCGGCGCGATGCGGGAAAGAGAGGCGAGGGAGAAGGCGATGGGCAAGCGCTTCACGTATTGGATACTCGGCGGCATGATTCTCGGAGCCATCGTTGGCTACATTGATTATCTGACAATTCCTGATCCGAAAACGGCGGCAACGGTCTCGGGCTATTTCTCGATCGTCACGGACGTGTTCCTGCGCCTGATCAAGATGATCATTGCGCCTCTGGTGTTCTCGATGCTGGTCGTGGGCATCGCGCACATGGGTGACACGGAATCGATCGGCCGCATCGGCCTGAAAGCGATGGGATGGTTCCTCACCGCATCGCTCATTTCGCTCGCGCTCGGCCTTATCATGGTCAACCTGCTGCAGCCCGGGCACAACCTCAATCTGCCGCTGCCGGAGGCAGGCGCCTCCACCAATCTCAAGGTTTCCGCCCTCACCCTCAAGGAATTCGTCACCCACGTGGTGCCGAAATCCATTATCGAGGCGATGGCCAACAACGAGATCCTGCAGATCGTTGTGTTTTCGATCTTTGCCGGCGTAGCGGTCACATCGCTGGGCGAAAAAGGACGGCAGCTGGTCATCGTTGCCGACGAGATGGCGCACGTGATGCTCAAGATCACGAATTACGTCATGCTGACTGCACCGGTTGCGGTATTTGCCGCGGTTGCCGCGACGGTGACGACGCAAGGTCTGGGCATTCTCGTCACCTACGGCAAGTTCATGGGCCAGTTCTATCTCTGTCTTGTCATCCTCTGGGGCATCCTGATCCTCGGCGGCTTCCTCTTTCTCGGGCCACGCGTGATCACGCTGCTGCGGTTCATCCGCGAGCCGTTCCTGCTCGCATTCTCGACGGCGAGCTCGGAGGCCGCCTACCCGAAGACGGTCGAGGAGCTGGAGCGGTTCGGCGCCTCGAACCGAATCGTGAGCTTCGTGCTGCCGCTCGGCTATTCCTTCAATCTCGACGGCACCATGATGTACACGACTTTCGCGACCATGTTCATCGCGCAGGCCTACGGCATCGAGCTGTCGCTCGGCACGCAGATCGCGATGCTGGCGCTGCTCATGCTCACCTCGAAGGGCATGGCCGGCGTGCCACGTGCGTCCCTGGTGGTGATCGCGGCGACGCTGTCGACCTTCAACATTCCCGAGGCGGGACTGCTGCTCATCATGGGCATCGACCAGTTCCTCGACATGGGCCGCAGCGCCACCAATGTGGTCGGCAACTCGATCGCGACTGTCGTCGTCGCAAAATGGGAGGGCGAATATGACCCCAACCCCAAGCATGTGCACGAGCCGATGGAAGAGGACGACGCGATCATTGCGGCGAGCCCGGCGGAATGAACAAGAGAAAAGAGACTGGCAGCCTCGCTCCCGCCGCCGTGGAGACCGTCATGAGATACTGCACATGGATTCTCACCGCTTGTTCGGTTGCGCTCTTTGCGGGTGCAAGTGCGGCGCAGGAACAACAAGATCCGCTGGCGCGCCTCACCGGCACCCTGGCCAAGGTGCACAAGGCCGGCGCCGTTGCGCTGGGCTATCGAGAGCCATCGTTTCCCTTCTCCTATGTTGGTCCCGACAAGAAGCCGATCGGCTATTCGATCGATTTGTGCCGCGGCATCGTGGACGCAATAGCGAGCGAGATCGACAAGCCCGGCCTGCGCGTCGACTTCGTCGCGGTGACCCCGGAAACGCGTATACCGGCGCTCACGTCGGGCAAGATCGATCTCGAATGCGGATCGACAACCAACAACGCGGAGCGCTCCAAACAGGTCGCGTTCTCGCCGATCATCTTTGTCGCCGGCACCAAGCTCATGGTTAAGCGCGGCTCCCCCATCAGGTCCTATAGGGATCTGAAGGGGAAGGTCGTCGTTGTCACCGCCGGCACGACCAACGAGCAGGTGATAAAGCGGCTTAATGAGAAGTTTCAGCTCGGCGCGAACGTGATCTCCGCGCGCGACCACGAGGAGGCGTACACGCTGGTCGTCGAGGGCAGGGCGGACGCCTTCGCTACCGACGACATCCTGCTCTACGGGCTGATCGCGCACCACAAGATGGAGCGCGAGCTCAGCGTGGTCGGCGAGCTTCTCTCCTATGACCCGTATGGGATCATGTATCGCAAAGACGACCGGGAGCTCAACGATATCGTGTTGCGCGCCTTCCACGCGATGGCCGAAAGCGGCGATCTGTTCGAGTACTATCACAGGTGGTTCATCCGCAAGACACCGACGGGCGAGCGCCTCAACGTGCCGATAAGCCCGCAGCTCGAGGAAGTCTTCCGCGTGCTCGGCGTCTCGGATTAAGGGGGTTCGCCGTTGCTGGGCGGCAAACTCCGGCGTGCTCCGTCTCCCCAGCGGGAACCGTTGCGAAATTCTGCAGTGGTGATTCTCTCGGGTGAGGGAGAACCGCAATGATTCGGAATCAGCGAAGCTTCATTGAGGCGTTTGCGTCGACAAAGCTTGGCCGCAATGAGCGGCTCGAGCG
>JBKPOZ010000130.1:0-28944 GCA_046733355.1 Pseudomonadota bacterium | reverse complement strand
CCCCCACACCGGGAATGGGAATCGGAATCAAGCCAAGCAGCACTCCCAGGACCATTCCCAGCCCGAGGGACACGTAGCTGAATTCCGCCGTAGCCTTGATCGTGTCGCCAAAAAATTTACGGATGTCTTCCTTTCGGTCTGGAGGCACCAGCACGCCGACCCGGTCCCCGAATTCGAGCATCAAATCGGGCGTGGGGACGATATCCATGTCATAGCGACGGATATGCAGGAGGTGTGTCGGGAAACCTTTTGGCAAAGGCAATTGCGACAGCGGAATACCGACCGCGCCTGCCTTTCCAACAAAAACCCGGATGTAGTCGAGCGAAGCGCGGTCTTTCACCATGCGTCCCGCTTCCAGGCGACCTAGCTTGGCCGCCGCTGCGGGAATTGCGTTTTCCTCGTCGGCAACGACCAGAACGCCGTCACCTGCAGCGAGCACCATGTCACCCGCCGGAACAAAGCTCTGGTCTCCCTTGCGCACCATGGAGATTTGCACACCCGGCGGCAGCTCGCCGCTGATCCCGGTGAGCGTACGTCCTGCAAAATTGTCAGCCAGCGTAATCTCGCCCATGTGGAAGCGCTGAACCTTGGGCGGGAATTTCGGCTGCACCTGCCGCGTCAGGAAATAAATGCAGAGGATCGGCCCGATTACGCCGAACGGATAGGCGATCGAATAGCCGATCGAGGGCTCGCCGTTCTTCATCACGTCCAGGGCTGCCTGCAGTGTGGCGGTGCTCGTCATCGAACCCGCATAAATGCCCAGCGTGTGGCCGATCTTGATGCCGAACGCGTGCCCGAGTCCGAGCGCGACAAGGAGCCCGGCGACAACGCCAACGAGCGCCAGCAGGTTGTATTTGCGCCCCGCAGCTCCTGCCATGCCTTCAAAGAACTGTCGCCCGTACAGAATTCCGATCCCGTAGAGGAACATGATCAGGCCGGTCAGTCCGATCGGTCCGGTGATCTGCGCCTTGGGAGCGAAAGCGCCAATCGCCAGCCCCACAAACAGAACGGCCCCGACGCCGAGCGAAAATCCGCCAATGCTGATTTGTCCCACCAGGTACCCGAGACCGATTGCAAGGAATGTGGCGAGGATCGGCTGTGTCCCGATGATATCGCGAGCGAGATTCAGCATGGGCGTTTTCCCTGATCAGCGTGCATTGCAGCCGGCGGCGCGGAACTGATCGATGACCCGCTTGGTCAGATCGGGCGCGGGCGGTGGTGTGTTAAAGTGCTTGTACTCGAGACCCATCGCCTTCCACTTGAACGCGCCGAGTTGATGGAAAGGCTGTACTTCGACCCATTCGATATTTTTCATAGGCGCAACAAATCGCGCGATGCCCTCGACATTTGCTGGATCGTCGGTGAGGCCGGCCACCAGCGTAAACCTGACCCAGGTAGGCTTCCCGATTGCCGCGAGGCGCTCGGCAAAGCGCAGCGTGGGCGCGAGATCGCGCCCGGTCACTGTGCGATATGTCTCGGCATCGGAGCTTTTGATGTCGAGCAGCACGAGATCGAGGCAGGAGAGATATCGCTCGTCGGCGCGGTCGCCGAGAAAGCCCGAGGTCTCGATGGCCGTGTGAAGGCCCATCTGCTTGGCGGCGGCCAATATCCGACGCGTAAAGGCAAGCTGGACCATAGGCTCGCCGCCCGAGATGGTCAGCCCGCCATCGAGCGCACGCAGCGGCGCCGCAAACGTGCCAAGCCGGTCGATCACCTGTTTGGCGGAGACGTACGTGCCGTCCTTCAAATGCCACGTATCGGGATTGTGGCAGTAAGAGCAGCGCAGCAAGCATCCCGATACGAACAGCACCGCACGCAAGCCTGGTCCGTCGTATCGGGAAGATGACTCGTAGGAATGGACGTAGCCGAAAGCACCTTCGCTATCGTCGCGGAACGCAGCTTCATCAGGCGCATCGGGCGAGAGTCCGACGCGGAGGTCGTGTCGGCTGCCGGCCTCGAGTGTGCCGAGCTGGGACACGGCACTCTTCCCGGTCTCAGATCTGACCGTGGAAGGTGCGGCTGATCACATCCCGCTGTTGCTCCGGCGTCAGCCGCACGAAGTTCACCGCATACCCGGACACGCGGATCGTGAGTTGTGGGTACTTGTCCGGATTCTTCATCGCATCCTCGAGCGTCTCCTTGTCGAGGACGTTCAGGTTCATATGGAAGCCGCCGCGATCGAAATACATGTCCATCGCCTTCACCGCGGCACCGGTCAGCTCCTCGTCTGAAAGGTGCGCCTTCTGCGGCGCAAGCGAAACGGTGTAGCTGATCCCGTCCTGCGCATCCTTGTAGGGCAGCTTTGCCACTGAGAGGCAGGAAGCGAGCCAGCCATGACTGTCGCGACCGTGCATCGGGTTGGCGCCCGGCCCGAACGGCTCACCCTTGCGGCGTCCGTCCGGCGTGTTTCCCGTGTGCTTGCCATAGACCACGTTGGACGTGATCGTCAGCACGCTTTGCGTGTGCGTCGCGTTCCGATAGGTCGGGTGCTTGCGGATCTTCTGCATGAACCGGGTCACCAGGTCCGCAGCGATGCTGTCTACCCGATCGTCGTTGTTGCCGAACTGCGGCACCACGTTGGTGCCTTCGATCGGCCCTTCGATGCGGTAGTCCACGGCGAGCCCTGTGTCGTCGCGGATAACATTCACCTTGGCGTATTTGATGGCCGCGAGGCTGTCGGCAACGACTGAAAGGCCGGCGATGCCGAACGCCATCGTGCGCAGGATGTCGCGGTCGTGCAGCGCCATTTCCAGGCGCTCATAGAAATATTTGTCGTGCATATAATGGATGCAGTTCATCGCGTGCACGTAGGTGCGCGCGAGCCACTCCATCATGTGGTCGAACTTTTCCGTCACCTCGTCGTAGTCGAGGATATCGCCCGTGACGGGCGGGCTGGGCGGCGCCACCTGCTCGCCGGACATCTCGTCGCGCCCGCCGTTGATGGCGTAGAGCAGGCATTTGGCCAAGTTCACTCGCGCGCCGAAGAACTGCATCTGCTTGCCGAGCTTCATCGCCGACACGCAGCACGCAATGCCGTAGTCGTCGCCCCAGTAGGGCCGCATCAGGTCATCGTTCTCGTATTGCAGCGACGACGTCTGCCGGCTGACCTTGATGCAGTACCGCTTGAAATTCTCCGGCATGTATTTCGACCAGAGCACAGTAATGTTCGGCTCCGGCGCCGCACCGAGATTTGTCAGGGTGTGCAGCATGCGATAGCTGCTCTTGGTCACGAGCGGCTGGCCGTTTAGATTGATGCCGCCGACGCACTCAGTTGCCCAATACGGGTCACCGCTGAACAGCGCGTCATATTCCGGCGTGCGCAGGAAACGCACGATGCGCAGCTTTTGCACGAGCTGGTCCCACAGCTCCTGTGCGCCTGCCTCGTCCAGCGTGCCTTCCTTGAGGTCACGCTCGATGTAGATGTCGAGGAAGCTCGAGATGCGGCCGATGGACATCGCCGCACCATTCGCTTCCTTGATGGCGCCCAGGTAAGCGAGATACGTCCACTGCACGGCCTCCTGCGCGTCATTCGCCGGCCGCGTGATGTCGCACTCGTAGAGCTTCGCCATGGCGGCGAGGTCCTCAAGCGCGCGAATCTGATCGGAAAGCTCCTCGCGCATGCGGATGACCTCATCGGTCGGCCACATGTCGTCGATTTGCGCGCGCTCCCGCTTCTTGGCTTCGAGCAGGCCGTCGGTGCCATAGAGGGCCACGCGCCGGTAATCGCCAATGATGCGTCCGCGCCCATATGCATCCGGAAGTCCGGTGATGATGCCGGACCTCCTGCATTTCATGATTTCCGGTGTGTAGGCGTCGAACACGCCGTCGTTGTGGGATTTGCGGTATTTCGTGAACGTCTCATGGACCTGCTTGTCCGCTTCGAAGCCTGCGGCCTTGAGGCCTGCCTCAACCATCCGCAATCCACCGAACGGGACGATCGCGCGCTTGAACGGCTCGTCGGTTTGCAGGCCGACGATGACCTCGTTGTTGCGGTCGATGTAGCCGGCCTTGTGCGCCAGCATAGTCGAAGGTGCGCGTGCATCGACCGCGAGCACACCTTTCTTTCGCTCCGCCTGAAAATAGGGCTGCAGCTTGTCCCAGACTGCCTTGGTGCGCTTGGAGGGTGCCGCCAGGAAGCTCTCATTTCCGGCATAGGGTGTGACATTGCGAACGCCCAGCTTGGCCGTGAGTGCGTCGATCGATGGCAAGGTTGTGCTGTCGAAAGCGATCGGGTCCGCCGGATCGCTGGTCCCCGATGGAGAAAAGACCCGCTACCACATTGGATCGGTAACCAAGCAGTTCACCGCCGCGGCAATACTCGCGTTGATCGAGGACGGTACCAGCGTGCCGTCCACCGGTCTGCCGTTCACGCTCGACACAACCCTTGCCGAGCTGGCGCCGGGCATTCGCCGAAACGAGGTGGCCAGGATCACCATTCGCCATCTGCTGACGATGACGTCAAACCTTCCAAATTACACCGACGACGAGTATCTGTACACGGCCGGTCAGGGAGGCTTTGTCCCTGCATCAGGAGCGATCGACGTGGCCGGCGTCATCGAACGGATGAAAACCTATCGGCTGACCGAGCCGGCAGGGAAATTCGAATACAGCAACACGAATTATTTTCTTCTCGCGTTGGCTATTCAGGTTCTCAAAGGCGGCCACGCGTCAAATACTCCGGTTGCAAGCGACTATAGACACGAACGGATTCTCGCCAGGGCTGGGATGAGCACTGCCGGGTTCTACGGCGAGCCGACGCCGCCGGGCGTGGTGGATGCACCTCCGAATTATTTGAAAAATCCGTTTTTCTATCAGGGGGACTGGCTTTTGGGGGCGGGAGACATGATCAGCTCCGTCGCGGACATGGCGCGTTGGAATATCGCATTGATGGAGGGACGCGTCATTGGTTCCCCCTCGGTCAAAATCATGTCCTTGCCCGGGGCGCCGCCGGTCACGAAATCCCAAGTTTATATCGGCTGCAGATATGCCATGGGCTGGTATGCCTGCGAACGGCCGGACCGTTGGCTCTATCAGCACGATGGAGTCGTCAGTGGTTTCATGGCGTCGAGTGCCATAGCACGCAAGAACAATGGATCGTGGATAGGGGTCACTGCGCTCGCCAACAGCGACGCCACGATCGAGATCGTCGATCTGGTCCGCGACATCATCGCGATCGGCGAGTAAGTCAGCGCAAAGGCCCCCCTGATTCGCGAACAAACCGAATGCGGGCCCAATCACTCATTGTAAAATGATCCAACACTGCGCAACCGGAGGAAAAATATGCGTGCAATCCTCGCCTAAGCGCGTTCAGCAGGAGAGAGGGCATTTATTCGTGCCTTCTGCCCTGCTAAATTGGCCCATTCATCAACATGTGCGCAGAGACCAAAGAAATGTGGATACTCACGGTTCTGGTGGTTGCAGTGAATGCAAATGGAATCTCGACATCGATTACAACAAGCCAGTACTCAACTCAGAAGGCATGCACTGACGCAAGCACTGCCGTTAACAATCTGGTCCAGGGGCTGGACAAAATGCCCGTAACTACCGTCGTAGCGATCAAGAGTAGCTGTTCATCGCGGGATTAGAACGGCGCATCGTATACCGCGCGGCGGCCAATCCCATGGCCAAGGCGCCGATTACGAAGCCGCACGCGGCAAACGCTTGCATTGCATCGAGCACCTCCCCACGATTGAGCGAGACGAGCGTTTGGAACGCATACAGGCCAGGCACCATAATGATGATCGCCGGCACCGTCATGATGGCGGCCGGTATGTTGAACCGATAATCGATGACCGAAGCCACGAGTCCCACCGTCAGGGCGCCGAAGAAGCCGGCCGGCGCGAGCATCATTCCGGAATCGTGTAGGACCAGGCGCAGTTCGTTTGCCGCCGCCGCGAGTAGACCCACCGCGAGCATGACGCGCGCGGAATTGTTGAACAACATCGCGAAGGCGCAGCCCGCAGCAAAGCTTGCCACCGCTCGTAGCAGCAGCTTCAGCGCATAGGGGAGTTGAAGAGCGGGCTGTGGCAACAAATCGACGCCGCCCAATGCGATGACAATGCTCACGCCAAACGCGACCACCAACAGCATCATGACACCATGCGCAAGCCGGCTAAGGCCAGCAAGGATCTGGTTCTGCAACAGATCGAAAAAGCCGGCGATCAACGGAAACCCGGGTACCAGAAACAATACCGAGGAGATGAATCCGGCAGGGTGGCGCGCGATGCCGAAACCCATTGCAGTGGCGAGCATCGCCGTCACCACGTACACTCCCGAGGCCGCACCTGCGGTTAACGCTCCCGCCGCATAGTGATTGACCTGACGGCGCAACAGCCACGCTCGCATGGACTGGCCAATGCCGCCCCCTATTGCTGCTGCGATCATTTCCGGCGCCGCACTCCCGTTAAGGAATGCAAATGCTCCACTCGCTACGCCGATCGTTGTGGCAGTCTGCGCCCTTGAGTAAAGGGAACGCGCTGACTCGATCTCAACCAGCTTGGTTGTGATTTCGGCCAGCGACAGCGCCGGCTCCGCCGTTCTTGCAAGCCGCTCCAGCTCAGCAATACGCCACGCGTTGATACCAAGGCATCCGACTTCACGCATGCCAATGGCGCGCTCGCCGTAGCGGTGAACGGTGGCCGTGACGTTCTCGGGTGAAAGGCTCAGCGAGAGGCCATCAAACCCCATTTTTCGCGCCAGCAGCTCCATCCACTCGCGTGTGCGGCTTGCGGTGTTTCCGGCACGCAAAGCGGCGGCGCCGAAGGCCAATAAAACGTTCAACGAATCCTCAAGGGAAGTGCAAATCGATTCCTGGTGTTGCCCGAGAGCTGGTCTCATTCGTTGGCCACCGGCGATCAACGCTGACATGATATTATGTGAACCTGGGCAATGAGGCACTCATCGTGACGGATTTCGCAAATTCAGCGCAGCGATCGTCGTGGCTGCCGCATTTTCCGCCGGCGCGCTGGCTGCTGACATATCAGCCCGGATATTTGCCCGGCGATGTTGCTGCCGGCGTAACCCTCGCCGCCTACGCCATCCCCGTTTCCCTGGCCTATGCGGCACTCGCCGGCCTTCCTCCCCAGGTGGGCGTTTACGGCTATCTCCTGGGAGGTCTGGGCTACGCTCTGCTCGGGTCCTCCCGTCAACTGGCTATCGGGCCCACTTCGGCGATCTCGCTCATGATCTTCGCGACCGTGGGCGCGATGGCGAACGGCGACCTGCAGCGATATGCGCAGATCGCCAGCCTGAGCGCATTTTTGGTCGCCGGCCTTTGCGTCCTGGCCTGGGCCCTGCGTCTGAGCGCGCTGGTCAAGCTCATAAGCGACAGCATCCTCACGGGCTTCAAGGCCGGAGCGGGCCTCGCCATCGGCATGACGCAGCTCCCGAGTCTGTTTGGTGTGGCAGGCGGCGGGCACAATTTTGTCGAGCGCGCCGTGCTCTTCGCCGGACAATTGACGCAGACGAGTGTTCTCACGGTCATCGTCGGTGTCAGCGCAATCCTGCTGCTGGTTACAGGCGAGCGCCTGCTGCCGGGGAAACCGACGGCACTGGCTGTCGTTGCGCTCTCGATAGTGCTTGCGTCGGTTCTGGGACTCCCTGCGCTGGGGCTTGCAACAACTGGCGAAATCCCGCCCGGGCTGCCGTTCTTGCACGGCCCGGCGCTGCGGCTGCGCGACGTGGAGGGCATCGTGCCACTCGCCACCGGCTGCCTCTTGCTGGCTTACGTCGAGAGTGTGTCTGCGGCGCGCACCTTCGCCGCAAAGCACGGCTACCAGCTGGATGCGCGACAGGAGTTGCTGGGTCTGGGCGCGGCAAATCTCGCGACGGCCCTGGGCCAAGGCTATCCGGTCGCAGGCGGTCTGTCGCAGACAGCAGTGAACGACAACGCCGGGGCGCGTACGCCGCTCGCGCTCGTCTTCGCCTCGATCGTGCTTGCGTTCTGCCTCCTGTTTCTCACGCGCCTGCTGGATGACCTGCCCAAGGCTGTACTCGCAGCCGTGGTGCTGACCGCGATATCCAGATTGATCGACTTTCGAGCCCTCTCTCGCATGTGGCAGGTGAGCCGCCTGGATTTCTTCGCCGCAGCCATCGCGCTTGGCGCAGTTTTGCTCCTCGGGATACTGGAAGGCATCCTGTTTGCGGCGCTCGCGTCAGCCACGATGCTGCTTGCTCGTGTGGCGCGCCCTCACGTCGCATTCCTGGGCCGTATTCCGGGGACGAGCAGCTACTCGGACATCGCGCGGCATCCCGAAAACGAGCAGTTGGCGGGCGTCATCGCCTTTCGGCCCGAAGCATCGCTGATCTACGTCAATGCCGATCGGGTACTGGAGGAGGTGCGCAGCCGCGTAGCTGCAGCTTCCGCCATCCGCATGGTCGTCTGCGATCTGTCGGCTTCACCTTACGTCGATCTTGCCGGAGCGCGCATGTTGCACGAGCTGTGTGACGAGCTTGCCGCACGCGGGATCGCGCTGCGCATCGTCGGAGCGCATAGCCGTGCGCGCGATCTCCTGCGCGCTGATGGGCTGGGTGAAAGAACCGGCGGTCTGCACCGGACAATGACCCTCGATAGTGTACTCGAATCAACAAACTAAAAGTAAACCCGCAGCGGCGAGATCATAGCTGCACCAAAGCGACAGTTCATTGCTGGGCATCGGCAGGATGGGCAGAGCCTGCCCGGCGCGGCATCTGCCTCGTCGGTTCGGGGAGCCAGCTTCTGTCTAAAATCTTTTTTGCACGCGCCCGGTCGATATGCGGGCTGATCAGCGTTTCGAACGCGTCTGCAATCTGCCCGTACTCGTCGTTGCAGCCCTCGGCTCGTTTTTTGGGCAAATATCCCTTGCTCACAAAGTCACCGAAGAGCTTCGGATCGGCACCATAGGCGATGCATAACAGATTGTACGCACGTTGCGCGGGCGTGCCATGCTCATCAGCGAATTGCTTAAGCGAGGGCGGCGCCGCAGCGCTTTCTGCAATGTAGGCGTGTGCCGTACCGGTAATCAGCCGGCGCGCCTCCGAGCGCCCCAATTGAAGGTAGATATAGGCTGCGACCTGATCGGCTGCGTCTTCCTCGCGTCCCAACACAGGTAGGTCCAACATGTCGAACAAGGCATGCGCGAATTCGTGCAGCGAGGTGTCAAAGAAGGGGCCTACAATCGTATCGATTGGCATGACGCCGGCCGCGGTCCTCTCCGCAGGCATGCGCTTCCACAGCTCATCGATATACTCGTAACAGATGGTTATTGCGTCATCCGCGTAGAAAGCGTCCGCCTCACCATCGCACCCGGCCAGCGACACTCGCAGTGTCCTCGGCAGCCGAAACGGGCTGAGGAACTCCTGCACCCTTTCCAGCACGCGTTGCTCTTTCAATCCCGCGTGTATCGCCTGATGTGCGGGATTCTTCGGGAGCACGTAGCGGATCTCAATGCTACTCCCTTTCGAGCGCGCAACAGCTGGGCCCACAACTATGATGCCAAGCAACGTCGCGGCAGCAACTAGACGGAACAGCGTTTTCATTGTCCCTCGCACCGTCAGATGCTGTGCGCGCGTCAAGATTCTTCAGTATTTCTCAATGACGAAGTTTCTTCCTCGCAAAGAGGCTCGATCATCGTATTTCTTTTTCTCAGATCGTTTTGGGAGTTTGACCTTCTTGTGTGCGAGCTTCTCGTACGGGATCAGTTTCAGGATATGTGAGATGGTGTTGAGCCTGGCACGCCGCTTGTCGTCGGAGCGCACGATATACCACGGCGCATGCTTGCTGTCCGTGGCCTCGAGCATCTCGTCGCGGGCACGCGAGTAATCATACCAGCGGCTGTAGGATTCGATGTCCATCGGGCTGAGCTTCCATTGTCGGACCGGATCGTCGATGCGAGCGGCGAAGCGCCTCTCCTGCTCATCCTGGCCGACCTCGAGCCAGATCTTGATGAAGATGACCCCGGCGTCGATGACGTATTTCTCGATTTGCGGACAGAGTTTCAGAAAGTGGCGGTGTTGCTCGTCGGTGCAGAAGCCCATGACGTGTTCGACGCCGGCGCGATTGTACCAGCTGCGGTCGAAGATCACGATCTCGCCCGCGGCAGGGAACTTCTCGATGTAACGTTGCACGTACATCTGCGTTTTTTCGCGGTCGGAGGGGGCCGGCAGCGCCACGACACGAAACACGCGCGGGCTTACTCGTTCGGTAATCGCCTTGATTGTTCCGCCCTTGCCGGCAGCGTCGCGGCCCTCGAACACGATGATAATGCGCGCGCCTTTTTGCTTTACCCATTCCTGCAAATCAGCCAGCTCGACCTGCAGTTTCGCCAGCTCCTTCTCGTAATCCTTGCGCTTCATCTTCTCGCGAGTATTGGCGCCGGTCTTCTGTTGCATCGGAGATGTCCTCTCACTGCACATGGACGCACCTATCCCCCGCGAGAGGAAAAACGAGGCTAATCCATGATGTGGTAGCCGCCGTCGATGTAAACGGTTTCTCCGGTAATCAGGCGGGCGGCGTCATGCGCAAGAAAGGCGGTGGCGACGCCGACGTCGTCGATGCTCACCAGACTGCGCGCGGGCGCTTTCGCTTTCGCCTTGTCCAGCAGCTGATCAAACTCGGGAATGCCGGATGCGGCGCGGGTGGCCAGCGGCCCGGGCGAGATGGCATGCACGCGAATGCCCTTCGGCCCCAGCTCGGCGGCAATATAGCGCACCGCGCACTCGAGCGCCGCTTTCGCCACGCCCATGATGTTGTAGTTCTTCACCACCATCTGGCTGCCGTAATAGGTCATGGTGAACAGCGTGCCGCCCTTGCGCATGAGCGGCTCGGCGAGATGCGCCATGCGGATAAAGCTCCAGCAGGACACATCCATGGTAGTTTGAAATCCTTGCTGCGGCACGTCGACGACGCGTCCCTGCAGCGCCTCCTTGGGCGAGAAGGCGATGGAGTGCACGGCGAAATCGAGCCGGCCCCACTCCTCGCGTATGCGCTCGAACACCGCATCCATCTGCCCGGGCGTGCGCACATCGAGCGGCATGAGGATTGGCGCCTCCAGCTCGCGCGCGAGCGGCTCGACGAATTTCTTTGCCTTGTCGTTGAGATAAGTCACCGCGAGCTCCGCCCCAAGCGCGCGAAACGCCTTGGCGCAGCCCCACGCGATGGACTGATCGTTGGCAATCCCGACGATGAGGCCCCGCTTGCCTTCGAGGAGCTTGGCTTTGACCGCCGGGATCATCGCAGGTGTTCCACTTGCCAACATAGCATTTGCGACCGAGTATGACTTTAGAGCGGGCGAGCGGACAAGCAATTTCCCGCGACCTCCCTGAGGCGCGTCGATTTCGCCGGGCGCCTGCCGCGCGTCCGCGTTTACATGAAAGCACGTGTTCGGCTACGCTCGTCGAACCGCTCCAGCGCCGCTCTTTGATATGGAAGACCAATGATCGGCGACCCTTTTCTGAATTACTTCGCGCTGTTTCTGCTGCTTTTCGTGGTCGTGGTATTGTTCTACGGGATCATCGCGATCCATGACATTCCGTACATGATCGCAAAAAGCCGCAACCATCCCCATCAGGATGCGATCCACGCGGCGGGATGGGTAAGTCTCTTCACGCTGCACGCGCTGTGGCCGTTCCTCTGGATCTGGGCGATGGCATACCGGCCCGAGCGCGGCTGGGGATTTGCGCAGCAGCCGACAAACGCGTCCGCTCCGATCGAGGCAGCCGAGCTGGAGGACCTGCGACGACGCATCGCGGAGCTGGAAAACAATCTGAAGGACCAGGCACCGAAGCATGCCGGGCGCAAGAAAAATCACCTGAAGGAAACAGCTGCCGAATCGAGAGCCGTAAAGGCCGGAGGTGAGTAATGGAGCTTTTGCTCATCCTCATCTACCTCTCGTTTTGTTACGTCGTATTCAAGCTCTTCAAGATACCCGTGAATCAATGGTCGCTCGCAACAGCGGCGCTCGGCGGCATCATTGGCATCACCCTGCTGCTGCTGGTCATGAACTACAATCATCCGTTCACGAAGAATGCCCGCATCTATTTTGCGGCGACGCCGATCATTCCGGGGGTGAAAGGGCGCGTTATCGAGGTGCCGGTGCAGGGCAATACGATGCTCAAGGAAGGCGATGTGCTGTTCCGCCTCGATCCCAAGCCGTACGAGTATATCGTTGATCAAAAGAAGGCGTTGCTCGCCGAATCCGAGCAGAACGTTAAGCAGATGAAGGCCGCCCTGGATCAGGCGAGCGCCTCAACGCAACGGGCGCAGGCGCAATTCGACCTGGCGCAGCAGAACTATGATCGCCAGCTCGAGCTGTTCGAAAAAAAGGTGATCGCCCAGGCCACGCTGGATGTGTACGTTCGCAACCTCGAGGCGGCGCGCCAGACGTGGAACGCGGCCAGGGCCGAGGAGGAGCGGGCGCGCCTCGCCTATACGTCCAACATCGGAGGCGTGAACACCACGGTCGCGCGGCTCACTGCGGAGCTGGGCGATGCCGAGTTCGATCTGGCGCAGACCATCACCCGCGCTCCCGGCCCGGGCTTCGTCAGCCAGCTCGCGCTGCGTCCCGGAATGTATGTCGTCCCTGCCCCGCTGCGGCCCGTGATGGTGTTCATCAACACCGACAAGCAGGACCGGACCTTCGCCGCGGCTTTTCAGCAAAACTCGTTGCAGCGCGTGGCCGCCGGCGACGACGCGGAGATCGCGTTCGACGCGGTGCCGGGCCGGGTGTTCAGGGCCAAGGTGCGCCTGGTGCTCGATGCGATCGCGGCCGGGCAGCTGCAGGCGACCGGCGCCCTCCTCGATGCGGGCGAGCGGCCCGCCGGCGGGCGCGCGCTTGCCGTGCTCGATATCGAGGACGATACGTCAGGATATCAGATACCGCTCGGCGCGGCTGCGCAGGTTGCAATCTACACGCATTACTGGCATCACGTGTCCATGATCCGCAAAATCCTGCTGCGCATGCGGAGCTGGCAGAACTACGTGTTCCTGGAAGGACACTGAGCTTTTATGCGAGGCCGAGCGTCACGTGCACAACGCCCGTCTCGCGGGTGATCTTGATCGGAAGCCCGCTGTTTTCGAAGACCTTCAGCATGGACGTGTTGTCGGGCAGCACCTCGGCCGTAAACTCCTTGAGGCCCGCCGCGCGTGCGATGCCTGCGAGATGCTGCAGCAGCTTCGCGCCGATCCCCTGCCGCTGATAGCGGTCAATAATCGAGAAGGCCACCTCCGCACTGCCCGTTTTTGACACAACGTAGCGCGCCCCGCCGACGATGGTTGACCCCGCTGGCTCTTCCACGAGCGCAACCAAAGCCACATGGGTGACGAAGTCGATATCGAAGAAATACGCGAGCTCTCGGTCGGAGAAATTGCGCTTGGCAGCAAAGAACCTGCGATAAAGCGTCTGCGCGCTGGCACGATGCACTGCCGCGAGCACCGCCTCCCTGTCGTCCGGACGCTCCGCCCGGATCTCGACTCGGCGCCCATTGCGTAGCACCTCAATGGCCGAATACTGGGCTGGGCTCAACATCGCGGTCATGCTCATATGTCCACACGTTACGGCAGGCTCGACCCGCTCGGCGCGCGCCGCACCTTTACACAATGGCTTTCCATGTTACGGCAAATCTTGCTCGGTACGGCAGTCAGCGCGTGCAACGTCGTTATTCATGCGCTGACCATGTCAGTCATTGTTTGGGTGGTGCAGCGGATTGAACGCAAGCCCTCGCTCGGACAATGGCTATACGTTGCCGGCGTCATGATTGCGACCGTCATGGTGCTCATGACGGCGCATATCTGCGAGGTTCTCGTGTGGGCTTTGTGCTATGCCATCGTGGAGGCAGCGCCCGCCGCCACCAATCGCGTCTATTTTGCCTTCGTGAATTACACGACGCTTGGCTACGGCGACGTCATCCCCGTAGCTCGATGGCAGCTGCTTGGGCCAATGACCGCCATGAACGGTGTGCTGCTCTTCGGCTGGTCGACCGCCGTGATATTTGAAATATTGCGCAGGACAGTCCGGCACCTGAACCCACGATCATAGCTCGAGCATCTTCCATTCATATTGACTCTATTCGTTACGCCGGGCTTGACCCGGCAATCTATATTCTTGCGAAGAAGGCGGACCCGGCGCCCCTTGCGGCTGAGCCACAAGGAACGCGATTGATCAGCTATTTGTGATCCGATTGTTTCCTTGGTACTTACGCATAGTGCTATTGTCGGTTGAATTCCGCACATAGCCCGTTGTTCACTGAACGGCAGACGCATGGAGCACGGGTATGACAAGCAAAATTGACGCATTGCTCCCTTCCGCCAAGGAAGTGATGGGAAAAATTGCGCTTGCCGAGGCGGAGGAAGCCGAGAAGCAGGCAAAGCAGCACGCCGAGGCGGACGCGGAGAAAAAGGCGCTTATCGATCAGCTCAGCAAACCCTCGGGCGTATCCGACGAGGAGGCCATCAAGCGCGGGATGAGAATAATCGAGCGCGCGATGAAGAACCGGCTGACCGAGGTTCAGGTCCATCGCTTCCCCAATCAGCTGTGCACCGACAGGGGGCGCGCCATCAACCAGCAGGAGCCGGGCTGGGAAAAAACTCTGACGGGCGTGCCCAGGGAAATCTATGAGTTGTGGCATAAGTACTTTCGCCCACGCGGCTACAAGCTGAAAGTACAGATAATCGACTTTCCGGGCGGTATGCCTGGAGATATCGGCATGACCCTGAGCTGGGGTTAGTCAGCGCGTGCCAGCAGTAGGGTGCGCCAAGGCGCGCTGCTCACTGTTGAGGTATCAACAGATTGTGTGCGCGCCGTGCGCACGCGACGACGCAGAGAGACATACGCGTGGGCACGGCGTGCAAGAGCACGCCTTTGCCCACCTTAGCCACATAGGAGGCTTCAGTGAGCAGCAAACAAAATCCTGCGCCGCAAACACAGGTTGCAATCGACGTGTTCGGCATGTTTGCACCCGCCATGGATTACATGGTCGACGCGGCGCAGCGCACGGTGCTGTTCTGGGACGTCATGCGTCAACGCGGCAATCAGTACCGCGAGCACCTGGCCGACACTGCGCCGCATGTTCTGAACTACGAGGCGGAGCTCATCCTCGACGGAAGGACGCTGCAGCGCCCGGTGAACTACGCGCTCGTGCGTATCGTGCCGCCGAAAGGGGTGACGGTTGATCCCAAGCTACGGCCGTTTGTCGTCGTCGATCCGCGCGCCGGACACGGGCCCGGCATTGGCGGCTTCAAGGCCGACAGCGAGATCGGCGTCGCATTCAAAGCAGGCCATGCCTGTTACTTCATAGGTTTTCTGCCGGACCCTATGGCCGGGCAGACAATCGAGGACATCGCGCGCGCAGAGGCGGTTTTCCTCGAGAAGGTGATCGCACTTCACCCCGATTCCGACGGCAAGCCGTGCGTCGTCGGTAACTGTCAGGGCGGATGGGCGATCATGATTCTGGCGGCGCTGCGCCCCGAACTGTTTGGGCCCGTCATCATCGCCGGCTCCCCGCTTTCCTATTGGGCTGGCGTGCGCGGCAAGAATCCCATGCGCTACAGCGGCGGCCTCCTAGGCGGCAGCTGGCTCACCGCGCTGGCGAGCGACATGGGCGCGGGCAAGTTCGACGGCGCCTGGCTGGTGCAGAACTTCGAGAATCAGAATCCGGCGAACACTTTGTGGAGCAAGCAGTACAATCTCTATTCCAGGATCGATACCGAAGCGCCGCGCTATCTCGGATTCGAGCGCTGGTGGGGAGGACATGTCAATCTCAATGCGGAGGAGATCCAGTTCATCGTCGATGAGCTGTTCATCGGCAACAAGCTGGCGGCGGGAATGATCACCACCTCCGACGGCACCGCCATCGATCTTCGCAATATCCGCTCTCCCATCGTGGTGTTCTGCTCGAAGGGCGACAACATCACCCCGCCGCAGCAGGCGCTCGGATGGATTCTCGATCTCTACGAGGATGTCGATGACATTCGCTCCTACGGGCAAACCATCGTGTACACGATCCACGACAAGGTGGGTCACCTCGGAATTTTTGTATCGTCAGGCGTGGCGAAAAAGGAGCATGGCGAGTTTGCCAGCAACATCGACCTGATCGATACGCTGCCGCCGGGTTTGTATGAGGCGACCTTCGAGCCGAAGAGCGATTCGACCGCGGACGCTGACCTCGTTTGCGGCGATTGGGTCATGCGCTGCGAGGTGCGGACCCTTGACGATATTCGCGCCCTCGGTGGCAACGACGCCGCCGATGAGCGCCGTTTCGCAACGGCGGCCCGCATCTCGGATATCAACCTGTCGCTGTATCGCACGTTTGCGCAGCCGCTCGTGCGCGCGGTCGTGTCCGGCCCGCTCGCGGAATGGACACAGCAAATGCACCCGTTGCGACTGCAATACGAGATGTTCTCCAATGCCAATCCGCTTATGGCAGGCGTTGCCACCATGGCCGAGCAGGTGCGCGAAAACCGCAGACCTGCGGCCAAGGAAAATCCGTTTGCGGCCCTTCAGCAAAATATATCCGATCAAATCGTCGCGGCTCTCGATGGGTGGCGCGAGTTCACCGAGGCCATCTCCGAGCGCATGTTCCTCAACGTGTACGGCTCACCGGCGCTGCAAGCAGCGGTAGGAATCGATCCCGCCGACACGCGGCCGCTGCGCAGAGCGGCAAAAAATCCGCTGCACGCCGAGCTTGTGCAGAATCGCGTTGCCGAACTCAAGTCGCACATGGCCACAGGCGGGCTGCGCGAAGCCGTGGTTCGGGCACTCATCTACATTGGCATGGCGCGTGGCTCCGTCGACGAACGTGGATTCGAGACTGTGCGTCGCCTTCGCCGCGTCCATGGAGATATGCCGCTCTCGGAATTCAAGGCTCGCGTGCGCGAGCAGTTCGCCATCCTGCTGATCGACGAGACGGCTGCGCTTGCGGCAATTCCCTCAATGCTCCCCCCCGACGCTGATGCGCGCAGCAAGGCGTTTGATCTGATCAAGGAAGTGATGGCCGCGCGCGGCAATATGTCCGCCGAGGACGAGGAGCGATTGCGCGAGATTGGACGCCTGTTCGGTCTGGGTGAGCCGGAAGCAACGACCATTCCGTTTCCACGAAGGGAGCTCCAGGCGAAAGCGTCGTGACCGACACCCGACCCACGAGAAGAGCGCCGGGATGGAGCAGCAAGCATGAAGGACAGCGACGCCGCCGTCATTGCGCCAACGGGTGCGCTCACTCATCCGCCGCACAAGAAATATGAGAAGCTCATCGCCCGGGCGAAACAGGTGTCGCCGGCCACGACAGTTGTGGTGCATCCATGCGACGAGAGCTCGCTGCGCGGCGCCGCCGAGGCGGCGGAGCTCGGCATCATCAAGCCCATTCTGGTCGGCCCCGTCGCGAAGATTACAGCAGTAGCCAAACAACACGGCATCGACATCGCGCGCCATGAGCTCGTGGATGTACCGCACAGCGATGCGGCAGCTGCCCGGGGTGTCCAGCTCATCCATGAGGGCAAGGGCGAGCTCCTCATGAAGGGCAGCCTGCATACCGACGAGCTGATGCGCGCCGTGACCTCCGGAACGACCGGCCTGCGGACCGCGCGTCGTATCAGCCATGTCTTCGTCATGGATGTACCGACCCATGCGGACACGCTCTTCATCACCGACGCGGCGATCAACATCTTTCCCGATCTCGAGGGCAAGCGGGACATCGTGCAAAACGCGATAGATCTTTTCACGCAGATCGGGCTCGGCACGCCGCGCGTCGGCATCCTCTCCGCGGTCGAGACGGTGACGCCCAAAATTCCCTCTACCATCGACGCCGCGGCGCTGTGCAAGATGGCCGATCGCGGCCAGATTACCGGCGGCGTGCTCGACGGACCGCTTGCGTTCGATAACGCGATCAGCCCGCAGGCGGCCGAGATCAAAGGCATCAAGTCTCCGGTCGCAGGGCGCGCGCAAATCCTGGTCGTGCCCGATCTCGAGGCGGGCAACATGCTGGCGAAGAACCTCACCTTCCTCTCAAACGCGGATGCAGCCGGCATCGTGCTCGGCGCGCGCGTGCCCATCATTCTCACCTCGCGCGCGGATTCCGTGCGCTCGCGCATGGCCTCGTGCGGCGTGGCGGTGCTTTACGCGCATGCGCGCCGGATCGGTGCGCCCCTGCCCCCCGCGTGAGGTTCGATGGACAGCGTTCTCGTCGTCAATGCCGGCTCCTCGAGCGTCAAGTTCGAGGTGTTTGCGGTCGATGGCGAGAAGCTCACGCGCAAGATCAAGGGCCAGATGGGCGGCATCGGCACGCGTCCGCGGCTGCGCGCGAGTAGCGCGGATCGCAGCAGCCTCATCGATCGCGAATATGACGCGAAAACAATTTGCGACGTGCCAGCGGCGATGCACACCGCCGGCGCTTGGCTGCGCGAGGAGCAGCGCGCAGCGCCGAGCGCAGTCGGCCACCGCGTCGTGCATGGCGGGCCCGAATACGCGAGCCCGGTTCTCGTAAATGCGGAAGTCCTTGCCCGGCTCGAACGTTATGTCTCGCTTGCCCCGCTGCACCAGCCGCACAATCTGGCGCCGATCCGTTCGCTTCTCACGCGTTTTCCCGAGCTGCCGCAAGTCGCCTGTTTCGATACGGCATTCCATCGCGGGCACGATGGCCTCGCAGATCACTATGCCATCCCGCACCAGCTGCACGCGGAAGGGGTGCGGCGCTACGGCTTTCACGGTCTCTCGTACGAATACGTCGCATCGCGGCTGCCGGAGGTGGCGCCTGAGCGAGCCCACGGACGCGTGATTGTCGCTCACCTGGGCAGCGGCGCCTCGATGTGCGCCCTCTCAGACGGGCGCAGCGTGGAGAGCACGATGGGATTCACCGCTCTCGACGGCCTGCCCATGGGCACGCGTCCGGGTCAGCTCGATCCCGGCGTCGTGCTTTATCTGTTTGAGCAGAACAAGGTGCGCCCCGACGCAGTACAGGATTTCCTGTACCGCGAGTGCGGCCTCAAGGGACTTTCCGGTATCAGCAACGACATGCGTGAGCTGCTGTCGAGCGCGGATCCACGCGCCGCGTTTACGGTCGATTATTTCTGCTACCGGGTCGGGCTTCATGCCGGGATGCTCGCGGCGGCGTTGGGTGGGCTTGACGCATTCGTGTTCACCGCCGGGATCGGAGAAAACTCCGCCGAGATCCGCGCGCGTATCGCGTCGAGACTCGCCTGGCTCGGTGCGGTGCTGGACAGCGAAGCCAATGCGAAGCACGCCTTGCGCATATCGATGCCGGACAGTCGCGTCGGGCTTTACGTTATTCCCACCGATGAGGAATTGATGATTGCCCGCCACACGCTTGCAGTGTTATCGGCTGGCGGCACCGAGCGGCGTAGGATGGGTTGAGCGCAGCGAAACCCATCACTTCCACCCTACACGCGAAATGTGCTTATAGACGTTACTAATGATGTTGCGCCTTACATGTTTTGATGGGTTTCGCTTCGCTCAACCCATCCTACTGTTGTTCCTTGCATCTCCTGCATTTGCCGATGTCAGGCACAACACGATTCCCGTTTCATTGCACGGCACATGGGCTTCGCACATCCGGCACTGCCGCACGCCTGACCAGACGATCGTGCTTGCGAAGAACAGCTATGTCGGCCCGAAAGGCCGATGTGCGGTGCCATGGGTGATCGAATCGGCCGGCGCGCGCGGCACGATCTATTCCGCGCATCTGCGTTGCCCGGTCGACGGTGGCGCGGAACGCGGCGCCACTCTCATTCTCATGCCAAGCGGTGCCGATCGGCTCTCTGTTGGCGATGAGTTCGACGGTATGACGGCGTACGAACGCTGCTCCGAGTAGGTTGGGTTAGCGCGGCCGCTGCCCATGCCAGTGCGCTCTGTTCTCTGCTCCGCGCGTAACCCAACAAATTTTTTCAATATAAGATGTTGGGTTACGCGCGGAGCACGCTGTCGCTTGAAACGCGCCGTCCTGGGCCGCGCTGACCCAACCTACCCTCCGGCGATCGCAGGACGTCAGGCGACGGCTTTCTCCTGCCCAGGCACAGAGCTGTCGGGTTTACCGACGATGTCGGCGTAGGCGTCGATCGGCCGCGGCCGGCCGATGAAATAGCCTTGCACGTTATCGCAGGATTCATTCGACAGAAAAGCAAGCTGCTCCTCTGTCTCGACGCCCTCGGCGAGAACCGGGATGCTCAATCCTTGCGCCAGCGCGATCACCGCGCGCACGATGGTGGCTGACTGCGGATTGCGCTCGAGATTGGAGATGAAGGTCTGGTCGACCTTGATCTTGTCGAACGGAAACGATTGCAAATAGGACAACGATGAATAGCCGGTCCCGAAATCGTCCATGGCGATGCTCACACCAAGCGCTTTCAGGCGCCGCAACATCGCCAGGGCGCGCGCGTGATCGCTGATCAACACGGTTTCGGTGATTTCCAGCTCGAGGCGGTTGGCCGGCAACCCCGTTTGGAACAGAACGGAGTGCACCAGAGCGGCCAGATCGCCATGCCTGAATTGCACGGCAGAAAGATTCACCGCCACGCGTAGCGGCCGTGACCAGGACGCCGCTTCACGGCAGGCTTCGCGCAGCACCCATTCGCCTATTGGAATAATGAGTCCGCTCTCCTCGGCAAGGGGAATGAAATCACAGGGCGGGACAAGTCCACGCGCAGGATGCTTCCAGCGCAGCAGGGCTTCGAACCCGACGATTTCACCGTCGACCCGCGCTTGAGGCTGAAACTCCAGGCTGAATTGCCTCGCCTGCAGCGCCGAGCGCAGTTCCTGTTGCAAGGCCCTTCGCTCCCGCAGCCGCTTGTCCATTTCCGCTTCGAAAAAGCGGATCGTGCCGCGGCCTTCCGACTTCGCGCGATAGAGAGCGGCATCGGCGTTTCGAACGAGCGTGCTCGCGTCCGTTCCGTCCGTCGGAAAAACGGCAACGCCGATGCTGATTCCTATTGTGAGATGTCGGCCGTCAACAACGAAATCGGCGCTGGCCGCGGCAATCAAATTCTCACACACCGCTGCCGCCGTTGCCGGCTGTTCACCTGGTACGATCAACGAAAATTCATCGCCCCCGATCCTGGCAAGGAACGCTTCACCCGATGCTTCGCGAAGGCGCCGCGCCAGCTCGCACAGGACGTCATCCCCTCCGACGTGGCCGAAAACGTCGTTCACCTCCTTGAAGCGATCAAGGTCGATGCACAGAAGCGCAAATCGCAGATCCGAATGGGCGGCATCGTTGAGGATGTCCTTCAGCCGTTCGTTGAAAAAGGTCCGATTGGGCAGATCCGTCAACGCGTCGTGGTGCGCGAGATGCGCGATACGCTCTTCTGCGCGGCGGCGCTCGGTGATGTCCTCGTGCGTTCCGATCCAGCCGCCTCCGGGCACCGGACGGTTGGTCACCGAAATGGCTCGCCCGTCATGCGCATTGACCACCGTGTTCGTGCACTTTCCTTCGCGAACGGCAACGAGGATCGCCATTCGATACTCCTCCAGCGTGCGATCGAACATGCCGGTGCTGATTCGACTCACTATGACGTCCGATAGACTGCAGCCCGGTTTCACCGCGGCGCGTGAAAGCCCGTACATCTCCAGGTATCGATCATTGCAGACAATGAGCTTCTCATCGGCGTCGAACATGACGAGCCCGTGCGACATGTTGTTGACCGCGGTGATGAGCTGCAGATCGCGCTGCTTGAGATACCTGTCTGCAAATGCGCTGGCGAAGCTCATGGCGAGGATAGCCAGGGCTGCACTTGCAACAGCGATGGCCAGTGCCGAAGGCGACATCGAAAACCGGGCGAGCATGCGCGTCGGGTCGGGCACGATTTCGACCGCAGCCATGGCGGTGAAGTGATGGGAGACGATGGCAAGCGTCAGGAGCAGCGCGGCCGCGAAGCTCACGCGCAGATCGTCGCTCTTACGCCCCAGGGTGGTTGCTCCGGCACCGAAAACCATGCCCAGCAGAATGGACACGGCGACGAAATCCGGAGCCCAGCTTATGCGCCCCGGCAATTCGACGGCCCACATCCCGGTGTAGTGCATGCAGGCGATGCCGCCGCCGATCACGGCGCCGCCAGCCGGAGCAATCCATCCTTTTTGGCCGTAGACGACGAGCGCGAATCCCGCCGCTGTGATTGATGCTGCCAGAAGCAGCGATAGTGCGGTCAGCCCGATGCCGTACCCGATGGTGACTCCGGGCTCGTAGGCGAGCATGGCGATGAAGTGCGTGGCCCAGATGCCACATCCGGTTGCCGCGCCGGTGAGCGTGAGCCAGCCAAGGCGTGCGCGGTTCTCGGTGGCACGCGCGCGATGAAACAGCTTGATCGCGACGAGGCTCGCAAACAGGCACACAACGCCTGCAAGCACCACAAGGCGCCAGTCATGCTCGGTCCCAATGCACGAGAGAAGACGAAACATCGCTGTGTTCCCCGCCCCTTTTTTTGGCGAAGAACACTAAAAGCCATTCAATTAGTTGATATTAATGCGAGCGCGCAGCCAAGCGTCATGTTTAACAATTGGCTACCATGAACATGCATCCTTGTATTTTAGGGAGACGGCGGGAGCTGCTGCCGCTCAACCAAAGACGCCGACGCATACAGCGGGCTTGCGTAATACTGCCGCAGGGCGAAGCGCATGAGCACGCCAATGGCGGCGGCAAGCGGCACGGCGATCAGGAGCCCGATGAAGCCGAACAGATAGCCGAAGGCGAACAGGGCAAACATCACCCATACCGCATTGAGGTGCACGCGCCGGCCGACCAGGTAGGGCGAGAGCACGTAATCTCCAATTGCCTGGCCGACGACGAAGATCGCCGGCACGATCAGGATCGACGTCCAGTTCGGCCAGAACTGCGCGACTGCGATACAGGTCGCGATGATGAGGCCGGAGAGCGAGCCGAGATAAGGGATGAAGCTTAGGAGGCCGGCCGAAAGCCCGATCAGCGCGCCGTGTTTGAGGCCGAGGAATGACAGCGTGAGCGCATAATAGGCGGCGAGCACGAGGCACAGCACGCCCTGGCCGCGCACAAAGCCGCCGATGGTGGCATCGATCTCGCGCGCAAGGGCGCGCACGGTCTCGCGCTGCGGCGGCGGGACCGAATTGTCGATCCAGGCGATCATTCTATTCCAGTCGTAGGCGAGATAGACGCCGACGATCGGGGCCACGATTCCGATCGAGATGAGCGAGATCAACGCGCGTCCCCCCGACCAGGCGGAGTGCAGGAAGGCGCCGATCCAGCCGGTTGCGAGCGAGGTGAGCTCGCCAAACGAGCGCTCTGCCTCGGCAAGGCCTTGGGCGAAGATCTTGCTCAGCCAGGGCCGCGACGGATCGCTCGCGAGATCATGCAGGCGACGCAGGTAGCCGGGGAAGTTTTCCAAAAAATCGGAGAGCTCGCGCACGAGCACAGGCACGGTCAGGAAAAGCAGCACCAGGATGATTAGAAAGACGCAGGCGACGATGAGCAGCGTCGCAACGAGCCGGTTCATTCCGAGCCGCTCGAGCCGGTTGGCCAGCGGATTGAGCAGATAGGCAAATACCGCTCCCGCGACGAACGGGAGCAACACTTCGCGCAGCAAAGCGACCGCCGCAATGACCGCCGCGAGCACCCCAATCCAGAACACGATTGGCCGATTGAAACTCATGGATTGAATAGGCCGAAGCGCTCCATCATCCCTCCCCCGAAGGGGGAAGACTATCGCATATGGTCTAACCGTTGCCGAAACGAGAGGCCTACAAAGGTCCCGAACCGTGATCATCCCTGACGGTCTTGGTCTGACACATCGTTGCGCCATATGCGATGCCCCCCCATCCCCCTGTGGGGAGCGATAGCACGCGCTTGTCATCGCGTTTGGGATTTGGTTGCTTGTCGCCTGAGAGTCTCCACCAGTGCGCGGACATCGGCATCGCCTGGCGCGACGCCCGCCAGTTGCTCGGCATACTGCAGCGCGCTCGTGAGATCGCCGGCATCCCGGCTGAAGCTGATGAGCGCGAGCAACGAATCGCGATCGCCGGGATGGCGGACCAGGTTTTCCTTGAGAACCGCCGCAGCCTGCTCGCCGCCACCTGTGGAATGGAGAGCGACTGCATATACGTAGGCGTAGCGCGCGCGCTCGGGCTCGAGTTGCGCGGCCCGGCGCAGCTCGGCAAGCGCCTCCTCGGGTCGCTTGAGGCGGGTGAGCGCGAGGCCGAGGGCATGGCGCAAGCCTGCATCCCGCGGGGACGCCTCAATCGCGCTGCGCAAGATAGCTTCGCCTTCGCCATCGCGCCCGGACTGCCGGTAAAGGTCGGCGAGATTGATGGAAGCGGGGGCAAATTGAGGATTGAGCCGCAGCGCGGCCTTGTACTCGGCCTCCGCCTCGCGCGCTTGTCCGCGCCGCGCAAGAAAGTTTGCCAAGGTCGCGCGCGCTTCCGGCCGATCGGCGTTGAGCCGCTGCGCGGCGATGAATTCGGCCGCCGCGCGTTCAAAGGCCTCGCGCTGGGCCGCAGGCTGGCTCGCGCTTGGAACAGCGGCAAGGAGCGAAGCCGCCCGGATGCGCACGCCGCGATTTGAGTCGGAAAGGAGCGGCGCAGCCAGCGCCCAAATCTGCGCAGGTGGTGCGTTCGCGAGCATATCCAACGCGCCGATGCGCACCATCGGGTCTGGATCGGCAAGCCCGCTGCGGGCGAGACTTATATTCGCAGAGGACACATAAGGCGCGAGCTCGGCGAGTGCGCTCGCGCGCGCAATGGCGGGTGTGTCCCGATCGGCGGCAACGACGAGTAGGGCCGCCGCGTCGGGCTGTTCGTTCCACGCGGCATGAAAAGCTTCTGCGTAGCGCTGCCAACCCTTCCGCTTGGATCCGTGCCAGCCTTCGATCGTATCCGCCGCCCATTGTGCTGATTTGTCGGCGTGACAGTCATTGCACGCATTCGGCGTGCCGATCTTTGCCGAAAGGTCCGGCCGCGGGATGCGAAAGCTGTGATCGTGCCGGCGGTCAATCACCATGTAGGTGCGTTCCGGCATATGGCAGGACGCGCAGACGAGCGGCGGATTTACACCTGCATGTCGATGATGACTCGCCGTCGCATACTTCTCAGGCGCGTGACACTGCGCGCACACGCCGTCGCCGGGCGCGCGCAGCTTCGCCCCGTGCGGCTCGTGGCAATCGCTGCACGTCACCCCGGCCGCGAACATCCTGCTCTGCTTGAACGAGGCGTAGTTGTAGACCTCGTCCCGCATCTGTCCGTCAGGCTCAAACAGCCCCCGCGCCAATGGCGAGACAACGTGCGTGTCCGAGAGCCAGCGGCCCGGAGCCCAATCCTCGGAGAACTCGCTCCGGCGCGCATGGCAGAGCCCGCAGGTCTCAACCTCCTTGCGCAGCTGCGCCGGAGCGAAATTCCGCTGCGCGTTGCCCGTGCCCGCATCCGGGCGCCACACGATGTCCTTTCTTTCGTCGAAGCGCACCAGCAGCCCCTTGCTCGGGTCCTCGCGTTTTCCGAACAGCGACCAGCTACTCTGATTTTTTGCCCAGGCCACGTGCTGCGAGCCCTGGCCGTGGCAACTCTCGCAGCCGACGCTGATCTCGGCGAACGTGGTGGCGAAGCGATCGTTGGCTGCGTCGTAATTCTTGCGCACGCCGGTCGAATGGCACTCCGCGCACATGAAATTCCAGTTCTGGTTCAGCTTGGTCCAATGCAGCACGTCGTCGTGCTTGATCTGCTCGTCGGGATAGAGATGAAACCAGCGCTGGCCGCCCTGCTCCTTTGGCCGTGCATCCCAGGCGATAGAGAGCGCCTGCAGGCGCCCGTCCGGAAATTCGATCAGATATTGCTGCAGTGGGTCGACGCCGAAGGTGTACTTGATCTCAAAAGTGGCTAGCTTCCCGTCCGCACCGTCGGTCTCAACCAGGAATTTTTTCCCATCGCGAAAGAAGCGCGACCGCACGCCGTAATAATCGAACTGCGCGTTGCTGAAATCCCCAAGCACCGAATGCTGGGCGGCATGCTGCATAGCCAGCTGGTGCTGCGACCCGCGCCAGAGCGCTGCCTGCGCACGATGGCAGCCCGCACAGGCTTCGCTGCCGACAAATTTCACAGCCGCGGAATCTGAACCGTATTTGAAAGTGACCCACCACACCGCGAAACCGGTCGCCAGCATGACGATGCCGCCCAGCGCCGCGGCTACGTATTTACCTCTGAAATGCACGGGCAGATATTAAGCGAGCCGCACCCGGTTCGCACGGATACGGCTCGCTCGGACCTACAGTTGGAAATTCGTCACTGACCTTCGTGGTGCTTCATCATCTCCTCGATCTTCTTCTTAACCGCTTCGAGGTTGAAGGAGGCCGGGTCCTGCATCGGCGGATAGTCGATTGCCGTTTGCGCCAACTTGAAGACTTCCTGTTGGACAAGAACGAAACGCCAAAACTCACGGGCGAAGAAGTCGTTCGTGTACCCGCCCGCCCCAGTGTTGAACGACTCGCCGCGAATGCTCGGAGTACGCTCGAAGGGATCCTGACGGATGTTGACCGTCCCGGGCATGTCCGTGGTCGTCTTTTCGCCCGGCCAGCCCCACGGTTGCGTGAAGAACGTGAACTTGAAGTTGTCGATACGAATCGCACCGAGCTGCGCGCCACCGAAGTAGAACACCTCGTGACGCTTGGATGGGCCTTTTCCGGTGAGCAGGTCCATCTGGTTGTAGCCGTCGAGATGGTTCTTGTAGGTGCGCTCGCCGAGCTTCACGCCTTTCAGGAGCTGATCGGTGATGTTCGGATTTCCAGCCGCAGCCATCAGAGTGGGAAACCAGTCAAGGCCCGAGAAGATTCCGTTCTCGACGGCGCCCGGCTTGACCTGGCCCGGCCAGCGGATGATGCACGGCACACGGAAGCCGCCTTCCCCGACCGTGCCCTTGGTATTCTTGAATGGCGTCATGCCACCATCGGGCCACGTGAACACCTCCGCGCCGTTGTCCGTCGTGAAGATGACGATTGTGTTGTTCGCCTCGCCGATATCGTCGAGATGCTTCAGCAGAGCGCCGACGCTGTCATCCAGTTGCGCCATGCCGGCTTCCTCGAGACCGTAATTCGTGTCGGCGTTCTGCATCGCGCTGTACTTTTTCGCGAGGAAGGTCCACACGTGCATGCGCGTGGTGTTGTGCCATACGAAGAACGGCTTGCCGTCCCGCTTGGCCTTATCCATGAAGTCGCTGGACGCCTTGACCAGCACCTCGTCGAACGTCGTCATATCGTACTTGGCCTTGAGGAACGGCAGATCGTGCATGTTCTGCACGTTCGACATGTCCGGGAATGGCGGCAGCGGGCCCTCATCGACGATGCGCTGCTTGCCGACCTTGCCCCAGCGCGGCTGCTCGGTGGCGTCGTCCATGTCCGTCGCGTAGCTGTGGATTACGCTCCGCGGTCCATACTTGTTGTAGTAATCCTGATTCACGGGAAACGAGTACCAGTAGGGATCAGAGAGAGCGTCAAGGTGGTATAGGTATCCGAAGAACTCATCGAACCCGTGCACGGTCGGCAGATATTTGTTCAGATCGCCTAAGTGGTTCTTGCCGAATTGCCCTGTGGCATAGCCTTGTGCCTTTAACGCCGTGGCGAGCGTCGCCGCTTGGTCAGGAATGCCGACATCGGCGCCTGCCTGACCAACGGTCGTCAAACCTGTGCGGATGGGCAACTCGCCGGTAATGAAGTTCGCCCGGCCCGCCGTGCAGCTTGCCTCGGCGTAATAGTCGGTGAACAGCATGCCTTCGGACGCGAGCCTGTCGAGGTTCGGCGTCTTGCCGGACATCATTCCGCGGTGATACGCGCCAATGTTGAACCACCCGACATCGTCTCCCATGATGACGAGAATGTTCGGCTTGCGCTGCTGCTGTTGTTGCGCCAACGCGTGTGGCGACACCGTCACCGCGGCGATGAACATGGCAAGCAAACCGAGTAATAGCGATCGAATTATCTTCATGGTCCCTCCTGTCGCGCAGTTGGAATGCGCCCATGAATTGCGCCCCGAAACCTTCCGATGGGTCTTGCGCAGGAAAGAAGGCTGAGGCTCAGGGAGAGACTATGCCATCCGCGTGACGGTGCGGTGAAACAAAAAGCCCGTGATGCGCGCGGAGCAATTCTGGGATGCGTTATTGCAATGTTGCCGTATGGCGCGAAGCTCCGTGATCGGTGTCACGCGAGGGCAACGCGTCAGTTTTCCCTTCCGCTACTCCAATGATCACGGCCGTGGCGTAGTGATGCCGTTCGATGCCGGAGCAGAGTCGATTCGAACACCTTTCAGTGAGCGAGAGCAATATGGCGCACGTTGCACAACCATTGTGCACGACAAGGTAAGCCTTAGCCCGAGCACTTCCGGTTGCCGCTCTTTTGAGCGCAGCGGCCGATTGACTCGCTAATTAGTCCAAGCGGTTCAGTAACCGCCGAAGCGGTAGTTCAGGCCCATTCTGACTTCATTGATGTGCGAGATCTCAAGCGACGCGGCCGCGATGTACAGATACTCGGCCTTTACGCTCACGTTCGGCGTCAACCCATATTCGACGCCCGCGCCTCCTGTACCGCCGAGGCGATGCTTGGTGCCCGAGCAATTGAGCTGATTGTTCAGCAGCAGAATGGCTAGGTTTGTCCCACAAGGAGTCCCCCCGTTGGTCCGAGTGGCGGCGGCGGCCTGATTGCAAAAAATTAATTCGGCGGAAATCTCTCGGCAATGCGCCTTGTCCCATCTGCGGGACAACTGATGTGCAACTGCCGCCGCCAGCCGTGCTGGCTGTGCGAGAACCCGAAGCAGACTTCCGTGATCACCTCGGTCAATCGCTGCGCAAACTGCGGAGGGAGATTGGGCCTTGTCAGTTACCAGCACTGGGGCCTGCGCTTCTGCCGCAAATCCTGCCGGGACGATTTTCTTGCGAGAACGGCAAGAGATCACGCGCGAATGCGCAAGTGGTTTGGCCTTCTGCCCCGCGGGACGAAGTAGCTCCCAACGCTGCCGTGGCGGCGAGCAT
>JBKPOZ010000129.1:0-3586 GCA_046733355.1 Pseudomonadota bacterium | reverse complement strand
GCAGACGCGATTCTATAACGCGCAAGGCAAGAGCGTTGGGACCGCGGTACCGCAAGGCCAGGACTCTGTCCGCTATCACGACAGCCGCGGGAAATCCCTCGGCACGTCGAACGAACAAATGTTTGGCGCAGAATAACCAAGTCTTGCTGCGAAGCCAAAGCGACTAAGAGCTGGCCCAGGGAGCAAATATCTCGGCGCACCCTGGCTGGCGCAAATGCGTGCGCTCGGGGTTGCTACAGTCGATTGCGGAAACGAACAAATGTTTGGCGCAGAGTAACAAGTCGGAGACCGAGGGCAAAGCGACTAAAAAGCGTCCGGATGACCCCGGCGCACATGAAGAGCCAGACTGCGGAGAGAAGAACATGAATGCGACTGTGAAAATCGTGATGGCGTTGGGCATATCAGCCAGCATTATGGGCACGGCAAACGCCCAAGGCAAAATCTATGGCCCACCGGCGACGACCGCCTACGCGATGGCTCCGACGTCCACGGTGATCCATAACGGCTCCCTCATGGAGGTTTACGATCGCGGGGGCCGGATGGAGATCCGCTACGCGGAACCGCGCCCGGGCTTGGCCAATATCGGAGTGACGCCGGGCACGCTTCTAGTCAAAGGAGCGTGGGTGGTGCCCGAAAAATTCGAGGGCACTGCTTACATTTTCACTACTGGATGTCCAGCGCTTCCCTATCGGGTGAAGGGCGGTGTCGATCGCTTCGGCAACATTCTGTTGTCGGGCCCGGTACCAGTGACCGACTACGCCTGCAACATAGTCGGCTATGACTGGAAAAACCACAACGCCTATCTGCGCTTCGATCAGGCAACTGAGCGCTGACGGTTGTTCAGGCCCTTTGACATGGGAACTCGACGGTGCGCCTGACAACATCGAATAGCTCGATCACAAAGTCCGCTGCTTGATCGGACTCCCTGTCATTTCTGTCCCAATAACTACAGTGACAGAAAATGCCCATGTTTCGGGGATTTCGTTGGTCGGAGTGGCAGGATTTGAACCTGCGACCCCCTCGTCCCGAACAAGGTGTACCCGCCATAGCGTCCGCGCCAAGTGGCGTCGTTTGGTAGCTATGTGGTAGCTATGTTCGTGCCTCAGCAACTGATGCTTCTCTAAGCTATTGACTCTATGACGACCTGATTTGTCGACCGTTAGCGTCATAGAGGCCGTATGAGTAGCGGACGTGTTTCTGCCACCTATTTTCTTCGGGCCACTCCACGATCTGCACAGGGAAGGCCGCCATTGGCGGCCGCACGTGCTTGCTGCACATGAAAGCAGTTGTTTGTTCTACGACCGCAACAAGCTTCTCCTGCACCTGGCCCATGAATTCCGACACAGGAGTGGCGCGCATCGACGTATCAGGATGAATTATCTCGATGGTGGGCGGCAGGAGACTGCCGTCGGCTTGGGGGAAAAAGTCTCGCGTGACTATTCTCTGGCTGTCCTTGGGATGCTCAACAGAGTTGCGTGCATTCCTGATGAACTTTAGGAAAGGGAGCATGCTCACAAGAAATTGAGAGAACGGATCGCTCTCTCCGTAGCGCTTCAATGCGAGTTTTGTGAATCCCTCGAACCATTGTCGCCCTGCATCCTTTCCATAGAAGACGCGCACCATGCCAAGCAGAGATTTCAAACTGTGATCCGCCTTCTGGATAAAATCTTGGCACCTCGCAGCAATGTTGCCGACCGCTGGGAGTGCGATTGCCCCACCTTTTTGTAGGCTATGTTCTATAGCTTTGGTTGCAGCCAATTGATCCTGCTCAAGCGCCACGGCGACATCCAACATCGCTGCCAGATCTTTTAAGGTTTCGAAGCACAGGCGCAGAGCCTGGGGGAGGTCCAAATCTCTCGGCAAGTAGGTTGGATTAAACAATTCCTTTGCGGTTAGGAGCGTGCGGCCCACCACCGGAGCGTCAGAACCATAATTGAGCACTCTTTGATGCGTGCTAGGAATCGCAATGTTAGTTCTATTCGGATCAATCCTGTCGGCAAGCTTGACCTCGTAAACGCTGCGCTCCTTCACCACATACAAATCGTCCCCGATAGGAAATATCGCGGTGATGGCGCTTTGGTCATCGGGCGTACCGATCTCCATTTCGCCGCCAGCGTTGCGTTTTCGATCGATCGGGCGCTTCATCATGAATCAATACACCGTCCCCGGCTGAATCTGCCCCTACCACAGCCGGGACAAGCCAAGAAACTCCTCGCGTTGCCCAGACATGGGCAGCGCATGTTGCTCCCGCTCGAAGGTACTTACCCCCGCAGCGAGATCACCGCAGCTGAGGGTCGCGACCGAGACATTTCCGGGCGTGCGCCGGGCACAGAAACAGCCGCGTCGGAGCTTGGACTGTTTGCTTGCCATAACGCGCTAATTTCGTTGTCTGATTTGGCGCGCCCGGAAGGATTCGAACCTCCGAGCCCCAGATTCGTAGTCTGGCGTGTGCGGAATCTGGCGGTCAATCGGTCGGTCATCGTAGTCCGTCTACTCGCTACTGATGCTGAAGTCGATCCGCGTCTGGCATCCGAACTGTGCGGATTGCCTCCAAAGCATCCGGTAAGGGCGGGCCGATGTGGCTGTGCACCTCTGTCCGCTGACGTTTTATGGACACGTGTTGGACAGCGAAGAGCGATCGTCATCTAAGTCTTTAAAATCGTTGGCGCTCCCTAGGGGGACTCCAATGACACGGCGGCAATTCCTCGCGCCGTTTGGCCAGAAGCACGTGTTCGAGACAGTGCGCGGCGGTAATGACGGTCCGCTCCTCACGAGGGCGGCGCTGCTCGACCACGAAGTCGCGCCCGTCGCCGACTCGCAATACTGCGTTTCGGAAATCCGTATCGCTCTCTCCCAACGCGACCGTCCTCCTAGCCTAGGTGGCCTGCCTCTGGCCTTGTCGCCGTCCTAGAACCTTCCCAAGCCGAATTGGCCGGCGTCGCTTTCTTTTGCCCACCCTTCGACCGCTGCTAGAAGGCCTCGCGCTGCCTGTACGGAGGCAGCCTGTGCGTGTTTCGGTAGCCGGCGCCTGTGGTAGCCATCCGGTAGCCAATGCGTCTCTCCTGCCGAGCAAGTCGTTGATCAAACAGCTATCTATTAGTCGCCGCGAACGACATCTGAAAGCTCGGATGAACGATGGCTTCCGGCGCGAGTAACAGCACGCCGAACGCGGCGACGGTGAGGGTGCGGAAGGTGAGCGTCGGCCGATCAGCCATCACCCCGATGAGCACAATCGCGATCATGATGAAGGAGCGCTGGGTCGCAACCTCCGCCCCCGACAGCACAAGATAAAAGGCCGCAGCGCCCAGCGCGGCGAGCGCCGCCCATTTCTTGATTGTGTAACTGCCGTTTTGTTCTGTCCCAGGCCGTGTCAGCTAGTCGCAAGATTCGCTTGATTTCGTGTGCTTTGGCCCCTCTGCCGTCCCCTTCTGTCACCTCCAGTTAGGGCCAGTTGGGTAGCAAAGCGGTAGCAGCCTGTTCGGCTATTGTTCTGGGAGCTCCCAACCAGCGCGCGCACCACATTCACCAGCTTCGGCAAGGTGGGGCCGCCGGCCGTCCATGTGGGTTTTGCATTCCACGTCGAGGT
>JBKPOZ010000128.1:0-4027 GCA_046733355.1 Pseudomonadota bacterium | reverse complement strand
GTAGGATTACGTGATGAGTAAAGTCATTGGCTTTGTGGTCTGTGGGTTCACATTGGCCGGATGTTCCGGATCGGCCCTTGATTTCCTGAAATCATCTCCATCAACCACGGCATTACGGTTTGAATCCGTGCCCCCTGGCGCCGAAGTTGAGGTCTCAGGACAGACCTGTCGCACGCCATGTGAACTCAAACTTGAGGTGGCTGAACTCTCGGCGACGTTTGCGCTTAAGGGGTACCAGCCCCAGACTATTGCCGTGCATTCCGAGGGGTCACGATTCTCTGCTCCTCGGTTTACCCCCAATCCAGTTTATGCGGAACTTAAGCCTGTTCGGGGCTCGGCCAGGAGACCGCAAAAACACGAAATGCCAGTCGCGGCCGCAGATCCGCGCGGCGCCACCCCGGCAGAGGGGACGACTGCTTCGGATTCGAAGGTGACGACTTCTGTTGTGCCGCCGCGCGCGTCAACATACGGTGCCGTTCAATAGCCTTGAGCTTGTTGGCGCCCACCGACGCCCTGGCGAATGCCTCTGCGTTTGCTGCGCTGCGTGAGACCGCTGTTCCAGCCGAGCGTTCGCGTGAGCTAGCGAAAGCTGACCTATAGCCTGCAGCGCAGGCGTTTAGACATGCCGCTTGTTTGTCATCGACCGCCAGTCTGGCCGCACGTCGGCACAAGATGGCCACATCGGGCACACACCATCCGAGGCCCTAGCGACCGGATCGGTAGATCATCCGGGAGATGATCCGCGTTCATCGTGACACTGCCCTGATTGCCGTCGATTCGCGTCGCAATAGATCAGCAGGTCACGGCAGCCGTGTGAGCGCATATGGCCCAGCATATCGACTTCTTCGACATCCAGTTGCGGAGAGCTGCTGCAGCCCCTCGCTTTTACTTTTCATTTGTAGTTCGGGTGTCAGATCAAGGTGGTGAGCCAATTACGGGTACTGAAATGAAGAAAGTGAAAAGGTTTGTTCTGATCACCCTCGCGGTCTGCGTCACGATTGATCTGTTTGTGGTGTGGATGTTGTGGTGAGGGGGGCAAGGAAAGAGCGCATTGGCTACACCGACTTTCTGTCCACCCAGATTGAAACTTATCGAGACGGCAAAAAGGCCGCGAAAGACAAGGCAGTGAGACCAAAATCAAGCCGAGGCGGCCCCTAGAAAATCTCAGGTGCGCGTCCTTCCCTCCAAGCAAGCTGCTCGGCAATTCGTCACCGGCCGGCTTCTCTTTTCAGCGTTATTGGTGCGTGTGTCGACGGCATTCGGACACGCGGAGGTCCGCCGCGACGCACGCGATCTATCTTGAGCACGTTTTGTGGGACGTGCTGCTCCCCACTTACTACACGCGTGAGCAGCACACCCGCTCCCTTGCCGAATGCTGTGCGCGTGAGCAACTCGCCTGCTCTCCTGCCGAACGTATCCTCGTCCACAGGCGCAACCACATCCTCACCTATCATAGCCTCGCCCCCGTTACCCCAGAACATGTGCGGCAGCGAGCACGATTCCGGTGACAAACGTGAACATGCTGGAAAAGAGCACAACGTCGATGATGATCTTGATCATTATACGCCCCCAAGATTACGCCCGAGATCCCCTCTCAACGCCATTCCTTCATGGTGGCGACATGGTGGCGGAGACTGCCGAACCTGTGGGCGCGCTGCCGCTATGTGTCGAGTTGTGTTCTTGAAGACACAGTACGGAACTCTTTTGAGGGCCTCGGTTCTGACGCGATGTAGAAGCTGACTTAACTCCGTCTAGGAGGTTCTCGGACGGGGCCTCTTAGACGGGACTACCCCAAAGCCGCTCGGCTCGCCACCGGGCGGCTTTTTGGCATTCCCTGGAACGGCGGCTCCGGCTCCGCTCGGCTCAGGCTGTGGTTCCGACACACCCCGCTAAGCCGTCCGCGCCACGATCAGCGGCCGGTCGTTAGCCACAGCCACCAATGGTGAACGGGCTTGTCGCGGTACTTGCTGGAATCGGCAACGCCGCCGATATTCGGTCTCGCGCGGCTTAGGGTAGCTCCCGAACACCAGCTTGCACCGCTGGCTGCCGCGCGACCCCTTCCGGTGCGCTCGCGAGGTGCAGCGAGAATGACGGACACAAACGAACCTCCGATCGATGTCACGGAGCCATTACGGGAACTAGTGGACGGCTTAAACTTTTCCCTCAATGATCCCTTTAGCGGTGTCATAGGCGAGCGTGAACAAATAGCCGCAGCTCTTGCTGTTGTTGCTCGATTTCTTCAAAAAATCGATCCTGATCTGACCCATGCCAGCCGCTTTTTCGATTTAGGGCAAATTTTTTCCGATCTAAATGAGGGCGCCCGGCATCCCCTTATTGCGCCCGTTAGCAAGCGAGCCCGCCCGCTCACGTCTGAAATTCAAGCAGCTAAAGCAGAGATTGCCTTTGCCGCCGATGCACTGATTCGGTTGGGGGAAACCCCAGAAGGAGCGGCAAGAATGATTCTTAAGGAACGCCCAGAAATCGAAAATCTTGCTGGGCAAAAGTCTCGCAATAGCAATTCTGAAGCCGCTTTAAGAAGAACTATTTTGGAATGGCGAAGAACCCTTCGGTCTAATCGCCGGAAAAATGATTTGGCAGCGGAATTCTTTACCGCAGGACAAGAGCTTACTGACTCATTGTTGAAGGCAGGTAGGCGCGAAGAATTGCGAAAAACAGCGATGGGGCGTGTTCGGCACGCTGCGACCGTCGCCAAGCGCGTGTGTATTCCTTAGGCGTTCCAATACACATCAAATAAGCGCTTTATCTACTCCTGTTGCGGCGAACTTCGCCGCGAATCGAACAGGAGTAGCGATGAATACCGACTGGTCATCCGAAGAGCTTCTGCTTCCAGCATCCGCAGCAGCGGGCATGCTCGGCATCTCTGCTGATACGTTGTCCCGTATGTCTGCACGGGGCGAGGGGCCGCCCCGCATTCGAGTATCGCGGCAACGGCGCTACTCGCTTGCTGGTCTTCGCCAATGGAAGAAGGCGCTTGCCCAGCGCAACGACCCTGGCCAAGCCTCCTATGCGGCTTGGTAGGCACACCATCAGTGGTCGCGATCCCCAACAACATCAAACAATTCGGCCGGCGCCCGGCAAAGAAAATGCCGGGCCGCGTTGCTGAGCGATACCGGCAAAGGGAAAAAGCAATGGTCAATATAAACCAAACTGCGCGCGAGCGCAAACTTGTTTCAATTAGACGGACCGATCCAGTAGTTTGTCCGGCATGCGGGCGGCGTGTCATCCGGCGAGCGCGTGCTCAGCGATTCTGCTCCACCAAATGCAGGATGCGGTCGCACCGCGCTGAGCAGGTGCGTAACGGAGGAAGCAATAAAAACGGCGCGCCCATAGGAGATACCCCGCGCGTTACGAGCCCGCCTAAAAACATAAGCAAACTCAAACTCCTGCAAAGGGCAGAATCGCAGTCGATCCGCCGTATTTTTGGTCCGCGGCACATCGTCGAGGCCGAGTGCTTCGCTCCACATTCCTGGACACCGCGCATCAGCTCCGATGGCGTACCGATCGAAACGTCATCGCTGCGGCCGAGAATGGTGGTCTCGCCTCTCATCCGTGTGGGGAGAGCGACATGAGCGGCATCTCCCAGGCATTCTGGCGCAAGCAACTCATTTTGCGCCGGGAAGTGATCCAAATTCAGTGGCGGCAAGCATTTCCGCGACATCGTTTTGAAGACCTTCGTTTGGAAACAGCGCCCGTTCCGTACCGCTCTACCTTTCTAGAACTATGCGAGGAGGGCGAGCGGAAGGCGGAGCCGCGGCAAGTGCCCGAAATACGGACCAAGTGGCCCACGTCACAAGTAACAGTCGAGGCTATCATGTTCACCGTGCGCGAGCGGGGCGTGGTTGCCCTGAACGACGAGGACAACATTGCGCGTCTTCGTCGCTGTGACGCCGCGGCGAAGGCTCAAATCGATCGGCGAATTTCAACACTTAAGAATTCAGGACAAATCCGATGACTCAGGATTACGAGAACTATTGCGACGAGGCGCTGGCCAGCGCGGGGGTCAACC